>DATJYZ010000313.1:0-12379 GCA_035499355.1 Burkholderiaceae bacterium | reverse complement strand
AGCGGCTGCGGGTTCAGGGCTACCTCGTCCAGCTTGCCGAGCAGCGACCCGAGGCCCAGCTCGCGCGGCGGCAACGGCTGCGGATTGATCGCCACCGCGTCGAAACGGCTTGACAGCGAGGTGCCGAGCTCGCGTGGCGGCAACGGTTGCGGGTTGAGCGCGACCGCGTCGAGCGGGTGACCGATCGACGCCACCGCCTCGTGCGGCTCCGATGGCAAGGAAAAATGGGCCAGGCTGGCGGCGCTGCTGACGATCAGGTTGAACGACATGTGGTGCTCCGGGTGTTGTTGCGGCCCACGTGCCGCGCGACGCATTGGACGCACGTTGCAGGTCACCGCCTAGACGGGGCGTATCGCAGCTGGGGGCGGCCCTGGCTGGGGTCGCCCCCAACGGCGCGCTGCGCGCACCTAGCGCTCGAGGATGCGTTCGAGCCAGTCGCGCACGGCGTCGAGCGCGGTGTCGAGCACCTGCGCGTCGCTGCGCCCGGACTTCGCCGGCACGTGCAACGAGTGGTCGCCGTCGGGCACCCAGTGCAGGCTGGCGACGCCGCGCAGCGCCTCGACCGTCGGCTCGATCAGCCCGGCTTCGGCGAGCTCGTCGCGCGTGCCTTGCACGAACAGCATCGGCACCTTCACGCCGGCCAGGTGCTGCGCGCGGTCGATCGACGGCTTGCCCGCCGGGTGCAGCGGAAAACCGAAGAACACCAGCCCCACCACGCCCGGCAGCGGCGACGCCGATTGCGCCTGCGAGGTCATGCGCGCGCCGAACGACTTGCCGCCGGCGATCAACGGCAATCGCGGCAGTCGGCGCGCGGCCTCGGCCACCGCGGCGCGCACCGCGGCGTGCGCCACCTTGGGCACGTCGGGCCGGCGCGAGCCGCGCTCCATGTAAGGGAACTGGTAGCGCAGCGTCGCGATGCCGCGTTCGGCCAGCCCCAGCGCGACGCGCGTCATGAACGGGTGCTCCATGCCGGCGCCCGCGCCGTGACCGAACACGTAGCCCGCCAGCGGCGACGCGGGCACCTCCAGCAGAGCGGAGACGGTGGCGCCGCCGTCGAGCGTGATGTGCATGCGCTCGGGCACTAGCGTTGCAGGCGGCGGTAGGCGCTGAAGTGCCGCAGCGCGAGCTGCCCCTTGCCGAGCTGCTCGGCCAGGCGCGCCGCGTTGAAGTGCGCGTCGGCGAATTCCGGGGCCAGTCGCAGGCAGTCTTCGTAGGCGGCCAGCGCTTCGTCGGGCCGTTGCAGATCCTCGAGCGTCAGCGCGCGGTTGTAGTGCAGCCGCGACTCCTGCGGCGCGCGTGCCAGGCCCTGCTCGAACACCGCGAGCGCCTCGTCGAGACGATCGGCTTCGTACAGCAGCGCGCCGAGGTTCAGGCTGGCGTCGGCCGTGTCGACACCACCGGCGATGGCATCGCGGTACGCGCGCTCGGCGGCCGCCGGGTCACCAGCCTCGAGTTCGCGGGCCTGCGCAAGGTGCTCGTCAGCGCTCGCGGTCGCCACCGGCTTGGCCGGCGCGGCGGCGGCATCGAACTCGCGGCCGATCAACGACACCGTGCCACCCGCGGGCGCGACCTCGAAGTCCAGCAGCATCTGGCGCGACTCGGCGTCCCACTGCATGCCGCCGGCCTGCACGGCGACGTCGTTGCCGACCGCGCTGATGCGCAGGCCGCTCAGCGGCAGCTGCTCGGGCAACTGCTCGCGCAGGCTCGTCAGCGCCCTGACGATGCGCCGCGGCGGGATCCGGGCAGCCTGCAGGCGGTGCGCGGTGCGCAGCAGCACCACGTCCTGGAACGAGAACTGGTATTCGTTGCGCGGCCCGCGGCCCGGCGTGACGAAGCCGGCGTCGACCAGCCGCGACACCGTGGTCGCCGACAGGCCGAGCATGTCGCGCACGTGCTTCAGCGAATGGGCCTTGGCCACGGCACCTGCGTCCGGTGCGCGGCGGCAGCGATGGCGGCAGTCACCCGCGAGCGGGTTTGCGGCTGCGCACGCGCGTTCACTCGATCGATCACTTGCGGGCGCGCGCCCGCGCCGGCGCGGCGACCTCGGCGGTGGCGGCGCGGCGCACGCCTTTGCGCTCCTTCAGCGCGTCGACCGGCGCTTCGGCCTTGGCCGCAGCCTTGGGCGGCGCGGTCTTGCCGTTGCCGCCGGCCGCGGCGCGCTTGCCGAGGCTGGCGCGCAGCGCTTCCATCAGGTCGATGACCTGGCCGCCGGCCGGTGACTCGACTTCCTCGTGGGCCACGATCTGCTGGCCGGCGATCTTGCGGTCGATCGCGGCCAGCACGCGCTCCTTCTCCTCGTCGTGATATGCGGCCGGGTCGTAGCCGTCGGCGGCGATCTGGTCGATCAGCTGCATCGCGAGGCCGAGTTCGGCCTGCGTGCAATCAACCTTCTCGATCGCCAGGTCCTTCAGCGAGCGCACCTCGTCGGCGAAGTAGAGCTGCTGCAGCATCAGGCCATCCTCGGCGGGGCGCACCTGCACCACGTAGCGCTTGGTCTTCCACGACCAGCGCGCCAGCGCGCAGCGGCCGCTCTGGCGCATGGCCTCGGCCAGCAGCGCGTACGGCTTGCCGCCGCGCTTGTCGGGCGCGAGCATGTAGGCCTTGTCGTAGTAGATCGGGTCGATCGACTTCTCGGGCACGAAGGCGACGATGTCGATCACGTGGCTGGAGCCTTCTTCGAGTGCCTTCAGTTCGCTCGGCTCGAAGAGCACGAATTTGTCCTTCTCGAACTCGTAGCCCTTGATCATGTCGGCGCGCTCGACGACTTTGCCATCCTTCTCCGACACGTACTGCTGCTTCACGCGCGAGCCGTCCTTGGCCAGCATGTTGAAGCGCACGCTCGCCGAGCTCTCGGTGGCCGAGTAGAGCTTGACCGGGATCGACACCAGGCCGAAACCCAGGGTCAGCGACGCGATCGATCGGGCTGCTGCCATCGTGTTCTCCGATACGGGCGCCACGCGGGTTGCCACCGCGGGCGTGGACGACAAGGATAAGCCCGGCACCTGCGCGCCATGTGTCCAAAGGCCCGGAAAGGCCTCAGGCGGCCTCGGTGCTGTTGTATCCGAGCCGCTTCATCGGCTTGGCGAGGTTCTGGCGGGCGCCCCAGTAGGCGGCCCAGGGGTCGGTGGTCTGGAACGACAGGTGCTCGCGCGCGGTGGCGATCGTCCACTGCGCGCCCGACTTCAGGTTGCCCAGCTGATCCCACGACACCGGCATCGACACGCCCAGGCCGGGGCGCGCGCGCGCCGAGTAGGCCACCGCGGTGGTGGCGCCGAACGCGTTGCGGATGTGGTCGATGAAGACCTTGCCGACGCGGTTGTGCGCGCCGCTCTTGGCCGTGAAGCGGTTGGGCACCACCCGTGCCATGTGCTCGACCACAGCCTGCGAGAAGCCCTTCACCGTGTCCCAGGGCAGGCGCGGCGCGATCGGCACCACCACGTGCAGCCCTTTGCCGCCGCTGGTCTTGAGCCAGGCGTCGAGCCCGAGCTCCTGCAGAAACGCGTTCACTAGCTGGGCCGCCTCCTGCACGCGCGGCCAGGCGACGCCGTCGCCGGGATCGAGGTCGAACACCATGCGGTCGGGCTTGTCGATCGCCCGCACGCTGGCGTTCCAGGTGTGGAACTCGATCACGTTCATCTGCGCGGCGCTGGCGATGCCCTGCACGCTGGCCACTTCGAGCAGCGGTTCGTGGTCGGGCCACAGCGCGGTGTCGAGGGTCTTCACGCCGGGCAGCGTCATCTTGCCGAGGTGTTTCTGGAAGAACAGCTCACCGGTCACGCCGTCGGGCCCGCGCACCAGCGAGCAGGGACGGCCTTTCAGGTGCGGCAGCAAGCGATCGGCCACGCTCTCGTAGTAGCGCACGAGGTCGAGCTTGGTGGCGCCGCTCGCCGGATCGATCACGCGTTCGGGGTGCGTCACCTTGGTCGTGCCGGCATGGCGCTTGAGCGGCAGCGCGCCGGCCGGCGTGGCCACCGCCTCGCGCACCACCTGCCTGGCCGGCGTGTCGCTGCGCAGCCCCACGTACTTGGCGTGGCGGATGTGGCCGTCGGGCGTCCAGTCGGCAAACACCACTTCGGCCACCAGCTGCGGCTTGACCCAGCGCTCGCTGACGCCCGTGCGCCGCGCCCAGCGCTTGCTGCTCGACGGCGCCACGGCATAGGGCGTCTTGTCGACTTCGAGCTTGAGCAGCTTGGCCTTCAGCTCGGCAGCGACCTTGCCCGACCAGCCGGTGCCGACGTTGCCCACCGCGACCAGCTGGCCGGCATCGTCGTGCACGCCGAGCAGCAGGCTGCCGATCTCGGGCGAGGCCGAGTCACCGCCGCGGTCGGTGAAGCCGGCGATCACGAACTCCTGGCGCTGCTGCGCCTTGAGCTTCAGCCAGCTGTCGGTGCGCTGCGAGACGTACGGCGCGTCGTCGCGCTTGGCGATGATGCCCTCGAGCTTGAGCTGCTCGACCGAGCGCATCAGGTTGGCCGGGTCGGCGTCGAACGCGCTGCTGAAACGCACGCGGTCGCCGCGGTGTCTGGCGAGCAGCGCCTCGAGCAACGCGCGGCGCTCGCGCAGCGGCACTGCGCGCAGGTCGTAGCCTTCGAAATAGGGCACGTCGAACACGAAGTAGACGATGTCGCGCGTGGCCTTGCCGTCGAACGCGTTCTGCAGCGCGTTGAAGCTGGGCATGCCGTCGGCGCCGGGCACCACCACTTCGCCGTCGAGCCATGTGCCACCGAGCTGGAGCTGCGCGAGCTGCTCGACCAGCAGCGGCATCTTCGACGACCAGTCGTGGCCGTTGCGGGTGAACAGATGCGGCCTAGCCCCTGCCTTGGCGTCGAAGCGGGCGAGCATGCGGTAGCCATCGAGCTTGATCTCGAACAGCCAGCGGCCGTGGGCGGGCAGGCCGTTGGCCTGTGTGGCCAGCTGCGGCGACAGCGCCGCCGGCAACGCCGCCGGCACGGCGGCATCGGGCAGCACGAGGCCCGCCACCTTGCGCGGTCGCAGCTTCTTGCGGCGATCGCCCGGCGTATCGCGGGAGGGCGCAGGCGCCGCCTCGGGCTCGGGCTCGGGGCCTACGCTGTCGGGCAGCGCACGCACGACGTCGAACTCGCCGTGCGGCCGCGCATAGGCGTCGCGCTTCTTGAACAGGATCCACGGGTCGCCGCGTTCGCCGTCCTTGGGCTTGATGCGCACCAGCTCCCACTGGCCGCGCAGCTTGAGGCCGTGCAGCGTGAACAGCAGCTTGCCCTCGGCCAGGCCCCGCGCCGGGTCGCCTGCCGGCTCCCACCGGCCACGGTCCCACACGATGACGGTGCCGGCGCCGTACTGGCCTTTCGGGATCGTGCCCTCGAAGCGGTTGTAAGAGATCGGGTGATCCTCGGTGCGCATCGCGATGCGCTTGTCGGCCGGGTCGAAGCTCGGACCCTTGGGCACCGCCCACGACCACATCACCCCGCCGTGCTCGAGCCGCAGGTCGTAGTGCAGCCGCGTGGCCGCGTGCTTCTGGATCACGTAGGCGAGTTGACCTGCAGATGCCGCAGCCTCGTCGCCGGGCGGCTCCGGCGTGGTGGCGAAGTTGCGCTTGGCGCGGTACTCGCGCAGCGGCTGGGCGGGGCGGGCGCACATGCGTGCGCCGCATTGTGGCCGACCCCGCCGCGCATGGGCGCTCGAGCGCGCCGGCATACTGTGCGGGCTCGCCCGCGAAGGAGTCGTCGATGGAGTTTCGCCACCTGGGCGCCAGCCCGCTGAAAGTGTCGCCGCTGTGCCTGGGCACGATGATGTTCGCCGACCAGACCGAACTCGGCGTCGCGCGCGAAATCGTCGCCCACGCGCAGGACCATGGCGTCAACTTCATCGACACCGCCGACGTGTACAGCCTCGGCAAGTCGGAGGCGATGGTCGGCGAGTTGCTGAAGGGCCGGCGCGACCACTGGATCGTCGCCACCAAGCTCGGCAACCGCATGTCGGAGCGGCCCAACGAGTCGGGCTATTCGCGGCGCTGGGTGCAGCGCGCGTGCGACGCCAGCCTGCAGCGTCTGGGCATCGACTGCATCGACGTCTACTACCTGCATCGCGACTTCAACGGCATGGCGCTCGAAGAGCCGCTGCGCGCGATCGATCAACTGCTGCGCGACGGCAAGATCCGCTACTGGGGCCTGTCGAACTTTCGCGGCTGGCGCATCGGCGAGGTGGTTCACACGGCGCTCGCCATCAACATGCCGGCGCCGGTGGTGTGCCAGCCGTACTACAACCTGCTGAACCGGCAGCCGGAGGTGGAGATCCTGCCGGCGTGCGCGCACCACGGCCTCGGCGTGGTGCCGTACAGCCCGATCGCGCGCGGCGTGCTGACCGGCAAGTACGCACCGGGCGCCGCCCCCGGCGAAGGCACGCGCGCGGGCCGCGGCGACAAGCGCATCATGGAAACCGAGTTCCGCGACGAGTCGCTGCGCGCGGCGCAGACGCTGCGCGCGCACTGCGAACGCAAGGGCCTGTCGCTCGCGCATTTCGCCACCGCGTGGGTGCTGTCGCACCAGGCCGTGAGCGCGGTGATCGCCGGCCCGCGCACGCTGCAGCAGTGGCAGGACTACTTCGGCGCCCTGGAGTGCACCCTCGACGCCGACGACGAGGCGCTGGTCGACTCGCTGGTCAGGCCCGGGCACCCGTCGACGCCGGGCTACAACGACCCGGCGTACCCGTTGCCGTCGCGGCGCGCAGCCTGACGGCGCGGCTTCAGCCGAGCCGCACGCGCCGATAGCGCAGCGAGTCGATCAAGGGCTCGCCGGCGGGTGAGGTGTGCTCCTGCACGATCTCGACCAGGCCGCGCTGCGCCATCTGCTTGATCTCGCGCGCGACCGCGTCGTAGACGAACGGATTCTCCAGCGCACTGCCGGCGTGCGGCAGCTCCTGCTCGACACGCAGCTCGGAATCGAGGAACAACGATTGCGCAAGGCTCAACATCGTGGCTGTACTCCCGTGCGTGGGTGCTCTTCGGATGGGGTGGCCGTCGAAAGAACTCCGGGCCACGGGGATCACTGTGCCACGGCGCGCGCACGGCTGTCATGCACCCGCCGCGCAGTCGGGCATGCGCAACATCCGCTTGCACGCACCGACTCGCGGCCCGCAAGCGGGTGCGCGGTCCGACCGCTTAGCGCCTGCTCACTTGATCGGCGCCCGACGCGAAGCCCTTGACGCCGCGGTCTTCGCTCAATAGGCGATGGTCCTTCAGCCCCGTGGTCCCACCCGCCGCACCGCGAACCAGGCGAGCGCGGCGGTGCCGGCGGCGATCAGCGCGAGCACGACCCAGAAGCCGAGCGGCTCCTGATTGAACGGCACACCGCCGACGTTCATGCCGAACAGTCCCGACACCAGGTTGATCGGCAGCGCCAGCACGGTGACCATCGTCAAGATGAACAGGCTGCGGTTGTTCTCCTCGGCCACGCGCGCGGCCGATTCGTCCTGCAGCAGCTTGATACGCTCCTGCAGCGCACCGATGTCGCGCAGCACGACCGAGAACTCCTCGCTCGCCTGCTGCAGGCGCTGGCGGTCGTTGGCCGCCACCCATGACGGCGGGCTCGACAGCATGCGAAAGAGCGCGCCGGGCTCCGGCGCCAGCAGGCGCTGCAGCCGTACGCTCATGCGGCGCAGTTGCGCCAGCTCGGCGCTGAGCTTCTCGGTGCGGCCGGCGAGCAGTGCGTCTTCGATCTCGTCGACGCGATCGGTGGCCTTGCGCGCGATGCGCTGCAGTTCGTCGGCCTGGTCGCGCAGCAGGTGGTCGAGCAGCGCAGCGGCACTTTCCACCCGCTCGCCGCGCTTGACCGCAGCGCGCAGGCGGTCCACCGAGCGCAGCGGGCTGCGCCGCGCGGTGATCACCACGTGCGACCGGGCACTGATCCACAGCGTGGCAACGTCGCTGGCCTCGAACGCGAAGTCGAACGTCACGTCGTTGAGCACCGCGAACAGCGTGTCGAGCACGCGCTCGATGCGCGTCGAGCGCGAGCCTTCGTGGAGCGCCTCGTAGAACGACTCGTCGAGTCCCGAATGCGTGCGCAACCACGACTCGGCCGCGGCGTGCGCGAGGTTGAAGTGCAGCCACACAAAGCTGCCGTCGGCCGGTGCCGACGCGATCGCCGCGGCGCCGGCCGGTGATTCGATCGCTTCGGCGGCGCGGCCGGCGTGAAAGCGAAAGCCGCAGATCAACCCGTTGGCGTCTGAGCCGTACATGGCCTGCAAGGCATGTGGATCGGTCGTCGTTGTGGTCGCCACGATGAGGCTCCTCCAGCTTGGCGGTTCGCCCCACGATTGTCCGCACTGCTCGTGACAGTGCGCGGGCGGGGCCAAGGACGCAGCCCAGGGCGGCTTTCGGGGTGGCGGACGGTTGCTGGGCGATGAACCGAGGTCAGTCGAGGCCGATCAACGGCTCGCGGCCGATGCGGACGATGCCGTCGGTGGCCGCCGGTTGTTGATGCACGCCCACGCGACGCTGCCCATCAGCTGGCGCAGGTCGGGCAGCTTCGCCGGCGCGTAGACGGCTTCTGCCACCTGGTTGATCAGCGCCACCGGGTAGAGGTCGCGCGACGCCAGGCGCTTGCGCACCTTCGACACCGCGTCCTGTCGCACCGTGTTCTTGCTGCGCTCGACGTGCAGGAAGAACGCGACGTCGGTGCGCGTGAAGCACAGCGCCACCCGCTCGCGCGGGGCGCCGACCGACATCTTCTGCTCGGCGGCGCATTGGAACAGCGCGTCGGCGGCCACCTCGCCGGGGTGGCGCACCGCGCCGGCATCGATGCGGCCGAGGATGTCTTCGGCCATCGCCGCGGCGGCCGGGTCGTCGCGCAGAAGCGGCATCACCGTGTCGCGGTTGTGCCCGGTCATCATGTAGTTGCGCGCGATGTTCAGCGCCAGGAACGCGCGGTCGTCGCAGAGCCGAAACGATTCGCGCGACGCGGCGGCCGGGTCGCTGGCGGTCGCGGCGGCTTGTGCGTGGGCGAGCGCGCCGGCCATGAGCGTGCTCAGCAACAGGAGCGCCGTGCGCAGCGTCGCGAGCGATCTGCCCGGCCTCGCCAGGGGGTGTTCCATCGGAGCGCACGATAGCGTCAATCCGGCGCGCATCGCCGCGCCCGCGTGCGCGTGAGGCCGCGCGGCGTGCGATTGCGCATGCAGGTCCGGTGGCGCTCAGCCGTCGCCGTGGCCCGCGCGCGTCATCGCGTGGTAGACCTTGGCCAGTTCGCCGGGCAGTGCCGCGACGTCGTCGATCACCCCGTAGCGATGCGATGGACACATGCGCCGCAGGTAGTCGTGGCCGGCGGGGTCGATCGACAGGCAGAAGGTCTGCACGCCCAGCGTCTGCGCCTCGCGCAGCGCGTGCGCCGTGTCTTCCAGGCCGTATCGCAGGTCGCGCGGCTGCGGTCCGTAGTCGATGTCCTCCGGGTAGCCGTCGGTCAGCACGATCAGCGCGCGCCGGCGCTGCGGCTGGTTGACGAGTCGCGCAGTGGCATGCCGGATCGCCGCGCCGGTGCGCGTGGCGCCGTGCGGCCGCAAGGCGGCGATGGCAGCCGCGGTGCGCGACGACACCGCCTCGTCGAACGATTTGACGACGCGGAAGTCCACCTGCGCCCGCCCCTGGCCGGCAAAGGTGTAGACGGCGAAGCAATCGCCGAGTGCATGCAGCGCATCGCACATCAGCGCCAACGCCTCCTTGGCGACGTCGATCACACGGCGCTGCGGTCGTGCGTCGGCCGGTGGCGGGGCCAGCGCGAGGTCGTACAGGTACACCGCATCGGCCTGCGCCGACGGCGCCGGCCGCGGCGGGCCGACTGCCGATGCGTCGGGCAGCACGAAGTCGGTCGACGCGCTGGTGTCGACCAGCAACGCGGTGGCTACGTCACGCTGCGCGCGGTCGCGGCGCACGTACCACGCCGCGTCGTCGATGACGCCGGCGCGGCGATCGACCAGCGCCTGCACGACCCGATCGAGCTCGAGCTCGTCGCCATCGGCGGCACCGTGCACGCGCAGCAGGCCCTCCGGCCGCCAGGCCGCGAACTGGCTGTGCACGCGGCGCGCGAGCGCGGCGTGGCGGTGGCGCACGCGGGCCATGAACAGCGTGTCGCTGCCGTGCTGGCGGCACTCGAACAGCGTGCACCAATCGGGCAGGAGGCGCTGTTGTCGATAGTCCCACTCGTCGATCGCGATGCGGCGGCCCGGCGGTTCGTCGTCGCTGCGTGACCCTGCTCTGCGTCCGCCCATGCTGCCGGCGGGTGTTGCATGCGGGTCCGCGGCTGCGGCGGCGGTCGCCGGTGCCGGCATCGTGCGTCCGTCGACGGCAAGGCGGGCGCCGGCGCCGTTGGCGCGACTGCTCACCCCGGCGGGGGTGGACACCACGGCCTCGTTTCCGGCGGCGTCGATCGGCCCCGGCCCGATGTTCGCGGCCTCGCCTTCGTGGCCACCGGGCAGGGTCAGTGCGGTCGGCACCGTGTTGCCGCTGGCGACAGCACGCAAGGTCCGACGAGTGACGGCCGGGATGCCGAGCTCTGCGCAGATGCGGGTGGCGATGAGTGCGCTGTGCAGCGGGTGCGCGTCGGCGCGTACCGCGAGCACGTCGGCATGGTGCAACCGCGCGCGCAGCGCCGGGTCTTCGGCCACCGCTGCGTCGCCGAGCGCATGGCGTGACAGGCCTTCGATCGCGCGCGTCAACGGCCAGAGCCGCGTTGGCATCGCGTGGCGGCGCGCAAGGTCGTGCGCGCGCTGCCGCTGCAGATCGGCACGTGCTCCCGGATAGTGCCGCGCCAGCGCAGCGTCGACGCGCAGGCGTTCGAGCCAATGAAAGATGCGTCGCCACGACACGCTGGCGGCGGCCAGCGCGGCGTGCAGCGATGCGTCGTCGTGCACGGCCAGCGCCTCGCGCAGCACGGCGATGCGGTACGCGCCGCGGTTCTCGCGCGCGCTGGCGAAGAAGTCGATCCGACGCGGCAGGACCATGGCGGCGGTCGGGTCGCTGCGCAGGCGGGTCGGTGCGGCGCGGCCGTCGTCGTCGCGCAGGGCCACCACGCGCCCGGCGATCGCCTGCGCGAACAGCGCCAACATCGGCTTCAGCTCGGCCAAGGTCGCCGCGGCCAAGGGGCGTTGGTTGTGCGTCACGGCAGCAGCACGTCGGCCAGCTCGGTGATCGCCTGCTGCAGCTCAGGCTCGCCGCCGACCGCGCGCGTGACGGCGGCTTCCACCGCGCGCCGCGGCGCGATGCCTTGCGCCACCAGCTGCGCCGCGTACACCAGCAGCCGGGTGCCGACCTGTCCGGCCTGGCCGTGGCCCTCGAGCACGCGCACCTTGGCGCCGAGCAGCGCCAGTTGCCGCGCCAGCGCGCCGTCGATGCCGCCTTCGTGCGCGATCACGGTCGCCTCCGCCTCCGGTGGCGGATAGCGGAACGGCAGCGTCACGAAACGCTGCCGCGTCGATGGCTTCAGGTCTTTCAGCGCGCTCTGGTAGCCCGGGTTGTAGGAAATCACGAGCAGGAAGTCCGGGTGCGCCGCGAGCAGCTCGCCGGTCTTCTCGATCGGCAACACGCGCCGGTGGTCGGTGAGCGAGTGGATCACGACGGTGGTGTCCTTGCGCGCCTCGACCACTTCGTCGAGGTAGCAGAGGCCACCGTGACGCACCGCGCGGGTCAGCGGGCCGTCGCTCCACACGGTCTGTTCGTCGATCAACAGGTAGCGGCCCACCAGGTCGGTGGCGGTCAGGTCCTCGTGGCACGCCACCGTGATCAGCGCCGGCCGCCCCGCGTGCACGCCCTCGCGCGGCAGCAGGCGCCACGCCATGTGCTCGACGAAGCGCGTCTTGCCACATCCGGTGGGCCCTTCGAGCAGCACCGGCAGCCGTGCGCGCCACGCCGCCTCGAACACCGCCACTTCGTCGGCGATCGGCAAGTACCAGGGTTCGGGGTTCGTCGTGCTCATCGGGTGGTGATCAGGTCGAGGTCCGCAGGCACGGCGTGGCGCTCATCGTGATCGGGCCGCGCGGTGCGGCGTCCGGCAGTGTAGGCAGGGCGCCGCCCCGCGGCCTGTCAACGCCGCGACAGGCCCCGACCGCACGCCTAGACAGAATGGCTTGACCCGTTGAGGTGGCCCGTCTCCCGGACTACCGTGGGTTGCGCACGCGGGTGCGCCGAGCCACATCGAGTCGCCCAATGGGGGCGAATGCGAACTTGCAAAGGAGACGGGCCATGAATGAATCTACCACCGTGTTCGTTGGTTTGGACGTGCACAAGGACAGCATCGACATTGCGCTGGCCGACGCTGCGCGCGACAGCGAGGTGCGCCACCTCGGCACGGTGGCGGGCGGCACGGACGCGGTGAGCAAGGCGATGCGCCGTCTGGTCAGCGCGGGACACCGGTTGTAC
>DATJYZ010000312.1:0-2703 GCA_035499355.1 Burkholderiaceae bacterium | reverse complement strand
TCGCAGCCGCCGCCATGGATGCCGCCTTTGACGCTTTCGATCGCCGGCTGGCGTAGCGAGTGATTGAGCTCATCGAGCAGGAGCCAGGCGCGCCGGTACGACATGTCCAGACTCTTGGCCGCCGCGGTGATCGAGCCATTGCGTTCGACGGCTTCGAGCAACGCGATCTTGCCGGGCCCGACGGCGATCACGCTGCCATCCGTGATGCGCATGCGAAACCGCAAATGCGGCCGGCTGCGCACTGACGGTGCATCTGCGTTGGCAATGGTGGCCCGGTGGCGGGGTGGCATCGATCCGACAGCGGTTGTCCGCGACGACCCGCAGCATAGTGCAGCCCAGCTGGCGAATCGCATGGAGGACGCCGCGCGCGACCTCGATCAGGGCCCGACGACGAAAGACTTGCCAGACGACATCGACCAAGGGGTATTCGATGATTCGAGCGTCCACATTCCTTCGGCTAACGGAGATCGATACATGAGTTCTTCGGCATTCCCACCTGATGGCGCGACGCGCCGGACGATCGCCTTCGCGGGCTTCTGCGTTGTCGGCGGCGCCGTGCTGTGGCGCCAGGTCGCACAGGCCCACAGCGAGGCGCGGGTGGTGCCGGCGTTCGCGGGCGGCGCGTCGGCGACGGCAGCCTCGACCGAGGTGGCCGTGCTGGCAGGAGGTTGTTTCTGGGGCGTACAGGGCGTCTACCAGCATGTGAAAGGCGTCAGCAACGCGGTGTCCGGCTACGCCGGCGGCGATGCGAAGACTGCGGTCTACGAGATGGTCGGTTCGGGCAGGACCGGGCACGCCGAGGCTGTGCAGGTCACCTACGACCCGCGCGAGGTCGGCTATGCGCGACTGCTGCAGATCTTCTTCTCGGTGGCGCACGACCCGACGCAGCTGAACCGGCAGGGTCCCGATGTCGGTACTCAGTATCGCTCCGCGATTTTTCCGCTCAACGACGAGCAGGCGCGCGTTGCGAAGGCCTATCTGGCACAGATAGGCCAGGCGCGCGTGTTCGGCGCGCCGTTGGCAACAACCGTGGAACCGAATCGCACCTTCTACCCGGCCGAGGGGTACCACCAGGACTTCCTGGTACGCAACCCGACCTATCCATACATCGTCATCAACGACCTGCCCAAGATCGACGATCTGAAGCGGCTGCACCCCGACGTCTACCGTGCTGATCCGGTTCTGGTGGGCAAGGCGCGGCCCTGAGCGAGGTCGAGCGCGAGTGACCTCGCCGAGCCATCCGCCGGGCGGCTCGGGGTCGCGCCTGCGCCCGGCGCACCGCGACGGCTGAGTCCGCTCATCGCTCGGCGCTTGGCGCTCGGCGCTCAGCCGGTGGCCGCTTCGAGCCCGCTCTCGAAGTGCTTGCGCATCAGCTGCGTCGCCCGCTTGGCGTCGCGGACCGCGAGCGCCCGCATCACGGCGCGGTGCTCGGCCAGCGACTCGTTGATGCGCCCCTGCTTGAACAGCGAGTGATGGCGGTTGAGCTTCATCACCTTGCGCAGGTCGGCCACGATCTGCCGGCGCCAGCGGTTGCCGGCGATCTCCAGCAGCTTGAAGTGGAAGGCTTCGTTGGTGGCGAAAAAGGCGTCGCGCTGCCGTGCCTGCTTCTCCAGGCGGTCGTGCAGAACCTGTAGCTCGCCGAGCTGCGCGTCGCTGGCGCGCTCGGCCACCTCGCCGGCGGCGTCGCTCTCGAGCAGCGCGAGCAGGCGGTAGACCTGCGTCACGTCGTCGCGCGACATCTCCGTGACGTAGGCGCCACGGCGCACCTTCATCGTCACCAGGCCCTCGACGGCCAGCACCTTCAGCGCCTCGCGCAACGGCGTGCGGCTGATGCCCCACTCGGCGGCGAGCTTCAGCTCGTCGATCCAGGCGCCGGGCTCGAGCTCGCGGCTGAAGATCTTGTCGCGCAGGCGATCGGCCACCTCCTGGTAGAGCGCACGCGGCGACAGCGCCGCCACCGGTCGCGCGGCGTTGGCCGCGGGCGTGCGGGAGGTCGTCGTGCGGGAGTCGGTCACGCGGGGCGGGTTTCCGAAGTCGCGGCGCGCTTGGTTATGAATTTATAATTATGCATAATGCGCGGATCATAGGCCGGCGCGCCGGTGCTGGCAAGCGCCGCGGTTAGGGCGCCCAATGAGGTCGCGCGCGGCGCCCCGCCGGGCCTCGGAGTTCCGCGCGGGACGCCGTGCACCCAGGAGTCGATCGAAGATGTCGCAATCCAACGAGTTCCGCACCGCCTCGCTCGAGCAGTGGCGCCAGGCGGCGGCCAAAGCGGCCCCGCTGGGGCGGCTCGAGGCGCTGAACTGGGTGACGCCCGAAGGCATTACCGTCAAGCCTCTGTACACCGTGGCCGACGTGCGTGAACTGCCGCACACCGACACGCTGCCGGGCTTCGAGCCGTTCGTACGCGGGCCGCAGGCCACGATGTATGCCGGCCGGCCGTGGACGATCCGCCAGTACGCCGGCTTCTCCACCGCCGAGGAGAGCAATGCGTTCTACCGCCAGGCGCTGGCCGGCGGCGGGCAGGGCGTCAGCGTGGCGTTCGATCTCGCCACCCACCGCGGCTACGACAGCGACCACCCGCGCGTCACCGGCGACGTCGGCAAGGCCGGCGTGGCGATCGACTCGGTCGAGGACATGAAGATCCTGTTCGACGGCATCCCGCTCGACAAGGTCAGCGTGTCGATGACGATGAACGGCGCGGTG
>DATJYZ010000311.1:0-10648 GCA_035499355.1 Burkholderiaceae bacterium | reverse complement strand
CGGCACGGGTTGACGCTCGGCATGCCCATTCCGAGACTTGCCCATCCGGTGCGCGAATGCGGCGATGGGGAGATGGCGATGACTTCGACCACGGTTCGACAGGTCAATGGCAGTCTCGTCGTCGTGGCGCGCCGTGGTGACGCAAAGACACTGCTCGCGTTCGACATCACGCAGCAGGCGGACCGCGGGCGCCTCGCCGGCTTCACGATCCAGGTGAGGCCCGACGGCCGACCGTCCTATTTCCTGTGGAACAAGCTGCAGTTCGAACACCCGGAGGTACACGCGCAAGTCGCGGCCGAACCGGCGTTCTCCACGGTGAATGCCCCGCTGCACAGGTTTCGCTGGGTGCACGTGCCAGGCAGCGACCACCAGGGACTGAAGCCGCCGTTCGGCCGCTACGCCTACACGGTGACGCCGCGCTACTTCGACGATCAGGCCCACCTGCTGCCGCTGGATCCTGCACGCAGCGCCACGGTGACGATCGAACTCGACCGCCTCGAGTCCGCGCAGGCCAAGCTCGGCTTCGCGCGGGGCTACGTGCAGTCTCAGGCGTACGTGAACCATTTCGGCCACGACCTGATCCTCACGCCCAAGTCCGCGCCGCTCGGCTTCGACACCAGCCAGGTTGCCGGAAAGGACCGCGACGGCAAGGACTTCACCTTCCTCGATGTCTACACCTGGGCGGGTGGGACTGCGCGCCAACGGATCGGCGAACTGCTCAATCGAATCCACGACGACGACGCTTGCCGGCTCGACGTGTTCGCCTACGACTTGAACGAGCCCGATATCGTCAACGCGCTGCTCGATCTCGGCAGCCAGAAGCGCGTGCGCGTCATCCTCGACAACGCCTCGCTTCACAAGTCGACCGCCACCAAGAATGCGCCCGAAGACGAGTTCGAGCAGCGCTTCGCCGGCCTGGCGGGCAGCGGCGCCATCCTGCGCGGCAAGTTCGGGCGCTATGCCCACGACAAGGTGTTCGTCGTCTATGCCGACGCGCAGCGCAAGAAGCCGGTGAGCGTCCTCACCGGGTCCACCAACTTCTCGGTGACCGGGCTGTACGTCAATGCGAACCACGTCCTCGTGTTCGACGACCCGGCGATCGCCGCGGTGTACGCCAGCGCGTTCCAGCTGGCCTGGGACACCAAGGCGCGCGCGTCGGCATTCGCGAGCGCGGGCGTGGCGACGACCACGCACGAGTTCACGCTGTCCGGCGCCGACCCGATGGAGATCGACTTCTCGCCGCACGTGCCGGCCGACGAGAAGAAGGTGCTCGGCCGCATCGTCGACCGGATCGACCACGAGCGCAGCATCGGCGCCGGCGGCAGCGTGTTGTTCGCGGTGATGGCGATCCAGCAGCCGCCACCGAAGGGCAAGCCGGCGCCACCCAACATGGTGTACGACGCATTGACCGCGCTTCACGCGAGCGCAGACACCTTCAGCTACGGCATCTCGGACAGGCCGGGCCAGGTGTTCCTCTACGGGCCCGACACCACGGGCGGAGTCCTGGTGAGCGGCAAGCCGGGGCAGGCGCAACTGCCCGCACCGTTCGAGCAAGTGCCCAGCATCGGCGGTGGCCACGAGATCCACCACAAGTTCGTGGTGTGCGGCTTCGGCCGTCCAGACGCCGTCGTGTTCTGCGGCTCTTCCAACCTGGCCGAAGGGGGCGAGCAGGAGAACGGCGACAACCTGCTGGCCATTCACGACCCCGACATCGCCACCGCGTTCGCCATCGAAGCCGTGCTCCTGATCGACCACTACAACTTCCTCGATCGCCTCAGCGACAAGAAGCCGGGCAGCCGCACGATGCGCAGCGCCGGAGACAACCGCAGCGCCGCCAGGCAGGCGGCCTGGTTCCTGGGCACGACCGATGCGTGGACCAAGCCCTACTTCGTGGCGGGCTCCACGCGCGCGCGCGACCGGCAGCTCTTCGTCGCCTAGCGGCGCCGAGCTCGCCTAAGCTGCGCTCGCGCCCTGCAAGCCAGATGGCGAGGGCTGCGGCGCGACGTTGACGAGGCCGGTACGCGCGGCCACCATAGCGCTCAAAGGGGCGCTCATGGCTGAAAGCGACAAGGTGTTCGCGGGGTCGATACCGAAGTTCTACGACACGCTGATGGTCCCGCTGATCTTCGCGGCCTATGCCGGCCACACGGCGCAGCGCGTCGCTGCCGCCTCGCCGCACTCGGTGCTCGAGACGGCGGCCGGCAGCGGCGTGGTCGCGCGGGCGCTTGCGCCGACGCTCGGTGCCGCCGCACGCTACGTGGTGACCGACCTCAACCAGCCCATGCTCGACTATGCCGCCGCCCGCCAGGGTCGCGATGCGCGCATCGAATGGCGACAGGCGGACGCGCTCGACCTGCCCTTCGAAGACGCGTCGTTCGACGTCGTCTGCTGCCAGTTCGGCGCCATGTTCTTCCCCGACCGGGTCACCGGCTACGCCGAGGCGCGACGCGTGCTGAAGCCGGGAGGGCGCTTCGTCTTCACCGTCTGGGACCGCATCGAAGAAAACGACTTTGCCGACGACGTCACCAACGCGGTGGCCACGGTGTTTCCACACGACCCTCCGCGATTCCTCGCCCGCACGCCGCACGGCTATCACGACATCGCAGTGATCCGGCAGGATTTGCGCCGCGCCGGCTTCGCCGAGATCGGGATCGAGACCCGCGCGGAGGTGAGTCGCGCCGCCTGCGCACGCGACGCGGCCACCGCGTACTGCCACGGCACGCCGCTGCGCAACGAAATCGAGGCGCGAGATGCCGGCTTGCTTCAGCTCGCAACCGACCGCGCCACGGCGGCGATCGCCACCCGCCACGGCGAAGGTCCGGTGGCCGGCAAGATCCAGGCGCACGTGATCGTGGCGGCCGGCTAGCCGCGACAAGCGAACGAGAACCTCTGCCATGTACACGCCTTTCGACCTGAACGAGCGCGGCGTCGTTGTCACCGGTGGCAACGGCGGCATCGGCCTGGGGATGGCGCGCGCGCTGCTGGCCGCCGGCGCCAGGGTGGCGATCTGGGGCTCCAACCCGGACAAGACGCTGCGCGCCAAGGGCACGCTGACCGCCGATTGCGGCGACGCCGCGCGCGTGCACGCCTTCGTCTGCGACGTCGGCGACGAGGCGCAGGTCGACGCCACCTTCGCGGCGTCGGTCGACGCGCTCGGTGGCCGAGTCGACGCCTGCTTCGCCAACGCGGGCGTCGGTGGCAGCGGGACGCCGATGGTCGAGATGACGCTGCAGGAGTTCCGCCGCGTGCAGCGCATCAACGTCGAAGGCGTGTTCCTCACCTTCCGCGCCGCGGCGCGCCACATGGTCGCGCACGGCCGCGGCGGCTCGCTGGTGGCCACCGCCAGCACCGCCGCGCTCGAAGGTGCCGCGCGCAACAGCCACTACGGCGCCAGCAAGGGCGCGGTCACTTCCTACGTGCGCGCGCTCGCAGTCGAGCTGGCGCGGCACAAGATCCGCGTCAACTCGATCCTGCCGGGCTGGATCGTCACCGACATGACCGAGCGCGCGGTCCACAACGAGAAGTTCGCCAATGCCGTGCTGCCGCGCATCCCGGCACGACGCTGGGGCGACATCGACGACTTCGGCGGCATCGCCGTCTACCTGGCCAGTGACGCGTCGGCGTACGCCACCGGTGAGCAGTTCGTCATCGACGGCGGCTACACCAAGTTCTGAGCCGGGGCGCCGCTACATCGGCAGCGGCGTCGCGTCGTACACCGCGATGCGCGGTGGCTCGCTGGCCAGCGCCGCCAAGGCCTTGACGACGGCGCGCGACGCCGGCACGCGAAAGTGCGCCGCCAGGGCCGCCTGATCGGCCCACTCCTCGACGAACACCAGCCTGAGCGGCTGCTCGCTGTCGCGGTGCACTGCGTGCGACACGCAGCCCGGCTCGCCGCGCGAGCGCGCGACGTGCTCCTGGCTCAGCCGCAGCACCTCGTCGAAGCTGCCGGGCCTGGCGATCACGCTACCGAGGACGACGATCATGCGAGCTCCTTGTGACGGCTTCTCTTGCTGGCGGCCGAGCGGCGGTGACCTACAGCAACTCGCCGCGCACGGTCTGGATCACCGCGCCTCCGACGCGGATCTCGCTCGCCGCGCCGGTGAGGCCGGTGCGATGTTCTGCGCCTGCGCGGCCCGCGTGACCTGCGCCGACCCGGCGTGCGCGCAGCAGCACCAGCGAAGGCCGCCGCACCTGGTGGCCCTGCTCGATGCGCAGCGACAGGTCGTCGCCCGCCAGCACGCGATGCTCCAGCAGATACGCACCGACGAACGCGGCACCGTTGCCGGTGGCCGGGTCTTCGCGCACGCCGTGCGCCTCGAAGAAGAAGCGCGCGCACAGGTGGTTGCGCGGGTCGTGGGTCTCGCGGCTGAACAGGTACACCAGCGGCGGACATCCCTGTGCCGCCAGCGGGGCGTAGGCGGCGAGGTCGAGCCGGCAGCGGCGCAACGCGTCGAGGCTGCGCAGCGGCACGATCATCGCCGTCGTGCCCGCGCCGGCCTGCTGCACGGGTGCCACCGGGTCGATGTCGTCCGCCGCGATGCCGAGCGCCGCCGCCATCGGCTCGCGCGGCACGGTGGCACCCAGCGTCACCGCTGGCGCGTCGAACCAGGCGACCTCCGCGCCGGCGGGGTCGCGCTCGAAGGCGACGCCGACGGGCCCTACCATCAGGTTCAAGCGCAGCGGCGCGGCGAGCGGCAACGCCAGGTGCTGGCGCAGCACCACCGCGGTGCCGAGGATCGGGTGGCCGGCAAACGCGATCTCGCGCGCCGGGGTGAACAGCCGCACCCGATAGCCGCCATCGGGCTCCGGGAGCGGCACCAGGAAGGTGGTCTCCGAGAAGTTGATCTCGGCAGCGACGCGCCGCATCGTCGCCTCGGGCAGTGCCTCGTCGCCGATCACCACCGCCAGCGGGTTGCCCGCAAAGGCGGTCTCGGCGAAGACGTCGGCGATGAAGAAGCGCTGCACGCGCGCACGACCGGCCGGGGCTCACGCAGCCGTGTGGTCGGCTTCGCTCCTCAGCAGCCACAGGCCGACGGCGCCGAACACCACGCCGATGCCGCCGAGAAAGGCCCAGAACCAGGCGAAGCCCTTGGCGTCGTCGAGTTGCGTCGGGTCGCTGATGCCGCCGAGCGAGCTGAAGCCGGTGATGGCCACGCCGAAGCAGACCGCGGCGAAGATCGCCGCGATGATCACACTGAGCTTGGCTGAAATCCTCATGACATCGGGCGTCCGGGGTCGGGCAGCCGCGATTGTGCGACACCCGGCCCTCAGCGCGACAGGATGCGGCTGCAGGCCAGGCCATCGACGTCGAGCGGGCAGGCGTACAGCAACGACGACTTCTGCAGGTACAGCGTCTGCACGCCCGATCCGCCGAGGCTCGCGGCCTTGACCTCGAAGCCCTGGTTGAGCAGCGCCTGCAGCGCCACCTGACCACCGGGGTCGCGCGTGAGCGTCGCCTGCGCCAGTGCGCCGGCGCACAGCGCCAGCCCCGCCGCCACGGCGCCCCAAGACAAGACACGAGCAATCGGTTTCGACATCGCACCCTCCGAAGGTCAAAGGCCCCGCGCGACGCGAGCCACGCGCATTTGGTCTTCGGGCCGGCACCGTGTCAGCGGGCAGCGGCGCCGTCGTGGCGGGCGAGCGAAGAGAACGCGCGAAACCGCGGTGGAAAGTACCACCAAGCCAGCACCACGAGCAAGCCGAACACCGTATACGCGAGCGCGAACACCCACGTCGGCGCCTCGTAGAAGAGGATGCGCTGCACCCAGTACTCGATGAAGCTGCGGTGATAGCCAGCACCGCCCGCCTTGGCGCGCAGCCACGATTCCAGCGTGGTCAGCGGGCACACCCGGCCGAGCCAGGCCTGCACGACGACGAACGCGATCGCCAGCAGGTGCGCGACGCGAAACCAGGCGGTGTTGACCCAGGCCCATTGCAGTCGGTTGCCGACCAGCACGAGCACCAGGCCGCCGACGACGAACAAGACGATGCCCAGGTGCAGCACGAGCACCAGGTCGGCCAGCGGTCCGTAGGGAAACAGCGAGCTCATGCGCGGCCCCGAATCGAGGTGCGATTCTGCGCCGATCCAACGCCGCCGGGTGTCGGGGCCGGGCGACGTCAGCCCTTGCCGTACAAGACCATCTGCGTGCAGCGGAACAGCGCGATCGTCCTGCCGGTCTCCCGGTGCGACACCACCGCGTCCCACACCTGCGTGGTGCGGCCCAGGTGCGCCGCAGTGGCGATGCAGTCGATCGTGCCCTCGCGCGCGGTGCCGAGGTGGTTCGACTTCAGCTCGACCGTGGTGAAGCCGGTGGCGCCCTCGGGCAGGTTGACGACGCAGCCGTAGCCGCACGAGGTGTCGGCCAGCGTGACCACGCTGCCCGCATGCAGGTAGCCGTTGGGCGCCATCAGTGACGGCGTGATCGGCAGCTCCGAGCGCACTTCCTTGGCGCCGATGTGCGTGATGACGACGCCCAGATGCCCTGGCAGATGGCCGACACCGCGCCGATTGAAGTCAGAGGCACTCAGCATCACGGCAGTCTACGGCAGGGCATCGTGCCAGCGCGGCGCCTCACGCCGCCCAGTGCGTGAGGCCGTACATCAGCACCGCGCCGGTGCCGGTGAGCCCCGCCAGTTGCAGCGCCGCCGCCGCCCGGCCGGCGCGCGCGTACGCCGCCGGCAGCAGGTCGGTGGCGCCGATGTAGAGCAGGAAGCCGGCGAACACGCCGAGGTACGACGCCAGCAGCTGCGGCGGCAGGCTGAACGCCAGCGTCGCCGCCGCGCCGAGCAGCGGCGCGACCGCGTCGAGTGCCAGCATGCGCAGCGCGCTGCGCGGGCTGTGGCGATGCCGCAGCAACAGACTCACCGTGTTCAGGCCGTCGCAGAAGTCGTGCGCGATGATGGCGATCGCCACCGTGATGCCCACCGATGGCGACACCTGGAACGCCAGTCCGATGCCGATGCCGTCGACGACGCTGTGGCCAATCAGCGGCCAAGCCGCCACCAGGCCCGCTGCGCGCTCGCGCTGTTCGCCGCGCGCGAGATCGTGAGCGTCAGCGTGCCGATGGCGTCCGACAGCGAAGCGCCGCAGTCCGTGCAGCAGCACGAAGCCCGCGATCACCGCGAGCAGCGCGCCATGCCCGTTGCCGCCCGCGCGGCGCGCCTGCTCGAGACTCTCGGGCCAGAGGTCGAACACCACCACGCCGAGCAGCACGCCGGCGGCGAAGCCCAGCAGCAGGTGCAAGCGCGCGCGCAGGCGCAGCGCGCACACGCCGCCGGCGGCGGTGGACAGCACGGTGGCCAGCGACAGCCACAACGGGTTCATGCAGGTTGCCTGGCTTGCGCCGCAGCGGCGACGCCGGCCGCACCGCTCACTCGGCGAGGGCGATGCCGGTGCCGCCCATTTCGGCGGGCACGTCCTTCAGCTTCGGCAGGCCGTCGCGCAGCGGCAGGCGGGTCTCCTGGTAGTTGACGTGCACGGCCGCCTGGTACGGGTAGTCGGGAATCGTCGCGGCGTAAACGTCGGTCAGGCCCCACATCGGGTGCTCGGTGAACAGGTGGCCGCCGCACGTCTTGCACCACTTGCGAGCGCTGCGCGGCGTCTTGTTGTAGGTGCCGATCAGTTCGGCCCCGCGCGTGACCTTGACGCTGTCGGTCTTCCACAGCGTGAAGGCGTTGACCGGGCCGGCCGACCAGCTGCGGCACGACTCGCAGTGGCAGTAGCCCATCACCGCGGGTTCGCCGCTGACGGTGAGCTCGACGGCGCCGCAGAAACAGCTGCCCTGATGGGTCTTGGGCGCCGCGACGCTGGCTTTGGATTCGGAAACGGCTTGCATCGTGAGAGTCCTTTCGGGTGAGTCGCCCGGCGGCAGCCGCGGCGCTGAACGGAGAACGCTTGCTTCGAGTACCACGCGCGCGCGCGGCGCACCCGGCCACCGCGTCAGCCGCTGCGGGCCGCGGCGCACGCGGGATCGACGTCGGCCAGCAGGCCGCCGCCCTTGGCCGCGCCGGCGACGACCTCGACCGGCGTCGCCGCCTGCGCGGCACCGTCGTGTCGGTCGAAGCCGGGGTGCTCGCGCAGCGGTGCCCCGGCCAGCGCGATGGCGGCAGCCCACAACGCGGCGAGCCGGGCGAGTGCGCGCGTCATGTCGGCCTCATCGCTTGATGACGACGATCTCGAGGTAGTCGCCGCCGACCACCATCGTCCCGTCCTGCGCGCGGTTGAAGCGCCCGATCAGCGCCAGCAGGTCGCTGGCCAGCCTGGTCTGCGCATCGGGCTCCAGCGCGCCGAACGCCTTCAGCACCGGGCCGTAGTAGTTGCGGAAGATCTCCAGGCAGTGCTCCGGCGAGCGATAGCGGAACATGAACTGCTTCGGCGTCACGTCGATCGCGCTGGCCTGCGCGCCGAACAGCTCGTCGAGGCGCTTGCGCGTCCCCCACAACGCCGGCGATTCGATGCCCGTCGGCGGCTTGACGTGCGCGCCGATCGTCTTGAACAGCTGGCCGATGTAGCCGTCGGGCGTCCAGTTGGCCATGCCGATCTTGCCGCCGCTCCTGCACACGCGCAGCATCTCGCTGGCGGTGCGCTGCGGGTGCGGCGCGAACATGCAGCCGAAGGTCGACACCACGTTGTCGAAACTGCCGTCGTCGAACGGCAGTGCTTCGACGTCGGCCTCGCGGAACTCGATGTCCAGGCGCTCGGCGGCGGCGCGCTCGCGGCCGCGCGTGAGCAGCGCGCCGACGTAGTCGGTGGAGGTCACGCGGCACCAGCGGCGCGCCGCGGCCAGCGACGCGTTGCCGTTGCCGGCCGCGACGTCGAGCACGCTCGAGCCGGCACGCAGATCCATCGCCTCGGCCAGTGCCTCGCCGACGATCTGCAGTGTGGTGCCGACGACGGCGTAGTCGCCCGACGACCAGGCCGCCTGTTGCTTGGCCTTGACTGCGGCATAGTCGGGTTGCGTGGCCTGGGCAGGGGAAGCGGTGGCAGACAATGCGTTCATGAGGTCGTCTCCGTGGGGTGATGCGGCCGGCTCGTGCCGGGTGCGGCGGCGGCGCTGTGCGCGTTGCGGCTCGCAGCACCTGCCGATGACCGTGAGCTTCGGCGGCTTGCGTGGAAGACGGCATGGGAGCCGTCGTGGAATCGCGCGTGGAATCTGATCGCGAGACCGCGCAACCCACGGTGGCCGGATTACATCTGCAACTTTTCGGGCCGATGACGATCCGCCGCGGCAGCGCTGACCTCGCGCTGCCGCCGTCGCGCAAGGTGCGCGGCCTGATCGCCTACCTCGCGCTGTCGTCGCACGCGGTGGCGCGCCACCATCTGTGCGAGCTGTTGTGGGACCTGCCCAACGACCCGCGCGGCGGGTTGCGCTGGTGCCTGAGCAAGGCACGCGGCGTGCTCGACGAGCCGGGTCGCACGCGCGTGCTGGCCGACGGCGAGACCGTGCGGCTCGACCTCAACGACTGCACCGTCGATGCCGCCGAGGTGCGCCGCGCGACGCAGCAAGGCGTCGCCACGCTCGAGCCCGAACGGCTGCGCGCGCTGTCGGCGCTGTGCACGGGCGACTTCCTGCAGGGCCTGGAAATCGAGCGCAGCGCCCCCTTCAGCGCCTGGCTCACCGGGCAGCGCCGCCATCTGCGCGCCGCGCACGCGGCGATTCTCGAGCAGCTGGCGCACGCGTTGGCGCCCGCCAGCGACGAGGCGGTGGGATGCCTCGAGCAGTGGCTGCGGCTGGCGCCGTTCGATCGTCATGCGCACGAGCTGCTGCTCGACGCACTGGCGCGCCGCGGCCACATCCGCGAGGGCGACGAGCACCTCGCGGCCACGGCGCGCGCGTTCGAGGCCGAGGGGCAGGACTGGGCGAGCCTCGGGCTGGCCTGGCGCGCCGCCAAGGCGCGGCACGCCGGCATGCCGGTGACGCTGAGCGCCGACGAGCCGTTCGTGCAGAGCGTGGCCGGCGCGCAGGCCGAGCCGCCGGCGACCGCGGCCACGCAGCATCGCGCGTCGATCGCGGTGATGCCGTTTGAGGATCCGACGCGCGACAGCACGGCGCGCGGCGGCCTCGCCGACGGCCTGGCCTACGACGTGATCACGCGGCTGGCCAAGCTGCGCAGCCTGTTCGTGATCGCGCAGGGCACGGTGTTCGCGCTCGACGAGCGGCGCATCGGCGCCGAGGAGGCAGGGCGCCGGCTCAACGTCGACTACGTCGCCGCCGGCACGTTGCGCCGCTCGGGCCAGCAGCTGCAGGTGCAGGTGCAGCTGACCGAAACGCGCAGCGCGCGCATCCTGTGGGCCGACACGTTCTCGGCGCGCCACAGCGACGCACTCGGCGTGCTCGAGGAGATCGGCAACCGCATCGTGGCCTCGATCGAGCACCAGGTGGAGCTGGCCGAGCGCAACCGCGCGGTGCTCAAGGCGCCCGACTCGCTCGACGCCTGGGAGGCCTATCACCGCGGTCTGTGGCACATGTACCGCTTCAACCGCGACGACAACGACCAGGCGCGGCATTTCTTCGAAGCCGCGCTCAAGCTCGACCCGACGTTCTCGCGCCCGTACGCCGGGCTGTCGTTCACCCATTTCCAGAGCGCTTTCCTCGGCTGGGGCGAGCGCTCGCGCGAGATCGAGCATGCCTATGCGGCGGCGTCGCGC
>DATJYZ010000310.1:0-6575 GCA_035499355.1 Burkholderiaceae bacterium | reverse complement strand
CACCGGGCGCCGCCGCCTTGGTGGTGCTCGTCTTGGCAGCCGGCGCCGCGGGCGCGGCCGCGGCGGCGGGTGCTGGCGACGAGGCCGCTGCGGCCGCAGGCCTGGCGGTGTCGGCCGCGGCGTACCACTCCTTCACGCCTTTATGGCCGTTGCAGGCGCCCTTCTTGGTCGCGGTCGAGGTGTAGGTGCCGTCCTTGCACAGGCCTGTCGAACCCGCCGGCGCCCCGGCGGGCGCTTGCGCCCAGGCCGTCGCGGCCAGCGCCAGCAGGCCGAAGAAGGAAGCGAGGCAGCGGTGGAACGAGATGCGCATCATGGGCCTTTGAAGTGTCCGAATCGATGCGCCGTTGTCGCCTGGAAAACTGAACCGCAGCTGAAATCAAGCCGCGCACGGGACCATCCGGCGCGCCCCGCGGGCCGACGGCTGCGCCACGGCCTCGCGGGGCCAGCGGCGTGCGCGGCCGCCGGCTGAGCCGAGTCAATCGTCGTCGCGGTGGTCCTTGCGACCCTGGTGATGATCATGATCGTCGTCGCGCGGCGCGACGCAGGCGAAGCTGGCCGCGTCCTCGACGCTGCCCTCCCCCTTGTAGCGCGCGTGCTCGGGGTAGGCACACAGCGGCCGCGTGCGGCCCGGCCACGGCGTGTCGGTGCCCGCGGTCCCGAGCAGGCTGGCCGGGGCCTTGCCGCGCTCGACCCATTGCACCAGCGCCGCGAAGGCATCGAACTGCGACGTCGCCGGCCCGCCGCCGCAGTGGTTCATGCCGGGCACCACGAACAGGCGCGCGAAGTCCTGCGTGCGCCGCAGGCCGCCGTTGTCGTCGACCAAGCGCTCGTACCAGCGGATGTGGTACTTGCTGGAGAACACCGGGTCGGCCTGGCCTGAATACACGATCAGCTTGTTGCCGCTGCGCGAGAAGCGCCGGTAGTCGGTGGAACTGGTGCCCATGAATTCCATCGCCGACTCGCCGAAGTTGCCGCGCGCGAAGATCTTCGGCGCGTCGGTGTCCATGTTGAAGCTCAGTACCCACGGCATGTACGCGTCGGTGAGGCCTGGGAACGAGGCGTACGCCGGTCCGGACGAAGCGACGACCGAGCTGCCGTACAGCGCGGTGCCGCCGGTGGCCGAGTTGGGCGGCGTGGTGAAGATGAAGGGCAGCGCGCCGCCGCCCAGCGTCGCGTTGAGCGACGTGTTGCCCGGCACCGGGAGCAGCGGTCCGATCTTCCAGATGCGCCAGCCCGGCGCCGCGATGCCGGGGTCCCAGAACCAGCCGGCGTAGAGCCCGCGCCCGCGCGAGTTGCGCGCACCGCCGAACACCTTCTCCAACGCGCTGACCTGCGCGGCCGACAGCGCCCCGGTGCCCGCCGGGCCAAGGCTCTGCGGATCGAAGCGGCAGGCCGCCGGGTTGGACACCATGCCGTCGACGACGCCGTCCTGCGCGTCGCACGCCTGCAGGATGGCGTTGCCGACCGTGTTCAGCTCGTCGGTGGTGAACGACGTCGCGAGGTCGGGCACGCCGAACGGCGTGTTCTGTCGCGCCGCGCCGGCAAAGGCTTGCGTGTCCCAGGCCTCGGCCACCGCGGCCTTGGGCAGGTCGATGCCCGGGTTGCCGGCAACGATGCCGTCGAAGTAGTCGGGGTAGCGCTGCGAGAACATCAGCCCTTCGCGGCCGCCCTCGGAGCAGCCGACGAAGTACGAGTACTTCGGCCGCTTGCCGTAGAAGCGCGCGAGCAGCGCCTTGGCCACCTCGGTCGTGCGCGCCGGCCCGTTGTAGCCGTAGTCGCTGCGCGCCTGGGGATCGAAGCCGAACTGGTAGGTGCCCGCCAGGACCGACACGTTGACCGCGTTGTCGTGACCGCTGTCGGTGGACACCACCGCATAGCCCTGCTGCAGCTGCGGCCCGCTGGCGTCGCCCAGGTTGCCGTCGGAACCGCCGCCGCCGGTGTAGAAGAAGCGCTGGTTCCACGCCGTGGGCATGCGCAGGTGGAACTTGATCGCATACGGCTGGCCATCGACGCCGGTGTGCGGATCGATCGCGCCGACGATCTCGCAGTGCTCGGGCATGGTGGCGCTGGCCGCGTTGAGCTGCGCGGTGGTGATCGTCGCGCCGTCGATGTACGAGCCGAGAAAGGCGGCGCACGGCACCGTCTGCGGCTTGGTCGCCCAGGCGGGCCACGCCACCCCCAGCAGCAGCGCCCACGAGAGCCCTGCGCGCGCGAACGTCGTCGATCTCATCGTCTGTCTCCTCGGCCCAGTGGCGTGCGGCTCCCACGGCTCGTCTTGCGCGGGTATGTGATTACTATCGATAACTACTTGTGCCGATGCCTATAGGGGTTTCCCGGGCGCCACCCCGGCGACTGCAAGCGGGCGCGGTTCGGGGCAAAGCCTATGCTCTGTAACAATCACGCGCGCAGCAGGCTCGGTGCCCGCTCAGGGCGGGCGCTGCGCGGCCACCTTCTGCAGCAGCTCGAACAGCATCGCACGCTCGGCGGGCGAGAGGCGGTCGAGCAGGTCGCCTTCCATCGTGTCGGCGACCTGCTTGGCCTTGGCGTGCAGCGTGCGGCCCCTCGCGGTGAGCTCGATGTGCTGCACCCTGCCGTCGTGCGGGCTGCGCGTGCGCTTGACGAGCTGGCGCTGCTCGAGCCGGTCGAGCACGATCGTCAGGTTGGGCGCGGCGACGCCGAGCGCGGTCGACAGCCGCTTCGGCGTGACCTTGTCGTTGGTCTGCACCAGACTCAGGATCGAGAACTCGACCTGCCGCAAGCCCAGCGGCAGGCCGATCAACGTCTCGAACAGCTTGTAGGCCGGGATCGCGGCCTGCGCGATGTTGTAGCCCAGCAGGCGCAACAACTCGGACTGATCGAGGCCGTGCGACATCGGAGGGTCGTCGGGTGGGGTGGCGCCAGTCTAAGCGGCCGCCCGCACCGAGCCGGCGCAGTCGGGCCCTACGGGCACGCCGTGCCCGGCGTCGGCACGAGGTCGAAACCGTAGTCGATCGGGTGCATGCCGTCGTGGCCCTTGAACACCACGTGGTCGGATCCGCGCATCGCGAGATGCAGCCGGCGCGCCGCAAGGTCCTCGACGATGTCGTACTCGCCGCTGGCGTCGTGCGACTCGCCCGCCCTGGCCAGCAAATAGTCGTACGACCAGGTGCCGTGCTGCGGTGCGGCCTGCGGATTGCGGGTCGAAGCGGGCTGCGGCTTCAACTTCAGCTGGAAGGTCACGGGCGGCGTCTCGAACGTCACCTGGAACTCGGCGCCGAGCGCACAGACGCGGCCGGACAGCACCTCGCGCCCGATGCGCCGGGTCTGCTGCACCACGTAGGGCCCGCGCAGCTCGGCGCTCGACGACGGATCCGTGGGCCGTGACGGCGCCCCCCCGCCCGCCCCGCCGCCGGTCGGAACGCCCGCAGGCGCTTCTGGGCCGCTCGTGCCCGACGATGCAGCCGATGCAGCCGATGCAGCGCGCGGCGCAGGCGCCGAGGCCGCAGGTTCGGCCGCGCCGGCGGACCACGGTGCGAGCAGCAACGCGGCGCGCGCGAGGCTGCGCCAACGCCATGGGGACCGCAACGAGGCATGCATCGGGAACACCGCCTTCGAAGTCTCCAGGGCATCGCTGCCGTGAGCGCCGAGGCGCGCGGCGAGCTACAGGATCAGCAAGGCCGCCTCGCGCTGATCAGTGCCAGCAGTACGGCCACGAGCATCATGCCGCGAGTGCGGGCGATTGTTCAGCCGCGTGAGGTCTGCGGACCCCAAGGCCCGGGGTACCGAGCGACACGCGCGTTCAGCTTGGGTACAGCTACGGCCACTAGGTTGGCGCGCTGAAGAGGACGCTGGGGCATGTGCACGCGCTACATCAGTCCGGATGCCGCAGCGATCGATCGTCACTGGGGCGTCGGGCGCAACAAGGCCTGGGGCGGCGGCGAGTTGCAGCCGCGTTCGCACGGCGCCTTCATCCGCGCCCTGCGCGCGAGCCATGGTGTGGCGGCGCGAGAGCTGGCGGTCGGACAGTGGGGCCTGATCCCGTGGTTCGCCCGCGGCACCCGTCTCGACTACAGCGCGGCGACCGCGCGCTTCGAGGACATCACGGTCAAGGCGGCGTTTCGCGAGCCGTGGCGCTACGGCAAGCGCTGCGTGATCCCGGCGCAGTCGTTCGACGCGCAGAGCTGGGAGAGCG
The DNA here is from genome assembly GCA_035499355.1 of Burkholderiaceae bacterium. Lineage (GTDB taxonomy): Bacteria > Pseudomonadota > Gammaproteobacteria > Burkholderiales > Burkholderiaceae_C > JAEUPI01. Next base: position 2,404 of record DATJYZ010000310.1, on the reverse strand, counting down.
GCCGCACGGTCTGGTGGCGTCTGCGGCGTAGCGACGGCGCGCCGTGGGGCATCGCCGGCGTGTGGAGCAACTGGACCGATCGCAGCAACGGCGAGCAGATCGCATCGTTCACGATGCTCACCGTCAATGCCGATGACCATCCGCTGCTGCGCCGCATGCACCGCCCCGACCCGCGCCTGCCGGCCGATCGCCAGGACACGCGCTGCCTGGTGTCGATCGAGGCGGCGGATGTCGATCGCTGGCTTTGCGCACCGATCGACGAGGCGGTCAAGCTGGTGCAGCTGACCCCGGTGAGCCTGATGCTCGCGGCCCCTGCCGCCCCGATCGCCACCTCGACCATCTGAGCGAAGGCGGATATCCCGGTGCCCGGCGCAACGCCGGCACCGGGATCGCGCGGTCCGTGCCCGTCCGACTCGCGCTTTCCCGCTGTGAGCCTGGTGCGACGACGCCGATACTGCGCCGCAGCATGTCGTCGAACATCGCGCGCTGGACTGCTGCGTTTCCACCTTTGGCGCCCTCGCGCATCGTGGTTGCCGGCGCACTGGCGACCGTGCTGCTCGGCCTGTGGCTGGTCTGGATCGCGACGCGCGCGCCTTGGTTCGGGGTGCAGATCGAGTCCAGTGGCGGCGGCCCCGGGGTGCGCGTGCGCGCCGTCGATCCGGACGGGCCGTCGGCGGGCCGGCTGGCCGCGGGTGACGTGATCGTCGCCCTGGCGTCGCAGGACGACGTGGTCACGCCCATCGATCCGCTCACCGCGGCGCGCTCGGCCTACGCGTTCGACTCGTTCGCGCGGGTGCATCGCTTTCTCGACGCCCATCGCGCGCTGATCGCCGCCGCGCGCGCGGGCACGGTGTGGGTGCTGCGCGACGACGGCTCGCGGGTCGAGGTCCAGCCCCTGCCCACGCGGCCGTGGCAGCAACTGCCCGCGGTGTTCTGGATGACGTCGCTGCTGGCCAGCGTCGCATTGCTGGCGGCGTGCGGCGTGCTCGCGTTTCGCCATCGCGAGACGGTGGTCCGCGTCTTCTTCCTCGGCACCCTCGGCTTCGTCGGCACGCAGGCCACCGCCGCGGTGATCTTCGGCCGCGAGCTGGTGTTCGACGCCGACTGGGCGGCGACGGCGGTGTCGATCAACCTCGGCGCGCGCCTGCTCTCGTACTGGTCGCTGGTGATGATGCTGTGGCTGCATCCGCGGCGCTTTCGCCCGCTGCGCGCCAGCGTGCCGGTGGCCGCCGCGTTCGCGCTCGCCTGGCTGGGCGAGGTGCTGGAGTGGTGGCCGCGGCCCAACCTGGCGACGCCGCTGATGGCCACGCTCACCTCGCTGGTGGCGGCGCCGGCGCTCGGCGGGTGGCAGTGGCGCGCCACGCGCGGCCACGCACTCGATCGTGCCGTGGTCAAGGTGTGCCTGTTGTCGTTCGCGGTGCCGACGCTGCTGCTGACGCTGACCTACCAGCTGCCGCGCCTGTTCGGCCACCCGCCGTTGATCGAATCGCTGGCGGCGTTGAGCGCGATCAACCTGCTGATGTTCGTCGGCTTTGGCCTCGGCATCGCGCGTTTCCGCCTCTTCCTGCTCGACCGCTGGTGGTTCGAAACGCTGCTGTGGGCCGCGGGCGGCGCCGTCGTGATCGCGCTCGACCTGCTGCTGATGTGGCTCAACGCCAGCGCCGGCCTTGCGCTCGGCGTCTCGCTCGCGCTCGCCGGCTGGGCCTACTTTCCCGCGCGCCAGTGGCTGTGGCAGCGCTTCGACCGCAGTCCGACGCGGCAGCTCGAGCGTCACCTGCCGCACCTGGTCGACGAACTGTTCCAGGCCGAGTCGCGCGCCGAGCTGGCGCAGCGCTGGCAGGCGCTGGTCGAAGAGATCTTCCAGCCGCTCGCCACCAGCCACTGCACCGAGTCCGCGCTGCAACCGCAGCTGGCGCGCGACGGCCAGGCGCTGCTGGTGCCGGCGCTCGAGCCCGGTAGCGCGGTGCTGCTGGAGCACGCGGCCAAGGGGCAGCGCCTGTTCTCGCCCGCCGACGTCGAGCTGGCCAGCGAGCTGCTGGCGCTCACCCGGCGCGCCGCCGACGCGCGCCAGGCCATGGCGCAACGCCGGGCCGAGCGCGACGCGCGCCTGCGCGAACGCGAAGCGATGGTGCAGGACCTGCACGACGGCCTCGGCGGCCTGGCCTCGAACATCGCGCTGCTGGCCGGCATGGCCCAACGCGACACCGCCACGGACCCGCGCCGCACGTTCGGCACCATCGAGCAGCTGGCCACCGAGTCGCTGTCGGAGATCCGCGGCTTCATGTCGAGCCTCGACACGCAGGACGCCGACTGGGACGCGTTGATCGCCGACCTGCGCGCCGACGCCAGTCGCCGCCTCGAGCCGCACGGCGTGCAACTCGAGATGACCAGCACGGTCGAGCGC
>DATJYZ010000309.1:0-8035 GCA_035499355.1 Burkholderiaceae bacterium | reverse complement strand
CAGCGACCCGCAACTTCACGGTGCTTCATCTGGTGACGGGCCTGCGGGCCGTGCACGTGTTGTGGCCATGGGTCGACGACCCGCAGACGGCGCTGCGCGAGGCCGTCAAGGCCTTCACCGCGGCATTCCTCGCGGCCGGCGTATCGACGACCGACCTGGCGCCACTGCCCGCGTAGCCCTGGCCCGATCTGATCGCGCGCGCGATCGCGTCTGACGACGACCATGTGATCAAGCTCGTCCACGCGTGCCACCACGCCGAGCAACTGCGCGTGGCGGGACCGTTCGCTGAAGCCGCGACGCGCGCCGTCGCATGACGCACTGCTGCGCCCGATGGCCAGCGCGGGGAAGGGCGCTAGTATCGACCCATGAGCGACGACATCAGCACGCTGCGCCGCATTCTCGGCACCGCGCACACGATCGCGGTGGTGGGCCTCTCGGCCGAGTGGCACCGGCCCAGCAACTTCGCGGCCAAGTACATGCAGGCCAAGGGCTACCGCGTCATTCCGGTCAACCCGCGCTACGAATCGATCCTCGGCGAGCGCTGCGTCGCGCGGCTCGAAGACATCACCGAGCCGGTGGACATCGTCGATGTGTTCCGCCGCACCGAAGACGTGTTGCCGATCGCCGAGAGTGCGATCCGCATCGGCGCCAAGTGCCTGTGGCAGCAGATCGGCGTCAAGAACCTGCAGGCCGACGCGATGGCACGTGCCGCCGGGCTCGACTCGGTGATGGACCATTGCGTGAAGATCGAGCATGCGCGCCTGTTCGGAGGCCTGCACTGGGTCGGCGTCAATACGCGGCTGGTGTCGGCCAAGCGGCCGCTGGTGTCGCCCGGCACGACCGTCGCGGCTGCGGCCCATGGCTGACCACGTCTTCAAACCGGAGACGCTGGCCATCCACGCCGGCCAGATTCCGGACTCGGCCACGGGTGCGCGCGCGCTGCCGATCTACCAGACCACGAGCTTCGTGTTCGACTCGGCCGAGCACGCGGCGAGCCTGTTCAACCTGGCCACGTTCGGCAATGTCTACTCGCGGCTGAGCAACCCGACCGTGGCGGCGCTGGAGGAGCGCGTGGCCGCGCTCGAAGGCGGCCGCGCCGCAGTGGCGTCGGCCAGCGGGATGGCCGCCGAGGCGATGGCGCTGATGACGATGCTGCAAAGCGGCGACCACGTCGTCGCCGCCGGCGCGCTCTACGGCGGCACGGTGACGATGCTGGCGGTCAACTTGCAGAAGTTCGGCATCGAGACCACGTTCGTGGACGCCACGCGGCCCGATGCGTTCGCGGCCGCGATGCGGCCGAACACGCGCGCGGTGTTCGCCGAGAGCCTGGGCAACCCCAGCCTGGTGGTGCTAGACATCGCCGCCGTGGCCGAGGTCGCGCATGCGCACGGCGTGCCGCTGGTGATCGACAACACGGTGCCGAGCCCGTGCCTGTGCAACCCGATCCGGCTCGGCGCCGACATCGTCGTGCACTCGGCCACCAAGTACCTCGGTGGCCACGGCACCACGCTGGCCGGCATCGTGGTCGAGAGCGGCAGGTTTCCGTGGGACAACGGCAAGTTTCCCGGCATGACCGAGCCGTCGCCGGGCTACCACGGGGTCAAGTTCTACGAAACCTTCGGCGACTTCGGCTTCACGATGCGCTGCCGCATGGAGACGCTGCGCGTCTACGGCGCGGCGTTGAGCCCGATGAGCGCGTGGCAGATCCTGCAGGGCGTGGAGACGCTGCCGCTGCGCATGGAGCGCCATTGCAGCAACGCGCTGGCGGTGGCGCAGCACCTGCGCGCGCACCCGGCGGTCAGCTGGGTCAACTATCCGGGCCTCGAGGATCATCCGCAGCATGCGCTGATGAAGCGACAGATGAATGGCGCCTCGGGCCTGCTGGCGTTCGGTGTCAAGGGTGGTCTTGAACGCGGGGTGGCGTTCATCGAGAACGCGCAGTTCATGAGCCACCTGGTCAACATCGGCGATACACGCACGCTGATCAGCCACCCGGCCAGCACCACGCACCGTCAGCTCGACGAGCAGCAGCAGCTGGCCGCCGGCGTCAAGCCCGACATGATCCGCATCTCGGTCGGCCTGGAGCACATCGACGACATCCTGTGGGACATCGACCAGGCGCTCGCCAAGGCGACCGCATGACCAACAGACGCTCGACGAGACGATGATCGATGCAACCCGCCGCCGCCTCCTCAGCGGCCTCGCCGCCGTGCCGCTGCTGGGTTGTGCCGGCTATCGCGGTGGCTGGGAGAGCGTGGCCTACGTCGGCGACGAACCGCCGGCCGATGCGAAGGTGGGCAGCGCGCTGGAGTTGCCCGGCGTGACGTTGCGCGTATCGATCAACAACAAGGTGCGCTCGCGCGACACCCAGGTCGTGCTGTTCGTCGTGCCGGCGTCGTTCGACCCGCGTGATGTCTATGCGCAGGGTCCGTCGCCCGGGCGCACGCGCGTCTACCTGAGCACCACGCCGCTGGGCCCCGGCTGGATCTTCCGTCCCGCCGCGGCGGTGCTCTCGTTCGGCGGCGCTCGCCATACCGCCGACGCGGGCTACGAGTTTGGTCAGTGGGACGCGAGCGGCCAGCGTGTCGGACAGGGCGGCCGCTACGATCACCAGCCGGTGGGCGCCGAACGCGCGCTCCCCGACGTCCATCGCCGCTACTACCTGTCGGTGGACTTCGCCACCGCGGTGCCCGACCCGCGGCTGCGCGACATCGTGGTCGACGCCGCGTCGTGCCTGACGGCGCCGACGCAGCCGCCGCTGCCGCCGATCCGCTTTGCGCCCGCGCGCTGGGAAGAGGGCTATACCTGAGCATCGACAATCCACAAACCAAGGAGACGACTGCCGTGTTCCAAGCCAATCTGATGCAAGGCCAGCGCATCCTCGTGACCGGTGGCGGCACCGGGCTGGGCAAGGCCATGGCCGAGGGCTTTCTCGCGCTCGGTGCCGACGTCGCGATCTGCGGCCGCCGCAAGGCGGTGTGCGACGAGACGGCCGAGGGCTGGCGCAAGCAGTTCCCAGGCCGCAAGGTCGAGACCTTCGGCGTCGACATCCGGGTCGCGCAGGCGGTCGACGAGATGGTCGAAACGCTGTTCGCCAGCGGCGGCCTGACCGGGCTCATCAACAACGCGGCCGGCAACTTCATCGCCCCCACCGAGAGCCTGTCGCCACGCGCGTTCGACGCCATCGCCGGCATCGTGTTCCACGGCAGCTTCTACGTCACCCATGCGGTGGGCAGGCGCTGGGTCGAGCAGGCCAAGGCGGGCCAGTGGAAGCACGGCCAGCCGTACCGCAGCGTGATGAGCATCATCACCACCTGGGTCGACAACGGCAGCCCGTACGTCGTGCCGTCGGCGATGAGCAAGGCCGGCATCGAGGTCATGACCAAGTCGCTGGCCATCGAGTGGGCCAGGTACGGCGTCCGTCTCAATGCCGTCGGCCCGGGCGAGATCCCCACCGAGGGCATGAGCAAGCGCCTCAACCCCGGCGAGGAGCCCGGTGCCCGCAGCAAGGAGCGCAACCCGATGGCGCGGCCGGGCACGTTCGCCGAGCTGCAGCACCTGGCGACCTTCCTGATGGCGCCGGGCCAGTGCGACTGGCTGACCGGCCAGAGCATCATGATGGACGGCGGCAGCGCGCTGGCCACCGGCGGCAACTTCTACGAGCTGCGCAGCTGGAGCGACGCCCAGTGGAAGGAAGCACGCGACCGCATCGAGGCGCAGAACCAGAAGGACAGGGCCCAGCGATAAGCTCGGGACAAAGAAAGAAGCCGGCCGCCAGGCCGGCTTCTCCCCCAGGAAGGGCGCCGGACGGCGCCCTTCGGGGGTGGGCTAGTTTCCGGAGGGGTCGTACACCTTGCCGAACAGCACCCACGTCTTGCCGTCGAAGCGCGCCAGCTGCTCGCGCTCGATCGGGTAGAAGTCGGTCGGGCTCGTCTTCACATTGATGCCCGGCAGCGACATCGGCAACACCATGTCGAGGCTGGCCGCCTGCTTCATCACGTTCTCGCGCGTCAGGTTGTCGCCGCACTGCTTGAGCACCTGCACCACGGTCTGCGCCACCGAGTAACCGTAGACGTTGCTGGCGTCCTTCAGGTCGCCGCTGGGATAGTACTTGGCCATCCAGGCCTTCCAGTCGAGGAAGGCCTTGTCGTTGGCCCATTGCGGGTCGGTGGGGTCCTTGCCGTACTGCGTGGTGATGATGCCGACGCTGTTCTCCAGCCCCGCCGGCGTCAGCACCGAGCCGACCGAGGCCGACACGTTGTTGAGGTAGTGGGTCGGCTTCCAGCCGATCTCGGCGGCCTTCTTGATCGCCTGTGCGGCGAACTTCGGCGTCGTGATGTTGAAGAACGTGTCGGCGCCCGCGCCCTTCAGCGTCACGATCTGGCTGTCGACGTTGGGGTCGGTGACCTCGTAGGTGACCTTCGAGACGATCATCGTCTTGGCCTTGTCACCCAGGCCGTCTTCGAAGCCCTTGAGATAGTCCTTGCCGTAGTCGTCGTTCTGATAAAGCACGCCGATCTTGGCGTTCGGCTTGGTCTCCAGGATGTGTGCGGCGTAGATCTTGCCCTCGGTCTGGTAGTTCGGCTGCCAGCCCATGGTCCAGGGGAAGTTCTTCGGGTCCCCCCACTTGGTGGCGCCGGTGGCCACGAACAGCTGCGGCACCTTCTTCTGGTTCATGTATTTGTGGATCGCCGTGTTCGACGGCGTGCCCAGCGGGTTGAAGACGAACAGCACCTCGTCCTCCTCGACCAGCTTGCGCACCTGCTCGACGGTCTTGGCCGGGTTGTAGCCGTCGTCGAGCGAGATGAACTTGATCTTGCGACCGTTGATGCCGCCCTCGGCGTTGATCTTGTCGAAGTACGCGGCGATCGCCTTGCCGATGGTGCCGTAGGCCGATGCCGGCCCCGAGTACGGCTTGGTGTCGCCGATCTTGATCTCGGTGTCGGTGGCACCCGGGTCGTACTTCTTCTGCGCGGCAGCCGACAGGCTGATCGCCGCTGCAGCCAGGCCGACAGCGGCCAACTGGAGGTGCTTGAACTTCATGTCGTCGACTCCTTTGTCAGGTCGGGGGAAACAGGAACGGGGGTGCCGGGGTTGACGTTGACGCGCAAGCGAGCGGCACCCGGTTGCCAGCGCGCCCACAGCCTTCGCACCAAGCCCATCACCCCGGTGGGCATCAGGTACATCAGCATGATCAGCAGGACCCCGTAGATCGCCGCCGGCGCCGACTTCGACAGCTCGTCGGCGATGTTGGGCACGAACTGGATGAAGATCGCGCCAATGAATGCGCCGGGAATCGACGCCAGGCCGCCGACGACCATGCCCACCAGCAGGAAGATCGACAGCGGCAGCAGGAAGCTGTCGGGCGAGACGAACGCGATCACGATCGCGCCGAGCGCACCGCCGACGCCGGTGAACGCGGCCGATACGCCGAAGGTCAGCGACTTGAACATCGGCAGGTTGATGCCCATCACGGCAGCAGCGATCGGATGGTCGCGGATCGCGATCAGCGCGCGGCCGACACGGCCGCGCAGCAGGTTCCAAGCCAGCACGAACATGATGATCGTCACCAGCAGCGTGAAGAAATAGAGCCAGCGGTCGGCGTTGAGCGGCTGGTCGAGGAAGCGGAACGTGAAGGGCGGATCGGGCTTGACCAGCACGATGCCCTGGACGCCACCGGTGTACGCCTCGAGGTGCTTGTACTTCAGCAACTGGGGTACTGCGAGCGCGAGCCCCAGCGTGGCCACCGCAAGGTAATGGCCCGCCAGCCGCAGCGCCGGGAACCCCATCAGGAAGCCGAACAGGAAGCACACCACGCCCGACAGCGGCAGGGTGGCCCAGTACGGCATGCCGACGCGGTCCATCAGGATCGCCGCGGTGTAGGCGCCGATTGCGTAGAACGCGCCGTGCCCGAGCGAGAACTGGCCGTTGAAGCCGGTGAGGATGTTCAGCCCCAGGATCGCCACTGCGTACACCAGCACCAGGTTGAACTGGAACACGCGGTAGTTCTTGACCAGGAACGGCAGCACCACCACCGCCGCCAGCAGCAGCGCCCAGCCGAGCCAGACCCAGCGCGTACGGCTCACCGGAGGACCCTCCGCGCTGCGCGTCCCGGAATTCGCGCTTGGCAGTGGCCCGGCGCTCATACCCGGGTCACCACGCGCTTGCCGAACAGGCCACTGGGCATCAGCGTCAGCGTGCCGACGATCAGCACCAGCGCGACGGTGAGCTTGAGCTCGGTGCCGATCACGTAGGCGCCGAGCAGGTTCTCGAGCACGCCGACAATCATGCCGCCGATCACCGCGCCCCACGGGTTGTCGACGCCACCCAGCAGCGCCGACGCGAAGCCGTACAGCAGGATGCCGGCCATCATGTTGGGGTCGAGAAACACGCTTGGCGCCACCATCATGCCGGCGACCGAGCCGATCGCGGCGGCGAAACCCCAGCCCAGCGCCAGCATCCACGACACGCGGATGCCCACCAGTCGCGCCGACTCCGGGTTCTGCGCGGCGGCGCGCATCGCCAGGCCGACCGGCGTGAAGCGGAAGAACGCGTACAGGGAGAACAGCACCGCCAGCATCACGAGGAAGGAGCCCATCTCGTGCGCCGAGAAGTACGCGGTCTTCAGGAACGACTCCTGCGGGAACGGACTCGGGAAGGCCTTGACCGTGTGATCGAAGATCCAGCCCGACAGCGCGTTGAAGATCAGCAGCAGGCCGATGAAGACGTTGACGTTGGTCAGCACGGGTGCCTTCTCGACCGGGCGCAGGATCACGCGCTGGATCAGCAGCCCGGCGGCGAACGAGATGCCAAACGTCAGCGCGAAGGCCACCCAGTAGGGCATGCCGCGCTGGATCAGCGCCCAGGCGATGAAGGTGCTGAAGGTGGCCATCTCGCCCTGTGCGAAGTTCAGGTGGTGCGTAGCCTGGTAGATCATCACCAGGGCCAGCGCCACCGAGCCGTAGATGCAGCCGTTGGCGAGGCCCGAGAAGATCTGGTGCAGGAAGGCTTCCATGTCAGTCGGCGAACTCCGGCCGTGGAACAGCGGGCGCGGCGAGCGTGGCAGCCCTCACGTCATACCCCCAGGTACGCGCGACGCACCGATTCGTCGGCCATCAGCTGGCGGCTGGTGCCCGACAACGCGACGCGACCGGTTTCGAGCAGATAGGCGCGGCCGGCCAGTTCGAGTGCCAGTTTCGCGTTCTGTTCCACCAGCAGCATGCTGACGTTGTCCTGCGTGTTGATGTCGCGCAGGATGCGGAAGATCTCGGCCACGATCTTCGGGGCCAACCCGAATGACGGCTCGTCGAGCAGCAGCAGCTTGGGCCGCAACATCAGCGCACGGCTGATCGCCAGCATCTGCTGCTCGCCGCCCGACAGCGTGCCTGCCTGCTGCGTGCGGCGCTCGCCGAGGCGGGGAAAACGCGCATACATCTTCTCGATGTCTTCCGGCACGCGCCCGCGGTCGCGGTCGCGGCGCACGTAGGCGCCCAGGCGCAGGTTCTCCTCGACCGACAGCGAGGTGAAGGTGCCGCGGCCGTCGGGCACGTGGGCCACGCCGAGCCGCACCACCTCCTCGGTGGCCTTGCCCACCAACTGCTGCCCGTCGAACAGCACGCTGCCGCTGGTGCGCACCATCTGGCAGATGGCGCGCAGCGTGGTGGTCTTGCCGGCGCCGTTGGCGCCGAGGATGGTGGTGATGCGGCCGCTCTCCAGCGCGAAGCTGATGCCGTGCAGCACCTGCGTGGCGCCGTAGGCGGCGTGCAGGCCCTTGACGTCGAGCAGGCTGCCGTTGGCGTCGCTAGACACTGGCGCCGGCCCCCAGGTAGGCCTCGATCACATCCGGGTGGTTCTGGATGTGATCGGGCGTGCCTTCGGCGATCTTGCGGCCGAAGTTCAGCACCACGATGTGGTCCGACAGGCTCATCACCAGGCTCATGTGGTGCTCGACCAGCAGCACGGTGATCTTGAGCCGGTCGCGGATGTCGCGGATCACGTCGTCGAGCGCGGCCAGCTCTTCGTGGTTGAGCCCGGC
>DATJYZ010000308.1:0-18850 GCA_035499355.1 Burkholderiaceae bacterium | reverse complement strand
CGGGCCGCCCCAAGCAAGCGAACACCCCCGCGGGGGGTCGATGGGCGCACACGACCATCGGGGGGTGCCATTGAGCTTCTTCGCCGTCTTGTTCGCGCTGATGGTCGAGCAGCTGCGCCCGCTGCCGCGCGACAACTGGGTGCACGACGGCCTCATCAACTGGGTCGGCTGGACCGGCCGCCACTTCGACGCCGGCCGCGAGCGCCACGCCTGGGTGGTGTGGTTCGTCTCGGTGGTGGCACCCGCGCTGGCCGCGGCGCTGGTGCACATCTGGCTCGACTGGATCAACGTGTTCGCCGCGCTGGTGTTCGACGTCGTGGTGCTGTACCTGACGCTCGGGTTTCGCCAGTTCAGCCACTACTTCACCGACATCCGCAAGGCGCTCGACCAGGGCGACGAAGACACCGCGCGCCGCCAGCTGGCGCAGTGGTGTCACCTCGACGCCAGCGAGCTGCCGCGCACCGAGCTGTTGCGCCACGTGATCGAGCACGCGCTGCTGGCGGCGCATCGCCACGTGTTCGGCGTGTTCTTCTGGTTCGTCGTGCTGGCCGCGGTCGGCCTCGGCCCGGCGGGCGCGGTGCTGTACCGCATGGCCGAGTTCGCGAGCCGCTACTGGACCTTCAAGAGCAAGGCGCTCGGTGCGCCGGCCAACGACAAGCTGATGAACCTGTCGCAGCGCTTGTTCGCGCTGATCGACCACCTGCCGGCGCGGCTGACCGCATTCGGGTTCGCCGTGGTCGGCAATTTCGAGGAAGCCGTCAACGGCTGGCGACGCGACGCCGGGCTTTGGCGCCATTCGAACGAAGGCGTCATCCTGTCGGCCGCCGCTGGCGCCGTCGGCGTCAGTCTGGGTGGTGCCGCGGCGCCGGGCGTGACGCCCGATCGCTCGAAGACCTTCGAGAGCGGCGCGGCGCCGGGCGCTGCCAGCGCGGCCGGCTCGACCCCCGGCGCGGACCCGCAGATCGGACACCTCGACAGCGTGGTCGGGCTGGTGTGGCGTTCGGTGGTGCTGTGGATGCTGTTGCTGGCGCTGCTGACGCTGGCCAACCTGATCGGCTAGGCGCAAGCGGTCAGTAGCGCGGCCGCGCCAGCTCCTCGTACAGCTGCTCGTACAGGCGCAGGCGGCTCGCAGCGATGTCGCCATGCTCGGCGGCGGCGCGCACGGCACAGTCGGGCTCGCTGCGGTGCGTGCAGTTGACGAAGCGGCAGTGCGCCGCGTGCGCGGCGACGTCGGGCAGCCAGCGCGCGAGGTCGGGCGCCTCGATCTGCTGCAGGCCGAACTCCTGAAAGCCCGGCGAATCGAGCACCGCGGCGTCGCGGTTGCCGTCGAGCCAGTACCACGACGTGGTGGTCGTGGTGTGACGGCCGGCGTTCAATGCCCGCGAGATCTCACCCACCTGGGCCGCGGCATCGGGCACCAGCGCGTTGATCAGCATGCTCTTGCCGACGCCGCTGGCCCCCAGCAGCAGCGTCACCCGGCCGGCCAGCATCGGCGCGAGCTGTGCGCGCGTGGCCGCAGCGTCGTGCTTGACCGACACCTCCAGCACCGGCACGCCCATGCGCCGGTACGGTTCGAGCCGCTCGCGCGCGGCCGCGACCTCAGGCAGGTCGATCTTGTTGAGCAGCACTCGCGCCGCAATGCCGGCATGCGCGGCGGCGATCAGCGCGCGTGCGAGCAGGCCCTCGGCCAGCGGCGGCGCCACGGCGACCATGACGATCAGCGCATCGATGTTGGCGGCGAACGACTTGCTGCGCCAGCGGTCCTGTCGCCACAGCAGGCTGCGCCGCGGCAGCACTGCCTCGATCACGCCGCCATCGCCGGCCACGCTCCACTGCACGCGGTCGCCGACGACGCAGTCCACCTTCTTGCCGCGGCGGTGGCACAGCATGCGCTGGCGGTCGTCGGACTCGACCATGTAGTGGCGGCCGTGGGCGCCCACCACCAAGCCGGTGTTCACCGCCACCCGAGATCAGCCGGCCGGCAACGCATCGATCCTGGCCGCGCAGATGAAGTCGTTGCGCGTGATGCCGCCGGCGGAGTGCGTGTCGAAGCGCACCGTGCAGCGGCTGTACTCGAGCACCATCTGCGGATGATGGTCCTCGGCATTGGCGACACCGGCCACCTGATTGACGAATGCCATCGTGCGCTGGAAGTCGGCGAACTCGAAGGTGCGCTCGAGCTTGCCGTCGACCACCTGCCACTGCGGCGTGGCCGCGCCCTGCCGCGCGAGTTCGGCACCGTCGAGCCGGTCGGCGGCCGTGGCGTGGCTGCAGTGCGCCTCGCGCAGCTGCCGCGCCGTCAGGGGCTCCCGCAGCGCGCTCATGCCGGGCTGGTCGCCAACGCTGCCAGCCGCTCGCCGGCCGGCGGGTGCGAGTAGTAGAAACGCACGTACACGGGGTCGGGCGTCAGCGTCGAGGCGTTGTCCTGGTGCAGCTTGATCAGCGCGCTCGCCAGGTCGGCGCCGCTGGCCTGCGCGCAGGCGTACGCATCGGCCTCGAACTCGTGGCGGCGCGACAGCAGCGCCGCCAGCGGCGACACGAAGAAGCCGAACACCGGCAGCACCAGCGCGAACAGCAGCAGCGCCAGCGCGTCGTTGGGCGCCGCCATGTCCGGCACCACGCCGAGCGCGCCGTAGAACCAGCTGCGCGACGCCAGCCAGCCGAGCAGCGCCAGGCCACCCAGGCTCAGCGCGAACATCGCGACCATGCGCTTGAGCACGTGGCGGCGCTTGAAGTGACCGAGCTCGTGCGCCAGCACCGCTTCCACCTCGCCCGGCGTCAGCGCGGCCAGAAGCGTGTCGAAGAACACCACGCGCTTGGCGGCACCCAGCCCGGTGAAATAGGCGTTGCCGTGCGCCGAACGGCGGCTGCCGTCCATCACGAACAGGCCCTTGGCGGCAAAGCCGCAGCGCTGCATCAGCGATTGCACGCGCGCGGCCAGCGTCTCGTCGCGCAGCGGCTCGAACTTGTTGAACAGCGGTGCGATCAGCGTCGGGTAGATCACCAGGATCAGCAGGTTGAACGCGGTCCACACGCCCCAGGCCCACAACCACCACCAGCCGCCGGTGCTGCCCATGATCCACAGCACCAGCGCAGCCAGCGGCAGGCCGAGCAGCGCGGCCACCAGCGCGCTCTTGAGCAGATCGGCCGCGAACAGCCGCCAGGTGCTGCGGTTGAAGCCGAACTGCTGCTCGATGCGGAAGGTGCGCCACCACTCGAACGGCAGATCGAGCAGCGCGCTGATGAACACGAAGGCGCTGAGCAGCGCCAGCTCGTACGGCAACGCGCCCCAGCGTGGCAAGACGGCATCGCGCACCCAGCCGTTGAGCGCATCGAGGCCGCCGAGCAGCGTCCAGCCGAGCAGCAGCGCGCTGTCGATCGCGGTGGTCAGCAGGCCGAACCGCATCTTGGCCACCGTGTAGTCGGCGGCACGCTGGTGCGCCTCGAGAGACACGCGCGACGCGAACGCGCTCGGCACCGCGTTGCGGTGCGCGGCCACGTGGCGCACCTGACGCGTGGCCAGCCACAACCGTGCCGCGAGTGCAGCCAGCAACGCCGCAGCGAACAGCCAGGTCAGCGGGTGCGACGACATGGGCGAAGTGTAGGCTGAGCCACAATGCCGCCATGAATGCCACCGTCGAAGACCCTGCCGGCGCGCTCGCGGCGAGTGACCAGAACTTGATCTGGATCGACCTCGAGATGACCGGCCTGTCGCCGGCGCGCGACCGCATCATCGAACTGGCGGTTGTGGTCACCGATCCGCAGGTCACCCGGCGCGTCGACGGCCCGGTGCTGGCGATCCACCAGAGCGACGCCACCCTCGACGCGATGGACGCCTGGAACAAGGCCACCCACGGCAAGAGCGGGCTGGTCGAGCGCGTGCGCGCATCGACCATCGACGAGGCGACGGCCGAGGAGACCGTGATCGCGTGGCTGCGCCGCTACGTCGGCGCCGGCAAGAGCCCGATGTGCGGCAACACCATCTGCCAGGACCGGCGCTTCCTGGCCAACCACATGCCGCGGCTGGAAGCGTTCTTCCACTACCGCAATCTCGATGTCAGCACGCTGAAGGAACTGGCGCGGCGCTGGAAGCCCGCGCTGCTCGACCAGGTGACGAAGAACCAGGCCCACACCGCACTGGCCGACGTGCACGAGTCGATCGACGAGCTGCTGGTCTACCGCCGGCATTGGCTCGACGCGTAGTTGCCTGCGTCGCCGCGCCGCCCTGGCGCGGGGTGCGCGCCGCCATGGCGTGTCGGGCACGCCAGGCAGCCATCAGCGCGCGCCTCGTCGCCCGGGCGCACCGACACCTTGCGGTACTGCGAGCCCGCTGCGACGCCGCCGGCGACCGGCGCGCCGTGCAGCGCGGGCAAGCCCCGCCGATTCAGAGCGCCCAGCGCGTGGCCCATGCGCGGGTGGCCGCCATCAGCCACTCCGACACCGACAGCGCCTCGATGCGCGGCAGCTCCAGCACGCGCGCCGCCTGCTGCAGCGCGGCCACCGGGTCGCTGACGTCGAGCGCGACGGCGCCGTTCTGCTTGGACAGCTTGTGGCCGTCGATGCCCATCACCAGCGGCGTGTGCAGGTACTGCGGTTCGGGCAGCCCCATCAGGCGCTGCAGGTGGATCTGGCGCGCGGTGTTGTCGGTCAGGTCCTCGCCGCGCACGATGTGGGTGATGCTCTGGTAGGCGTCGTCGACCACCACCGCCAACTGGTACGCGAAGATGCCGTCGGCGCGCTTGACGACGAAGTCGCCGACTTCGCGCGTGACGTTCTGGCGCTGGCGGCCCAGCCGACGGTCGATCCAGCGGATGGTGATGTCTTCGCCGCCGAGCGCGGTCAGCACGCGCATCGAGCGCGCCGGCTTGCCGCGCAGGCCGCCGCGACAGGTGCCCGGATAGACGCGCTCCTCGTCGCGCTCCTGCAGGAAGCCGAGCGTGATCAGCACCTGCTCGACCTCGCGCCGGCTGCAGCCGCACGGGTAGACCTGGCCGGCGTCGGCCAGCTGCAGCAGCGCCTCCTCGTAGGCGGCGAGGCGG
The DNA here is from genome assembly GCA_035499355.1 of Burkholderiaceae bacterium. Taxonomy (GTDB): domain Bacteria; phylum Pseudomonadota; class Gammaproteobacteria; order Burkholderiales; family Burkholderiaceae_C; genus JAEUPI01. Next base: position 13,811 of record DATJYZ010000308.1, on the reverse strand, counting down.
CTCGACTGCACGAGCGGCTCCTCGTCGCTCACCAGCCCGCAGATCGCCAGCTGGCCGAGGATGATCTGGTCGGCGCCTTCCTCGTTGCGCGGCGAATCGAGGTCTTCGATGCGCACCAGCCAGCGGCCGCCGTGTGCGCGCGCATCGAGCCAGCTGGCCAGCGCGGCGACCAGCGAACCCTCGTGCAGCGGGCCCGACGGCGTGGGGGCGAAGCGGCCGATGTACGACGCCATCAGTGCACGTCGGCGGTGGGGTTGCGATGGTGCTCGAGCAGCGCCTGGCGCGTCGGCGCGCTGTCGAGCTGGCGCAACCACCATTGCAGCGCCAGGCCTTGCGGCGCCTTGCGCGGCTGCCCCACCGCGTCGGCGCGCCAGGCGTAGCCCATGCGCACCCGCGGATCGCCGCGCTGCACCTGCTTGACCACCAGCACGCCGGTGCGCACGTGTGCGCGCACCAGCGCCTCCGGCAGGAAGCCGCAGCCCAGGCAGCGCAACTGCGCCTCGATCTTGGCCTGCATCGACGCCACCGTCAGCACGTCCTGGCCGCCGAGCAGGTTGTGGGTGGCCGGCGCCAGCCGCTGCGCCGAGTCGGCCACCGCGATCGCGCGGTGGCGCTGGATGTCCTCGTCGGCCAGGGGTTCGGGCATGGCCGCCAGCGGGTGATGCGGTGCCACCGCGAACACGAACGGCACCTCGCCGAGCGGCCGCACCTCGATGCCGACCAGGCCGCCGGGGTCGCCGGTGAGGCCGATCGCCAGGTCGGCATGCCCGGTCACCAGCGCCTCCCAGACACCAGTGAGCACCTCGGTGCGCAGGCGCAGCTGCGTGCCGCCGGTGCCGCGCTGTGCGTAGAAGCTCTCGACGAGTTCGAACAGCGTCAGTCGCGAGACCGCGTCGTCGGCGGCGATCGTCAGGCTCGCTTCCCAGCCGGTGGCCACACGTTGCACGCGGTTGGCGAGTGCGTCGACCTCGTTGAGCACGCGTCGCCCGTGCTCGAGCAGCTCCTCACCGGCCGCGGTGAGCTTGGCCTGCCGCGAGCTGCGGTCGAACAGCAGCACGTCGAGCGCGTCCTCGAGCTGGCGCACGCTGTAGGTGAGGGCCGAAGGCACCTTGCCCAGCTCGCGCGCAGCCGCGGCGAAGCTGCCGCTGCGCGCGATGGCGTCGACCATACCCAACGCTTCGGGCGTCAAGGCATTGCGGCGACCGTTGCTCATCGGTCTTCATCATATTTGAATGCCGGCTGCGAACCGCAGGCCCTTTCACCTCTGGCAACCACTCCTACAGTTACGACATTCAATCGGGGGACTCGATGATCACCTTGCGCAAATCGGCCGATCGTGGCCATGCCGATCACGGCTGGCTCAAGAGCCGGCACAGCTTCTCCTTCGCCGACTACCACGACCCGCAGCACATGGGCTTCGGCAACCTGCGCGTCATCAACGAAGACCGCATCGCGCCGGGAACCGGCTTCGGCACCCATGGCCATCGCGACATGGAGATCCTGAGCGTCGTGCTCGACGGTGCGCTCGCGCACCGCGACAACATGGGCAACGGCGCCACCATCGTGCCCGGCGAGGTGCAGCGCATGAGCGCTGGGCGCGGCGTGATGCACAGCGAATTCAACGCGGCCGCCGACAAGACCACCCACTTCCTGCAGATCTGGGTGCTGCCGTCCCAACTCGGCGTCGCCCCCGGCTACGAGCAGAAGGCGTTCGCCGACGCCGACAAGCGCGGCCGGTTGCGCCTGCTGGCGTCACCCGACGGCGGTGACGGCTCGTTGACGATGCACGCCGACGCCAGGCTCTACGCGGGCCTGTTCGACGGCGACGAGACCGCGCGGCTGCCGTTGGCCGCCGGGCGCCTGGGCTACGTGCACGTGGCGCGCGGCTCGGTCCTCGTGAACGGTCAGGCGCTGGAGGCCGGCGATGCCGCGCTGCTGCGCGACGAGCCGCAGGTCGAGATCAAGCACGGCCGCGCTGCCGAGGTGCTGGTGTTCGACCTGGCGCCGTGAACGCGGTGCCTCAGGGCACCTCTTTCCAGAACGCTGCCACCGTCGCGGCGGTGGCGGTGGCATCTTCCTCCTGCGGCACGTGGCCGAGCGCATCGAACACGGCAAGGCGGCTGCCGGCGATGTCGGTGTGAAAGCGCTGTGCCGTCGGCGGCGGGATCAATCGGTCGCGGCCGCCCCAGATGATCAATGTCGGCAGCTTGAGCGCGCGGATGCGCGCGACGTTGACGTCGACCTCGCGCAGGTCGAGGGCCTGCGCCTGGAATCGCTGCACCAGCGCGGCGCGGTTGCCTTCGCGCAGCGTGGTCTCGAAGTAGCGGTCGACCAGCGGCGGCGTCACCTTGGACGGGTCGCCATAGACGTTGCGCACGCTCGCTTCGACCACGCCGCGTGGCAGCAGCCACTCGAACAGACGGTTCACTGCGGGCAAGCGCGCCAGCTGGAAGCCGAGCGGCACCGAATCGGGATTCAGCGCGTAGCCCGCCGCATCCACCAGCACCAGCCGCTGCACGCGGTCGGGCGCGAGTGACGCGACGCGCCAGGCCACCTCGCCGCCGAGTGAGTTGCCTCCGATCGCGAAGCGCCGCACGTGCAGCTGGTCGAGCAGCTCCAGCACGAAGCGCGCGAGGTCGTCGCCGCGGTACGACCACGCTGCATAGCGCCCGCTGAACGGTCCGGTGAGACCGAAGCCCGGCAGGTCGAAGCGGATCACGCGGTGTTGCTCCTGCAGCGCAGCGCTCCAGCCTTCCCACGTGTGCAGGCTGGCCGACGTGCCGTGCAACAACACCAGCGGCACCGCATCGCCGCGCGGCCCGGTGTCGCGCAGGTGCACGAGCTGACCGTTCAGGTCGATGAATTCCGACGGTGGCGGCGCCCAGCGCGCGACCAGCGACTCCACCGTGCGGTCGGGCGCGCGCGACAGCGCCAACGCGGCGGCGCTGGCCATCAACAGCACGCCGATGATGCGAAGCAGCCAGCGACTCAACGTGTCGATGCGAGGCGGCCGCGGTTTGCGGCACGGCGGCCATTGTAGAAGCCGTGCGCACGACGGCGCTGCCTACAATTGTTTGATGAGACAGCCCCCACGCTCGCGTTGCTCGCTGCCCCACTGGCCACGAAGGGGCCACCTCGTGGCCCGGGGGGCGCTTCAGCGGCTGCGGGCGGCCGGGCGCCGCTGACATGGCCTTCGTCCACCTGCGCACCCACACCGAGTATTCGGTGGTCGACGGCACGCTGCGCGTGGCCGATGCGGTGGCTGCAGCGCGCGCCGACGCGCAGGTGGCGCTCGCGATCACCGACCTCGGCAACCTGTTCGGCGCCGTCAAGTTCTACAAGGCCTGCCGCGCCGAGGGCATCAAGCCGATCATCGGCGTCGACTTGTGGCTCGAGCCGGCCGCTGGCAGCGGCGACAAGCAGGCATCGCGCCTGCTGCTGCTGGTGTGCGATGCCGCCGGCTATCACAACCTGTGCGATCTGCTGTCGCGCGCGTGGACGCTCAACGTGCAGCGCGCGCAGGCCTGGGTCAAGTGGGACTGGCTGGCGGAGTGCTCGCAGGGGTTGATCGCGCTGTCGGGCGCCGATGCCGGCCCGGTGGGCGCTGCCCTGCTGGCCGGCGATCGCGAGCGCGCGGTCGTGCTGGCGCAGCGGCTGGCCGGGCTGTATCCCGGGCGCTTCTACATCGAGCTGCAACGTGCCGGCCTGCCGGGCAACGAGGCCCATGTGCGCGCCGCGGTGGCGCTGGCCGCCGAGCTGAGGTTGCCGGTGGTGGCGACGCAGCCCGTGCAGTTCGCGAGGCCGGAGGAGTTCGACGCGCACGAGGCGCGGGTGTGCGTCGCCGACGGCGAAACGCTGGCCAACCCGCGGCGCATCAAGCGCTTCTCGCGCGAGCAGTATTTCAAGACGCAGGCGCAGATGGAAGCGCTGTTCGCCGACGTGCCGTCGGCGCTCGCCAACAGCGTCGCCATCGCGCAGCGCTGCAACCTGCAGCTCACGCTCGGCGTGGCGCGGCTGCCCGACTTTCCGTCGCCCGACGGTTCGCCGCTCGAGCAGTACTTCCACCGCGCCAGCCACGAGGGGTTGCAGCGCCGACTGCAGGCGCTGTATCCGCAGGCCGCGACGCGCGACGCGCAGCGCGCGCGCTACGTCGAGCGGCTCGACTACGAGATCGCCACCATCCGCAAGATGGGATTCGCCGGCTACTTCCTGATCGTGGCCGACTTCATCAACTGGGCGCGCACGCACGGCTGCCCGGTGGGCCCGGGGCGCGGCTCGGGGGCGGGCTCGCTGGTGGCCTATGCGCTGGGCATCACCGACCTCGATCCGCTGCACTACCAGCTGCTGTTCGAGCGCTTCCTCAACCCCGAGCGGGTGTCGATGCCCGACTTCGACATCGACTTCTGCCAGGCCAACCGCGAGCGGGTGATCGACTACGTCAAGCAGCGCTACGGCCGGGACGCGGTGAGCCAGATCGCCACCTTCGGCACCATGGCCGCCAAGGCCGCGCTGCGCGACGTCGGCCGCGTGCTCGGCATGGGCTACGGCCACGTCGACTCCATCGCCAAGCTGATCCCGGCGCCGCCGGGCAAGACGGTGACGCTGGCGCCGGTGCCCGACAAGCCCGATCCCGGTCTGATCTATGCGCGCAAGGAAGCGCCCGAGCTCAACCAGCGCGAGGCCGCGGAGGAAGAGGTGGCCGAGCTGCTGGCGCTGGCCACGCAGGTGGAAGGGCTGGTGCGCAACATCGGCATGCACGCCGGTGGCGTGCTGATCGCACCGGGCCGCATCACCGACTTCTGCCCGCTGTACCAGCAGCCCGGCAGCGACGCCGCGGTGAGCCAGTTCGACAAGGACGACGTCGAGGCGATCGGCCTGGTGAAGTTCGACTTCCTCGGTCTGGCGACGCTGACGATCCTCGAGCTCGCCAAGGATCTGATCGTCGCGCGCCATCCCGATCGCGCCGACTTCTCGTTCGAGCGCATCGCGCTCGACGACCCGGCGGTCTACAAGCTGTTCGCGCAGGGCCAGACCGAAGCGGTGTTCCAGTTCGAATCGCGCGGCATGCAGGGCATGCTGCGCGACGCCAAGCCCAACCGGCTGGAGGACCTGATCGCGCTCAACGCGATGTTCCGCCCGGGGCCGATGGACAACATCCCGTCGTTCTGTGCGCGCAAGCACGGCCGCGAAGCGGTCGACTATCCGCACCCGCTGCTCGAGCAGGTGCTCGGCGAGACCTACGGCATCATGGTCTACCAGGAGCAGGTGATGCAGGTCGCCCAGCTGCTGGCCGGCTATTCCCTCGGCGAGGCCGATCTGCTGCGCCGCGCGATGGGCAAGAAGAAGCCCGAGGAGATGGCCAAGCACCGCGAGCGGTTCCGCAGCGGCTGCGCGGCAAAGGCGATCGACGCCGACAAGGCCGACGAGATCTTCGACCTGATGGAGAAGTTCGCCGGCTATGGCTTCAACAAGAGCCACGCCGCCGCGTACGCCTTGCTGGCGTACCACACGGGATGGCTGAAGGTGCACTTCCCCGCCGAGTTCTACGCCGCCAACATGAGCGTCGAAATCGACAACACCGACAAGCTGCGGGTACTGATCGACGACGCCAAGCAGTTCGGTGTCACCTTCGAGCCGCCCGACGTCAACCGCGGCGTCTACCGCTTCGAGCCGATCGACGCCCGGCGGGTGCGCTACGGCCTCGGTGCCGTCAAGGGCACGGGCCAGGGCGCGATCGAGGCGATCGTGGCCGCGCGCGCGGGCACGGAGGGCGCACCCGGACGCCCGTTCAGCAGCCTGTTCGACTTCTGTGCGCGGGTCGACCGCCAGCGCGTCAACAAGCGCGCGGTCGAGGCTCTCATCAAGGCGGGTGCCTTCGATGCGCTGCACGCCGATCGCGCAACCGGCACCGGGCCGTCCCAGGCCGCTCACGTTGCCTCGGGAGGCCGCGCCGAGGGCGCTTGGGGGCGGGCCTCTCTGCTGGCCAGCGTGTCGTTGGCGTTCGATTGGGCCGACGCGCAGGAGGTCAACCAGTCGCAGGGCGGCCTGTTCGACTTCGGTGATTCGCATGCCGCCTCGACGCACGAGCCGGCGCTGGTGTCCGCCGAGCCGCTGGGCATCCGCGAGCGGCTCTCGTTCGAGAAGGCGGCCCTGGGCTTCTACTACTCCGGCCATTTGTTCGAGCTGTACGCGGGCGAGGTGCGGCGCATCGCCAAACGCGCCATTGCCGACGTGGTCGATTCGCGCGAGCCGGTGTTGCTGTCCGGCGTGGTCACCGACCTGCGGCTGGTCAACAACCAGCGCGGCCGGGTGGCGATCTTCAAGCTCGACGACATGAGCGAGCGCATCGAAGCGGTGGTCAACGACGACGTGCTCGAAGTCGTGCGCGACCTGCTGCGCGAAGACGAACTCCTGGTGGTGCAGGGGCGCGCGCAGCCCGACCGCTTCTCCGGCGGCTTGCGATTGACCGTGCAGCAGGCCTGGGACCTCGCCGGGGCCCGTGCGCGCTTCGGCCGCTATCTGGCGGTGAGTGTCAACGGCACCGTGCCGCCGGCGCAGGAGCTGATCCGCCAGTGGCCGGTGCGGCGCGTGGCGAGCGAGCAAGGCAGCACGACGCTGGGCCTGCCGGTGCGTCTGCGCATCGAGCGCAGCGAAGCCGAGGCGCTGCTCGACCTCGGCGACGACGGGCGCTTCTGGCCGAGCGACGATGCGTTGTCGCGCTGGAAGGCCCTGGCGCACGGCGGCCAGGCGGCGATCGTGTACGAATAGACGCTCCGTCGCCCGGGCGCGCTGCCGTTGTAATCGGCGGTAAGCCCACGGTGGCGCGATGGGCCTGCCGGCCGATGCACACGGCTACAGTTGCCGGGCATGTACGAGACACCGCTGACGGGCCTGATCCTCACCGGGGGCGGCGCGCGCGCGGCCTACCAGGTGGGTGTGCTGCGCGCGCTGGCGCAACTGCGCCGCGAGTGCGGTGCCGACCTCTCGCGCAACCCGTTCGGCGTCATCGTCGGCACCTCGGCCGGCGCGATCAACGCCGCCGCGCTCGCCTGCGGCGCCGACAACTTCGAGGCCTCGGTCGATCGCGTCTGCCAGGTTTGGCGCGACTTTCACGCCGATCAGGTGTACCGCGCCGACTCGCTGGGCGTGATCCGCAGCGGCGCGCAATGGCTGACCATGCTGTCGATCGGCTGGGTGATCGCGCGCTGGCGTCGCGCCAGGCCACGCTCGCTGCTCGACAACGAGCCGCTGTCCAAGCTGCTCGAGCGCATGGTGCCGCTGCCGCGGTTGCGCGTGATGCTGCGCGCGCGCCACCTGCACGGGCTGGCGGTCAGCGCGTCGAGCTACACCTCGGGGCTGCACGTCACGTTCTACGACGCTGCGGCGACGATCGACCCGTGGACGCGCTCGCAGCGCATCGCGGTGCAGGGGCGCATCACGCATGCGCACCTGCTGGCTTCGTCGGCGATCCCGTTCGTGTTCCCGGCGTCGTCGATCGAGCTCGACGGCGTCACGCAATGGTTCGGCGACGGCTCGATGCGCCAGACCGCGCCGATCTCGCCGGCGGTGCACCTGGGCGCGCAGAAGCTGCTGGTGATCGGCGCCGGCCGCATGCACGAGCCACCCGGCCGCCGCATCGAGGCCACCGGCTACCCGAGCCTGGCGCAGATCGCCGGCCATGCGCTATCGAACATCTTCCTCGACGCTCTGGCAGTCGATGTCGAGCGCATGCGTCGCATCAACCACACGCTGTCGCTGCTGCCCGATTCGAAGCGTGCGCAGACGGCGCTGCGGCCGATCGACGTGCTGGTGATCGCGCCGAGCCAACGCCTCGACGACCTGGCCGCCGACTATCAGAACGAGTTGCCGGTGCCGGTGCGCGCGATGCTGCGCGGCATGGGCGTCACCGGCCAAGGCCGCGACGCGCGCGGCGCGGCCCTGGCCAGCTACCTGCTGTTCGAGCAGCCGTACACGCGGGCCCTGATGGCGCTCGGCGAAGCCGATGCGATGGCGCGGCGCGAGGAGGTGATGGCGTTCTTCGGTTGGCGGTCGGCGCACGCGGGGCAGCCGGGCGCGATCGCCGATGCAACGACCTGACAGCCACGTCCGCCAGACAGGCCGCGCGCTGGCCCAGACGCGCTTTGCAGCACCGCGGCGCAACGGCGACCCGCTCGGGAGCGGCTCATACAATTGGGTGGATGACAACCAATGCGCTGGCAATCTGGGGGACCTCCGGCCACGCACGCGTTGTGACGACGCTTGTGCGCCTGACCCGGAGCTGGGATATCGTCGGCTACGTCGACGAAGTCAACCAGGATCGCTGGGGTGGTGAGTTCTGCGGGCTGCCCGTGTTGGGTGGCCGCGATGTGCTCGGCTCCCTGCAACGGCGGGGCGTACGGCACCTGTTCCTCGCGTTCGGCGCCAATGCCGAGCGCAGCAGCCTGGCTCGCGAACTGGAGAAAAGCGGCTTCGAGTTCCCGACACTCGTGCACCCATCGGCCGTGGTGGCGGACGACGTGGCGCTGGGGGCTGGCGTGTACGTGGGTCCCGGAGCGATCCTCAATGCCGACGCCATCGTGCGCAGCCAGACGATCATCAACAGCGGTGCGATCGTCGAGCATGAGGCGCGGGTCGGCCACGCCGTGCACATCGGGCCGCGCGCGTGCCTGGCGGGTGCAGTGACCGTCGGCGACTGCGCTTGGATCGGCGCCGGTGCGGTGATCAGAGACAAGTGCGAGGTCGGAGAGCATGCGATGGTCGGCATGGGTGCCGTCGTGGCCCGATCGGTGGCGCCGAGGACCGTCGTGGTCGGCTGCCCGGCAAGGCCCATGAGACGGGCCGCTTCGTCGTGAAGCGCCGTCTGGCCGACCTCGCCGTCTTGGGCGGTGCGCCGCTGTACCAGCAGAAGGTGCATGTGGGCCGGCCCAATCTGGGCGATCGCGACTACTTCCTTTCTCGCTTGCAGTCGGTGCTCGATTCCAAATGGCTCACCAACAACGGTCCGTGCGTCCAGGAGTTGGAGCGTGAGATCGCCGACTGGCTGGGCGTGCGGCACTGCATTCTGGTGTGCAACGCCACCATCGGGCTGGAGGTGGTCATCCGTGGGCTCGATCTGCGCGGCGAAGTCATCGTGCCGGCGATGACCTTCGTGGCGTCCGCCCACGCATTGCAATGGCAGCACATCACTCCCGTGTTCTGCGACATCGAGCCCGAGACGCATCTGATCGATCCGAAACGGGTCGAAGAACTCATCACTCCGCACACCACGGGCATCATGGGTGTCCATCTTTGGGGGCGCGTCTGCGACGTGGACACACTGTCTGCGCTGGCGCGGCGGCGCGGGTTGGCCCTGCTGTTCGACGCAGCCCATGCGTTTGGATGCTCGCGAGGCGGCCGCCTGGTCGGCGGCTTCGGGCGGGCCGAGGTGTTCAGTTTCCACGCGACCAAGTTCTTCAATACGTTCGAGGGCGGAGCGATCACCACCAATGACGATCAGTTGGCGCAGCGCCTGCGCCTGATGATCAACTTCGGCTTCGCCGGCTTCGACAACGTCGTCCACATTGGCACCAACGCGAAGATGAACGAAGTCTGCGCCGCCATGGGGCTCGCGTCGATGCGCTCCCTGACGGACACGATCGACACGAACCGCCGCAACCACGGCGCCTATGCGCAGGCATTGAGCGGAATCGCCGGCATCCGGTTCCTGGAACACCCGGTGCACGAGCACGGCAATTTCCAGTACGTCGTCGCGGAGTACGACCCGCCGCCGGGCTGTCTGAGTCGCGATCAGCTGATCGACGTGTTGTGGGCCGAGAACGTGATTGCGCGGCGGTACTTCTACCCGGGTTGCCATCGCATGGAGCCCTATCGAACGCTGTATCCCGATGCGGGCCGCCGGCTCCCCGTGACCGAGGCCGTCGCGCAGCGGCTGGTCGTGCTGCCCACAGGCAACGACATCCAGGCCGCGGACGTGCTTGCGATCGCCAGCGCGATCCGCGTAGCGATCGAAGGCGGCGACGCATTGACGGCCTCGCTTCGAGGCAGGTCTTGATCGAGCCGCGCGTCAGCGTCGTCGTCCCCGCGTACAACCAGTGCGAATATCTCCGTGAGGCATTGGCGTCCGCGTTGGCGCAGACGATGTCGGACCTCGAGGTCATCGTGGTCGATGACGGCTCGACCGACCGGACGCCAGAAGTCTGTGCGGCCATCGGTGACCCGAGGCTGAGATACGTCCGCCAAGCCAACGATGCCACGATGGGCCTCGGGGCGCGCAATCAGGCGATGCTGCTGGCCCGGGGGGAGTGGATCGCTCCGTTGGACCAGGACGATCGATGGGCACCGGAGAAGCTGGAGCGCCAGTTGGCCATGGCGGACCACCGACGGAACGTGGGGGCGGTCTTCTGCCGGGTCCAGTTCGTGAACGCGGATGGCCAGACGCAGGGCGAGCAGGCGCCTGCGCTGCCATCGGGTGACGTGTTTCATCAACTGCTGAGTGCCAATCGCTACTACGTGTCGACCGGCCTGTTTCGCAGGTCGCTGATCCCGAAGATGGGGCTGCCGCACGAGTCGGTGGCCATTGGCGACTGGTACCTTTGGATCTCCGTGGCCCGGCACACGGAAGTTGCGGTGGTGGACGAACCGCTGGCCGACTATCGGGTGCACGACGAAGGCTTCCAGGTGGCTCAGCGAAGCGCCGATGCATCTCGCTTCTGGCACGATCACTGGCGCTTCGCGCAGGCCATCGCACCCCGCCTGCACCCCGGGTGCGCGGCGTGTCGCCAGGCGGTATCGATGCTGCGCAAGCAGATCGCTGACCAGCAGACCGAGGTTGTCCGGGCAGCGCTGCAGCGGGGCGAGTTCTCCCGTGGGGTCGTTGATGCCATCCGGCGCATCTGGCAGGCGCAGCCCGATGGCCCGGCCCTGCAGGCTCGATGCAGAAGCACCCTGCGCTTGGCCCGGGCCGCCCTGCGCGGCGCTTGGGCCCGCGCGCGGCCGCGCTGAAGACCAACGACTACTTGGTTGCCTCGTAGATCAGTTCACCGTGGAAGGGCCGACATTCGAGTCCGGCCAACGGCGCGTGGTCGCTCTGGCGCCACGACACGCGTGCAACCGAGCTGAACCCGGCGGCGCTGAGTGCGCGCTCCAGTTCAGGTTGATCGAACACGAACTGGTGGCCCCAGGAGTGCATGCCTTCGTTGAGCAAGCGGCAGGAGGTTTCCGGTTGCCACCCGACGTCCTGCCACGTGTCGAGACGACCTGCACGGTAGTGCTCGACCAACGCGCCGAGGTCCGGCGTCGACAGCCGTACGACACCGCCGTGACGCAAGCAGCGCCGCACCTCGCGCAATAGGCCGAGTGCTGCCTGCAGAGGTATGTGCTCGATGAAGTGCTCGCAGAACACGTATTCGACGCTGTCGTCGTCGATCGGCAGACCGTGCGTCAGATCGAGCCTGACCACGCTGGCGGGGCCATCGATGTCGACGTTGGCCCAGCCCGGCATGAGATTCATGCCGCAGGCCAGATGCAGGCGCTGCTGCCCGGCAAGCTGGCGCCGCGCGCGATGGCGCGCCAGCGCGGACGCCGCAGTGTCGACAGCGGGGTGCAGAAACCCGGGCAGGACCCGATGAAGGATGCCACGGGTGCGAGCGCTCATCGGGCGGTCTGGATGCGTGGCACGTACGTCCGCTCGCGCGACGGCAGGTCGCCGTCCGGGTCACGCACTAGCGCCTGAACCATGGCCTTGCCAGATCGACCCGGGGCGCTTCACTGATCGAAAAATCGGTGTGCTTCAACGTCAGATTCGGGTTGTAGGCAGGATCGTATCTCAGCAACTGGCCCCAGCGTTCGCGCATGAAGGCGACCTCGCGGTCATAGCGCTGCTGCTGCGCCGCCGGCCGCTGCTGCCCGCGCGTGGCGGACTCGTGGTGGTAGAGCTCGGCATGCGGCGTCCAGATGACGCGGTAGCCGGCGCGTCGGATGCGCAGGCAGAAGTCGATGTCGTTGTAGTCGACCGCGAGGTTCGCCTCGTCGAGGCCGCCGACCGCCTCGAACACCGCCTTGCGCAGAACCAGGCAGGCGGCCGTCACGGCGCTGAACTCCTGCGTCAGCCGGGCTCGCCCGTGGTAGCCCGGATCGGTGCGAGGCAACTTGCGGTGCACGTGCGCGGCGACACCGCCGATGCCGAGCACGACACCGGCGTGCTGCAGCGTGCCGTCGGCGAACCACAGGCGTGCGCCGACGGCGCCGACGTCGGTCCGCATCGCCAGGCTCGCCATCTCGTGCAGCCAGCCGCCGCCGATCACCTCGATGTCGTTGTTGACCAGCGCCAGCAGCTGGCCGCGACACATGCGCGCCGCCGCGTTGTTGAGGGCCGAGAAATTGAAGGGCCGATCGTCCCTCAACACGCGGACGCGCGGGTCCTCTCCCAGCGCACTGAGGTACTCCAGTGTGGCGGGGTCATCGGAGCCGTTGTCGACGATGACGATCTCGTAGGGCGCGTAGTCGGTCTTGTCGACGATGCTGCGCACGCACTGGCGCAGCAGCTGCAGGCCGTTGCGCGTCGGAATGATCAGCGAGACCAGGGGTGGCGGACTACCGAGCGGGTACTGCACGTGCACGCCACCCTCGCTGCCGCACCGGGCGCGGGCACCCGGCGCGCTGCGGTCCAGGTGTGCCTGCACCGCGGCGACCTCGTCGTCGCCCGGCAGCGCGATCGGCCTGATCGTCGTGCGCTCGGCCGGGCGGTGACCGAGCACGTGCGGCACGTGCAGCACCTCGCCCTCCGTCAGTGCGTCGGCGAGTTGCAGCAGCAGCGACCACCAGGCCGCGCGCGCGCTGCCGCTGCCCGGCCACGACAGCCCACGCAGGCCCTCGCGCGGCACCGCCACGAGGCCGCCGATGTAGGGCGACGAACGCAGCAGTTCCTGGTTCCAGTCGCAGCGCATGCACAGGCCGTGGCGACGCCCGTGTGAGTCGATGCAGTCGTCGTCGCCGTAGATCAGTCTGGCACCTGAAAAGTGGTGGATTGCCTCGGCGACGAGCGACAACGCATGCGGTGCGAGGATCCAGTCGCGCTGCACCACGACCACGTGACTGCCACGCGCGCGCCCCAGCGCCGCGTCGACCCACTGCGGCCCATCGATCGCGTTCGCATCGACGGCGAGCAGCCTCGGGTCGCCGGTCGCCGTCAGCTGCGTGTGCGGGCACAGCATCTCCCAACCGCCATGCAGCGATGCCCGCAGTGCCCGAAGCAGACGCTCGTAGGCCGACGACGCGCTGTCGATCGGCCACAGCATCAGCGTCAGCTTCACCTCGCGACCGCCGGCTGCCAGGCGCTCCTCGAGGGCGCGCGCCACCTCCGGCCGCTGCGGATCGTCTGCCGCCAGCCAGGCTCGCTCGATGGCGCGCTGTTTGCGCAGCTTGCGGCGCGCCAGCCGCTTGTGGTTGAGATCGTGCAGCCAGGCGTTGGCACGCTGCAGCCACGATGGGCTCGGGATCGACGACGTGCTCATCAGTTCCCGTTCCGTGCCGCGGCGCGCCGGCGCCAGCGTGCCACCCGCAAACGCCACGCCAGCCGCAGCGTGCGGCGATCCCGCATGCCCAGGCGCCAGCGCTTGTCGAGCAAGGCATGCGCGTCGTTCAGTCGCCCGGCACCGATCAGCCAGGTGCACAGGTCATGGGCATCGAGACCGCGCGTCAGTCGCTCGGGCAGCGCGGCGACGAAGTCGCTCAACTCGGCGGCCGACAGCTCGCGCGGGAAATTGAACAGGCCGTGGAAGCCGAACGTCGGCGCAGTCGGCTCGACGCGCTCG
>DATJYZ010000307.1:0-2514 GCA_035499355.1 Burkholderiaceae bacterium | reverse complement strand
AACATCAACCACCGCAATGCGGACGACTATTCGAACTCGATGGACTACGTGAAGAAATTCCAGGTGACCGTGGCGGCGCTGGAACAGGCGAGCAACCTCTCGTTTTTCCACGACATGCCGGTCAGCCGCCGCCGCCCGATCGAGCAGGCCTGTCCGACGGTGATGGAGCCCTGAAGCCGCCGCTTGCGCAGCTGACGTCGCCGCGCCCATAGTCGCGGGATGACATTGTCCTCCGAGCGCGCCGCGCCGCGCCGCCTCACCTGCGCCCGCTGCGGCACCGCCTTCGACTGCGGCCTTGCCGGCGACTGCTGGTGCGCGGCCGAGCCCTACCGGGTGCCGATGCCGAATTCGCCGGCCGAGGGCTGCCTGTGCCCGTCCTGCCTTAGGAAAGCGGCGGCGGCGGCAACTGGAACAGCCGCGCCCTAGCCTGTCATCGTCCTGTCATGGACCCCGGACCCACTCGCGACAGTTCGTCAGCGAGAGGATGCCGCCCATGACTGCCAGCACGACCACCACCGATCTGGCCGATGTCGCCCCCACCACCGGGATCGTCTGGGCCTACCGCTTCCGCCCCGACGGCACCGCCGAGCCTCTCGCCCACGAACAGGTCGACGGCGCGCTCGCCGCGCCGAGCACCGGCTGGGTCTGGGTGCATCTTGCGCTTGCCGACGTGCGCTGCCGGGCCTGGATCGCGAAAGCGGCGCCGGTCTCCGAGATGGCGCGCGAACTGCTCGCCGGCACCGACACGCACCTGCGCCTCGACACCGTCGGCCACGAGCTCCTCGGCGTGCTGCCCGACCTGCACCAGGAGTTCAACCACGCGAGCGACGACCTGGTGCGCTTGCGCTTCGTCATGCGCCCGCGCTTCGTCATCACCGCGCGCCAGCGGCCGCTGCATTCGGTCGAGAACACGCGCCGCACCGTCGAGGCGGGCAAGCGCTTCCCCACGCCGGTGTCGCTGCTCGACGCCGTGATCGACCAGTTCGCCGACGCCATCGCGCGGATGGCCGACCAACTCGGCGACGAGCTCGACGCGGTGGAAGATCATGTCATGGGTGACGAGCCGTCCGATGAGCGCCATCGCATCGGCCGCGTCCGCTTGCAGGCCGTGCGCGTGCACCGGCAGCTCACGCAACTGCGCTCGATGTTTCATCGCATCGAGCCCCGCGTCGCCCGCGAGAACGCCGAGGTCGCCGCCGTCGTCAGCACGCTGGCGCAGAAGCTCGACGGCATCGACTCCGAAGTCGCCTCGTTGCACGAGCGCGCGCGGCTGTTGCGCGACGAGATCGCCGCCAAGATGACCGAAGTCACCAACCGGCGCCTGTTCACGCTGTCGATCCTGACCGCCTGCCTCCTGCCGCCGACGCTGGTCACCGGCTTCTTCGGCATGAACACCAAGGGCCTGCCGTTCCAGGACATCGAGGGCGGCACCTGGTGGGCGGCGCTCGTCGCCCTCATCGCCACCGCCTTGAGCTATCTGCTGCTGCGGCGGATGCGCGCCTTTTAACGCCCGCGTCCGCCGGCCGGCTGCTGCCACGCTCTCGACACGATGTGGCACTATTCGCCTGCCCCCGAATCTTCAATACTGGAAGGAGCACGCGCGGCGCGCCGAAGCGTCCGCGCGCGTACGTGTCTGGAAATGCCGATATTCCGCCTGTTCGAGAAATCGCTGGCGACGACCAGCCTGCCGGAGGTCAACGAGCCGCCGCCGGATCTGCTCGCCTTCTATTGGCACTATGCGCGCCAGGCCAAGGGCCTGTTCGCCGGCCTGTTCGCGGCCGGCTTTGCCGTGGCGCTGCTCGACGTCACCGTCCCGGTCTTCATCGGCAAAGTGGTGACGCTGGTCACCACGACCAAACCGGAAGACATCGTCCAAACGTACTGGCCGATGTTCGCCGGCATGGCCGTGGTGCTGCTCGTGCTGCGGCCGGCCGCGGCCGCCATGCAGCACCTGATGATGAACCAGGCGATCGCCGCCAACGTCACCAACCGCATCCGCTGGCAGAACCACTGGCACGTGGTGCGCCAGTCCTGGGCGTTCTTCCAGAACGATTTCGCCGGCCGCATCGCCAACCGCGTGATGCAGACCGGGCCGGCGCTGCGCGAGAGCCTGGTCGCGCTGCTCACCGCCGTCTGGTTCATCCTGATCTACGGCACCTCGTCGCTGATCCTCTTGGCGCGCACCGACCGCTGGCTCGCCCTGCCCGTGGTGCTTTGGTTTCTCGCCTACATCGTGATGCTGCGCTTCTTCGTGCCGCGCATGCGTGACCGCTCGAAGGGCGTGTCGGAAGCGCGCTCCTTGCTGACTGGCCGCATCGTCGACACCTACACCAACATCGTCACGGTGAAGCTGTTCGCGCGCGCCAACGACGAGGACGCCTATGTGCGCGAGGCGGTCGATCATCACACCGGCCGCTTCCTCTCCTCGCTCCGGCTCAACACCTGGTTCACCATCACGCTGATCACGCTGAACGCCTGGCTGCTCGCCGGCACCGGCGCCTTCGCCATCGGCCT
>DATJYZ010000306.1:0-2998 GCA_035499355.1 Burkholderiaceae bacterium | reverse complement strand
TGCTGGAGACCTTGCCTGGCTGGGCCAACACCGTCATCGGTGACTTGTTGAGCGAGCTACACCGGCTCGACGAGCGCATCAGTGCCTACGACCGCCACATCGCACAGATTGCGCGTGAGGACGAGCACGCAGCGTGCGTATTTCAGCCCAACGTGGACGCCCGTTTCAACCGATCGTGGACGGCATTTCAGACGAACGTGGACGCCGTTTCAAGCTGAACGTGGACGACGTTTCAGCGTGAGCGTGGACGATCGCGGCGCACGGGAGTGATCTTGACTGCGGGCATGCTGGCCGCTTTTTCGGCCAACCATGCCCAGCCCCAGGATCACGATGCGCCAGATACGACAGGCCCTGCGCCTGCACCTTGAAGCCGGCCTGAGCTACGCGCAGGTTGCCCGTGCCGTGGGCATCGGCAAGGGCACAGTGGGCAAGTTTGTGCTGCTCGCTCGCGCAGCCGGCGTCGACTGGGCCGTCGCGCAGACGCTCGACGACGCCGAACTCGAGGCCCGGTTGTACCGCCCGGCGGTGCCGCGCGCGAGCCGGCAGCTCGAACCCGACTACGCCTGGATCCACCAGGAGCTCAAGCGCCCCGGGGTCACGCTGCAGTTGCTGTGGGAGGAGTACCAGCGAGGCAGCGAGCCGGCCTACAAGTACACGAGCTTCTGCGTCAAGTACCGCGCGTGGGCCGACGCCCTGAAGCGCTCGATGCGGCAGACCCATCTGGCCGGCGAGAGGTTGTTCGTCGACTACGCCGGCCAGACGGTGCCGGTGATCGATGCGGCGACCGGCGAGATCCGCCGAGCGCAGATCTTCGTGGCGGCACTGGGCGCCTCGAACTACACCTACGCCTGCGCCACCGCGACGCAGAGCGCCGCCGACTGGGTGAGCTCGATCATCGGGGCGCTGGAGTTCATCGGTGGCGTGCCACGCCTGATCGTGCCGGACCAGACCCGCGCCTTGATCGCCCGGCCCGACCGCTACGAGCCCGCGGTCAACCGTCTGGTCGACGAACTGTGCAACCACTACGACGTGGCGGTGCTGCCGGCGCGGCCGGCGCATCCACGCGACAAGCCGAAGGTCGAAGTGGCGGTGCAAGTCGTCGAACGCTGGATCCTCGCGCGGCTGCGTAACCGGCGCTTCTTCAGCTTCGGCGAGCTCAACGCGGCCATCGCTGAACTGCTGGCCGATTTGAACGCCCGCGCGTTCAAGAAGCTGCCCGGCTGTCGCGCGAGCGTCTTCGAGGCGCTGGATCGACCCGCGTTGCGGCCGCTGCCGAGCACGCGCATGGCCATCGCTCGCTTCAAGCGTGCCCGCGTCAACATCGACTACCACGTCGAGCTCGACGGCCACTACTACAGCGTGCCGCACCGGCTGGTTCGATCCGAGGTCGAGCTGCGCGTCACGTCGAGCACGGTGGAGGTCCTCGCCGGCAACCAGCGCGTGGCCGTGCACCGCTACAGCAGCCGGCGCGCTGCGCATACGACGAACCCCGAGCACATGCCGGCGTCGCACCGCGCGCACCGGGAATGGACACCGCAGCGGCTCATCGCCTGGGGCGAGCGCATCGGCGCGGCCTGCGCGGCGGTCGTGCGCTGGCAGATGGAGCACCGCCCGCATCCCGAGCAAGGCTACCGCGCGTGCCTCGGACTGCAACGCCTGGCGCGCGAGGTGGGCCTCACGCGTCTGGAAGCCGCCTGCGCCAGAGCGCTGTCGATCCGCTCGCCGACTTACCGCAGCGTCGCCTCGATCCTGGCCGCCGGGCTGGACCGGCAAGCGACGCCGACGCCGGCCGCACACGGCTCGCTGCCGCTGCACGAGAACGTGCGCGGTCCCGACTACTACCACTGACGACGAAGGAGAAGATCCCTTGCTCAACCAACACACCCTGGACCAACTGCGCGGCTTGCGGCTCGATGGCATGGTGCACGCGCTGGCCGACCAGGCCACGAGCGCGGCGGCCACCGAGATGGCCTTCGACGAACGGCTGGCCGTGCTGGTGCAGCGCGAGATCGACTGGCGCGATGGCAAGCGCCTGGCGCGGCTGCTCAAGGCGGCGAAGTTGAAGGTGAGCTCCGCCTGCATCGAGGACATCGATTGGCGGGCCTCGCGCGGTCTGGATCGCAGCCTCATCACGCAGCTGACCGGCTGCGACTGGCTGCGCCACGGCCACAACGTGTTGATCACCGGCGCCACCGGGGTCGGCAAGACGTGGTTGGCCTGTGCGCTGGCGCAGCAGGCGGCACGCTCGGGCTTCACGGTGCTGTACGTGCGCGCGCCGCGGCTGCTGGAGGAATTGCGCGTCGCGCACGGCGACGGCAGCTTCGGTCGTCGGCTGGCGCAACTCGCGCGGACCGATCTGCTTGCCATCGACGACTTCGCGATCGCGCCGATCAGCGCGGCCGAGCGCAACGATCTGCTGGAGTTGCTCGACGACCGCGTCGGCACACGAGCCACGTTGATCACCAGCCAGTTGCCGGTGTCGGCCTGGCACGATTGGCTGAACGATCCAACCCTGGCCGACGCGATCCTCGATCGCATCGTGCATGCGGCGCACAAGATCGCGCTCAAGGGCGAGTCGATGCGCAAGAAGCAGGTCAAATCATGATCTCGCTTCGCGCAGTCCAAGCAGCGCCAGCATCGTGCCGCCGAACACGGCTTGCCCACCGCAGCGGTCGTTCGTCGCACGCGACGACCGCCACCGTGGACAAGCCTGCCCCTTCACCCGACCCACGATCGCCGCCTTCGGCGCCATCGCGGACGACTGCGATACCATGAACCCCATCACTCGCGTGCTCCCGTGATCGTCCACGATCACGCCGAAACACCGTCCGCGATCACGCCGAAATCGGCGTCCACGATCGCTGAAATGCGCAGACAACGGGCCGGAGTTCGTCAGCCGAGCCATCCTCCAGTGGATCGGCGAGGCCGGCATCGCGACCGCGCTGATCGATCCCGGCAAGCCGTGGCAGAACGGCACCGACGAGAGCTTCAATGGCCG
>DATJYZ010000305.1:0-3741 GCA_035499355.1 Burkholderiaceae bacterium | reverse complement strand
CCTCGACGCCAGGTTCGGCGCCGGCGCGACGACGGTAATCTGCCCGATCACCGACGCCTTCGTCGGCCACCACGGCGCGCTCGGCGGTTTCGTGCGGGTGTGGAGCCGCGGGGCGGTGAGCGCACGCCAGATCATCGAGTGCATCGCTGGTGTCGATGGCATCGAGATGGCGCTCGACCGCGACGCCGCCAGCCGGCTGTTCGACATGCCGGCCGATCGCGAGGGCGACGTCGCGGTGGTGGCGCGGCAGGACGTGTGCATCGGCAGTTCGGCCCGGCTGCACGACCTGTCGGGCCTCAAGGGCCACCGGCTGCGCACGCACGGCGGGGTGTCGGAGACCAAGGTGCCGTTCATCGTCAACCAGCCGTTGAACGACGCCTACAAGCTCAAGGCGGCCGGGCAGTCGCTGAAGAGCTGGCAGATCTTCGACTTCGCGATCAACGGGACAGCATGACCACGGTGACGAAGCCCGCCGCCAGGCCGCTCGGTGACGACGTGCGCCGCGAGGCAATGCGCATCGCCGGCGAGGCGGTGCATGGCGAGCACGTGATCGCGGTGCGCTATCCGTTCACCGGCGAGGTCGTCGCCACCGTGCCGCGCGCGAGCGTCGACGACGTGCGCCGGGCGATCGGCATCGCGCGCGACTACAAGCCGAAGCTGACGCGCCACGAGCGCTTTCGCATCCTCACCCGCGCCGGCGAGCTGATCGCGCAGCGCAAGGAGGCGATCGCGCGGCAGATCACGCTCGAATCGGGGCTGTGCCTGAAGGATTCCACCTACGAGGTCGGCCGGGCCAGCGACGTGCTGCTGTTCGCGGCACAGCAGGCGCTGGTCGACGACGGCCAGAGCTTTGCCTGCGACCTCACGCACCACGGCAAGCAGCGCCGCGTGCACACGATGCGCGAGCCATTGCAGGGCGTGATCAGCGCGATCACGCCGTTCAACCACCCGCTGAACCAGGTGATCCACAAGGTGGCCCCGGCGGTCGCCACCAACAACCGCATGGTGCTCAAGCCGAGCGAGAAGACGCCGCTGGCGGCCCTGACGCTGGCCGACATCCTCTACGAAGCAGGGTTGCCGCCGCCGATGCTCTCGGTGGTGACCGGCGATCCGGCCGACATCGCCGACGAGCTGTTGACGCACCCCGACGTCGACCTGGTCACCTTCACCGGCGGTGTCGCGATCGGCAAGCACATCGCGTCGCGCGCGGTCTACAAGCGGCAGGTGCTCGAGCTCGGCGGCAACGACCCGCTGATCGTGATGGACGACGCCGACGTCAACAAGGCGGCCGAGCTGGCGGCCGCCGGCTCGTACAAGAACAGCGGCCAGCGCTGCACCGCGGTCAAGCGCATCTTCGTGCAGGAGCGCCTCGCCGGCGACTTCACCGAGGCGCTGCTCGAACGCACCAAGGCGTGGCGTTACGGCGACCCGCTCGACCCGACGGTCGACATGGGTACCGTGATCGACGAACGCGCGGCCATGCTGTTCGAGCGCCGCGTCGGCGACGCGGTGGCGCAGGGTGCGCGCCTGCTGCATGGCAACCAGCGCAGAGGGGCGCTCTATGCCCCGACCTTGCTCGACCGCGTGCGCGGCGAGATGGAGGTGGTGCGCGAGGAGACTTTCGGCCCGGTGTCGCCGGTGATCACGTTCAAGGACGTCGACGACGCGATCCGCCAGGTCAATTCCACCGCATTCGGCCTGTCCTCCGGCGTGTGCACCAACCGCCTCGACGACGTGATGCGCTTCGTGCGCGAGCTGCACGTCGGCTCGGTCAACGTGTGGGAGGTGCCGGGCTACCGCCTCGAGGTCACGCCCTTCGGCGGCATCAAGGACTCTGGCCTCGGCGTCAAGGAGGGCGTGCAGGAAGCCTGCAAGAGCTTCACGAACGTGAAAACGTATTCGCTGCCCTGGTGAGGCCGATGCGCGCCTCAGGGCCGATACGGCACCACCTTGTCCTGCTCTTCGGGATCGTTGCGCGCGATGATGGCGCGCGCCGGCTCGCTGGCGCTGAGGTTGATCGCCTCGTGCGGCACGCCCGGCGGCACGAACAGGAAGTCGCCGGCCTCGCTGACGATCGACTGCGCAAGGCCCTCGCCGTAGCGCGTCTCGACCCGCCCGGCGATCACGTAGATGCCGGTCTCGTAGCCGACGTGGATGTGCGGCTCGGCACGCGCGCCCGGCGGGATCACCACCAGGTGCATCGACAGCCCGGTGGCGCCGACGGTGACGCCCGAGACGCCGAGGAAGTACGGCAACCGCTGCAGCGTGTCGACGGCGCGGTCGGGGCGGATCGCGCGCAGCGTCACGCCGGCCTGGGGCTCGATCATGGGTGGATCTCCGGGTCTCGTTCCGCGGGCGATTCTAGGAACGCCCGATGAACCTGCCTAGCCTGGCACGCGTCGTCATCGTCGGCGGCGGCATCGCCGGCTGCTCGACGGCGTATCACCTCGCCAGGCTCGGCATCACCGATGTGCTGCTGCTGGAGCAGGGCAAGCTGACGAGCGGCACCACCTGGCACGCGGCAGGCCTCGTCGGCCAGATGCGGCCCAACCGCAACATGACCGCGATGAGCACCTACGGCATCGAGCTGTACTCGACGCTCGAGGTGGAGACGGGCCTGGCCACCGGTTGGAAGCAGTGCGGCAGCGTCAACGTCGCCGCCACCCCTGAGCGCTGGCAGGTGCTGAAGAAGCAGGCCGCGCTGGCGCGAAGCTTCGGCATCGAGGTGCAGTTGATCACGCCGAAAGAGGCGGGCGACCTCTATCCGGTGATGCGCACCGACGACCTGCACGGCGCGCTGTGGATTCCCGGTGACGGCAAGGCCAACCCCGCCGACCTGTGCATGAGCCTGGCCAAGGGCGCGCGCAACCGCGGCGTGCGCATCGTCGAGGGTATCGAGGTCACCGGCGTGCTCACCGAGCGCGGCCCCGGGGGCGAGCACGTGGCCGGCGTGCGCACCGTGCAGGGTGACGTGCGCTGCGAGGTGCTCGTCAATTGCGCGGGGCAGTGGGCGCGGCAGTTCGGGCGGCTCGCCGGCGTCAACGTGCCGCTGTACTCGGCCGAGCACTTCTACATCGTCACCGGCAAGATCGACGGCGTGCACCCGATGCTGCCGGTGATGCGCGACCCCGACGGCTTCATCTACTACAAAGAGGAGGTCGGCGGCCTGCTGATGGGCGGCTTCGAGCCGAAGGCCAAGCCGTGGCAGGTCGATCCGATCCCGAGCACGTTCCAGTTCCAGCTGCTCGACGAGGACTGGGACCAGTTCGAGCCGCTGATGACCAGCGCGATTCATCGCACGCCGTGCCTGGAGACCGCGCAGATCAAGATGCTGCTCAACGGACCGGAGAGCTTCACGCCCGACGGCAACTTCATCGTCGGCGAGGCCCCGGGCCTGCGACACTACTTCGTCGGCGCCGGCTTCAACTCCGCCGGCATCGCCAACTCCGGTGGCGCCGGGCGGCTGCTGGCGCAGTGGATCGCCGACGGCGAGGCGCCGGGCGATCTGTGGGACGTCGATGTGCGCCGCTTCGGCGCGTTCACCGCGAATCGCAGGGCGCTGGCCGAGCGCACCGCCGAGACGCTCGGCCTGCACTACGCGATGCGCTGGCCGCGGCAGGAGTTGGCGAGCAGCCGGCCGCTGCGCACGTCACCGCTGTACGACTTGCTCGACGCCAAAGGCGCCGAGTGGGGCAGCAAGAACGGCTGGGAGCGTGCCAACTACTTCAAGCCGGCGGGCGT
>DATJYZ010000304.1:0-18177 GCA_035499355.1 Burkholderiaceae bacterium | reverse complement strand
GCGTCGCCGATGGCCGCGACGGCTGCGAAGTGTCGATCAACCTGATTCCCCACACGCTGACCCACACCACCCTGGGCGAACTGCGTCCGGGCTCCAGCGTGAACCTGGAGGTCGATCTGATCGCTCGCTATATCGAGCGTCAATTGGCCGCCGCAAAGGGTTGATCGCCACCACACCCCCTACATCCGGACGGCGAGTCACGCAATCGGATACACCCGCGGCGACCCGCAAGCGCGTACCATTGCGACACAGCGGCAGCGGTTGGGGGGTGGGCTCGAGGAGAGCCGGCATCGCATGCAGGACTTTGACGATTCCACGCTCTGGCGGATCAGCGAGTTCGAGCGGGTCCGCCTCGTAACTGGCAGCAGCGGCTATGCCAGGCTCAACGGCCCGACAGTCTTGCCGACCACGCTGGTCAGCGAGTTGTCCCGCCTCGAGTACTCCGCCAGCGGTACCGATGCGGTGGATGTCATCGCCGCGTGCATGCGACACCGAGAGCCCGCCCTGATCTATGTGCTGCATCGCGAGCTGGTGTGGCCGGTCACGATCTTTCCACGCGAGCGGCTCTATCACTCGCCGCGTGATCTCACCGCCGAACTGCAACGGGGCGTGCGCGAACTGAGCGTGCACAGCGTCGAGCCGCCTGGCGTTCGCGCACCGGGCCACTTCATGACCGAGCGCGTCGCCGAGGAGAAGCACTATCGACATTTGGAACCGCTGCTGTGGGCGCTGGGGCTCCACGGTCCGCGTGGCACGTTGATCAACGAGATCGGCGGCAACGCGGCGTATCGAGTGTCGCCGGACTTTCACCTCGGCTCGCTGCCACTATCGGGCGCGATCGGCCCAGCGTTCCAGCGCCTGCGCCGCGAGACGGCATCGCTGCGGGCGATTTCCCGCTGGCCGGGCATGAACATCGATCGTGCGGTGAGATTGCTCAATAGCCTGTACCTGCTGTCCGGATTGATGGTATTGCGCATGCACCCGGCGGCGCGCAAGGAGCCCTCCACCCAGTCCAGCGGCTGGCTGTCCTGGATCCGCAAGAGCCGCTGACGCCGGCGTCGGAGCGCGAAGCAGCCTGACCACCCCCGCCCTGGGGCGGCTCGAGAGCGGCCACCTACAATCGGCGCATGCCGATGTCGCCGATTCCAGCTCTGGTTGCCGACCTCGCGGCCGGCCGCATGGTGGTTCTGATCGACGAAGAAGATCGCGAGAACGAAGGTGATCTGATCCTCGCCGCCGACCATGTGAGCGCCGACGGCATCAACTTCATGGCCAAGCACGGCCGTGGCCTGATCTGCCTGACGCTGACGCGCGAGCGTTGCGAGCGGCTGCAGTTGCCGCCGATGACTGCGCGCAACGGCACGGCGCATGGCACCGCGTTCACGGTGTCCATCGATGCCGCCAGCGGTGTCACCACCGGCATCTCTGCCGCCGACCGTGCCCACACCATCCGGGCGGCCGTCGCCCGCGACGCCCGGGCAGCCGACCTCGTGCAGCCCGGCCACGTGTTCCCGCTGCAGGCGCAGGACGGCGGCGTGCTGATGCGCGCCGGGCACACCGAGGCCGGGTGCGACCTTGCCGGCATGGCCGGCCTGACGCCAGCCGCGGTGATCTGTGAAATCATGAACGACGACGGCAGCATGGCCCGCCTGCCCGACCTCGAGGTGTTCGCGCAGACGCACGGCGTGAAGATCGGCACCATCGCCGACCTGATCGCTTTCCGCAGCCACAACGAGAGCCTGATCGAGCGCGGCAGCGAACGCGCGCTGAACACACCCTATGGCGCCTTCCGCTGCGTCACCTACCGCGACCGCGGCGGCGGCCTGCACCTCGCGCTCGGCCATGGCAAGTGGCAACCCGCCGACGAAGTGCTGGTGCGCGTGCACGAGCCATTCACCGCAATGGACCTGCTCGACGTTTCGGCCGGCGGACACTCTTGGCCGCTGGCGCGCGCGCTGCAGGCGCTGCAGCGCAGCCCGCGCGGCGTGGCCGTGCTGCTCAACTGCACCGGCGACGGCGCAACGCTGCTCGCGCAATGCCAGGCGCAGTCGGCCAGCGTGCCGCGCCACGCGCAATCGGCGATGGACCTGCGCACGTATGGCATTGGCGCGCAGATCCTGCGCGACCTCGGCGTCGCTCGCATGCGTGTGTTGGGTAGCCCACGGCGCATGCCGAGCATGGCCGGCTACGGACTCGAAGTGACTGGCTTCGTGACCCACAGCGACTGAAGGACGACGCATGCAAGCCGCCGACAAGGGACAGGCCGCCAAGCTCGACGGCGAGGGCTTGGTGATCGGCCTCGTGCAGGCGCGCTTCAATGCAGCGCTGACCGACAAGATCGCGCAGGCGTGCCGCTACGAACTCGCTGCGCTCGGTGTCGCCGAGCGGCACATCACGCATGTCACGGTGCCCGGCGCATTGGAGATTGCAGTTGCGCTCAAGGCCATGGCCGACAGCGACGACTTCGACGCCCTGGTGGCCATCGGCTGCGTCATCCGCGGCGAGACCTATCACTTCGAGCTGGTCGCCAACGAGAGCGGCGCCGGCGTCACCCGCGTCGCGCTCGATCACCAGATTCCGGTGGCCAACGCCATCCTCACGGTGGACAACGAGGCGCAGGCCTGGGAGCGCGTCGAAGACAAAGGCCGCGACGCGGCGCGCGTGGCCGTCGAGATGGCCAACCTGCTGAGCGATCTGTGAGCACCGCACGGCCGTTCCGAAGGCGCTCATTCTCCCCCGCTGGATCGGCCCACAGGGCCAAGGCGGCGGCGTGAGCGTCAAATCGCGGGCCGGCACCAGCAAGTCGGCGCGCCGCCGGGCGCGCGAGCTGGCCTTGCAGGGCCTGTACGAGTGGTTGGTTGGAGGCACCGACCCGACGGCGATCGACGCCCACATGCGCGAGCAGGAAGGCTTCGAGCGCAGCGACAGCCAGCATTTCGACACGCTGCTGCACGGCTGCGTGCGGGAAGCGGCCGAACTCGATGCCGTGCTCGCCAGACACGCCGACCGCAAGACCAGCGAGATGTCGCCGGTCGAGCACGGCGTGCTGCTGATCGGCGCCTACGAGCTCGCGCACTGTGCCGACGTGCCGTACAAGGTGGCGATCAACGAGGCGGTCGAACTGGCCAAGACCTTCGGCGGCACCGATGGCCACAAGTACGTCAACGGCGTGCTCGACAAGGCTGCGCTTGATTTGCGGCCCGCCGAAGTCGCCGCGGCCCGCGCAGCCCGCATTTAGGCTTGGCCGATGAAGATCGCCTCGCGGCTCGACCACATCGAGCCCTTCTACGTGATGGAGTGCGCCAAGGCCGCGCACGAGATCGCCGCCAGTGCCCTGTGCGACCCCGCGCGCGGTGGGCGGCCGATGATCTACCTCAACATCGGCGAGCCCGACTTCGGCGCTGCGCCGCTGGTGCGCGAGGCGGCGCAGCGCGCCATCCGCGACGGCCGCACGCAATACACCCAGGCCATGGGCCTTCCCGCACTGCGCGAGCAGATCGCGCACTGGTACGAGCGCCGCTTCGGCGTGCAAGTCTGCGCGGGCCGCATCGTCGTGACCGCCGGCGCCTCGGCCGCGCTGCAGTTGGCGTGCGCCGTGCTGTTCGAGGCTGGCGACGACGTGCTGATGCCCGACCCGTGCTACCCCTGCAACCGTCACTTCGTGGCCGCGGCCGACGCCAGCGCGGTGCTGCTGCCCACCGATGCGCACGCGCGCTTCCAGCTCGATGCCCGTGCCGTGGCCGCTGCCTGGAGCAGCCGCACCCGTGGCGTGCTCCTGGCCACGCCCTCGAACCCCACCGGCACCTCGATCGACCCCGACGAGTTAGCGCGCATCGTCGAGGTCACTCGCTCGCATGGGGCTGCCTGCGTGGTCGACGAGATCTACCTCGGCCTGAGCTACGACGAGCGCTACGCGCGTACGGTGCTGTCGAGCGCGGCACACGACGACTGCGTGGTGTCGGTCAACAGCTTCTCGAAGTATTTCGGCATGACAGGTTGGCGCCTGGGCTGGCTGGTGCTGCCCGATGCGCTGGTGGCGCCCGTCGAGCGGTTGGCCCAGAACCTCTACATCTGCCCCTCCGCAGTGGCGCAGCACGCAGCACTGGCGTGCTTCGGCGACGAATCGATCGCCGAGTTCGAGCGCCGCCGCGCCGAGTTCAGGCGTCGGCGCGACTTCGTCGTGAGCGCGCTGCAGCGCATTCGCATGCCGACGCCGGTCGCACCCGACGGCGCGTTCTACGCCTACGCGGACTGCTCCGCGCACAGCGCGAGCAGTTGGGATTTCTGCTTCGACCTGATGCGCCGCGCGCAGGTCGCGCTGACGCCGGGCCGTGACTTCGGTCGCAGTGCGCCCGATCGCTACCTGCGGTTGTCGTACGCCAGCTCGTTGGCCGAACTCGAAGAGGCGATGGATCGCTTGCAACGCTGCCTGTGACCTTTTGCCATCGCCGCTACAGACGAGGGTGACAAAGCGTTACCCATAGGGAGCGAGCCACGCTTTTTGTCGCCGCTCCAAGGGGTGCCGCCCCTAAGCTCCCGGTGTGCAAGACCATTCACATCACGACAAGGCGGTGGCCGCGCCAACGCCCGCATCACAACCTGCGGCGCCGATCGATCTCGACCCCACGGCATCGGAGTCGCCGGTCAACGACGGAGGCGACGCCGCCGCAGGCCCGCAGGGGCTGACCATCGGCCACATCGGCCGCTATGCGCTGAAGCAGCAGCTCGGCGAAGGCGGCCTCGGCACCGTCTACGCCGCCTACGATCCGATCCTGTCGCGCACCATCGCGGTCAAGACGCTGCACCTGAGCGTGGCCGAGGGCGACCGGGCGACGCTCGATGCGCTGTTCCTCAACGAGGCGCGCGCCGCCGCGGGTCTGAACCATCCGAACATCGTCACGGTGTACGACGCCGGCCTGTCCGAGCAGGGCGTCTACATCGCGATGGAGCGCCTGCGCGGACGCGACCTGCGCCAATTGATGGCCAACGGCTGGCGGCCCGACGTGGTGCAAACCGCGCAGATCATGCGCCGTGTCTGCGATGCATTGAGCTACGCGCACTCCAAAGGCGTGATTCACTGCGACATCAAGCCGGCCAACATCTTCATGGTCGGCCGCACGCTGCCCAAGGTGGTGGACTTCGGCATCGCACGCGTGGCGCATGGCCAGGACATACCGGCGCTCGAAGGCGTGGTCGCCGGCTCGCCGCACTACCTCGCGCCTGAGCAATTGCGCGGCGAGACCATCGACCGGCGCTGCGACGTGTACGCGCTGGGCGTGGTGATGTACGAGCTGCTGACGCACCGCAAGGCGTTCGACGGCAAGTCGCTGCAGGAGATCGTGCACGCGGTCGAGCACACGCGGCCCCAGTCGCCCCACGAGTTGCGGCCCGAGGTGCCGCAGGCACTGTCGGACATCACGATGCGCGCCATCGCGCACGACCCGGCGCTGCGCTACCGCTCGGCGCGGCAGATGAGCCAGGCGCTGAAGCAGTGGCTCGAGGCCGAGGCCGAGATCGGTACCGAAGACGGCCCGCAGGCGCGCCACGGCAAGCGCCGCTTGGTCGTCGCCGCACTCGCGGTCGGCGCTGGCATCGGCGTGATCGCCGGCTGGCAGTTGCTCGGCACCGCCGAGCCGCCCGCGCATAGCGCGGAGGCGGCCCTGCCCGACACGGCGCCGCCGGCGACGCCGATCCAATCGATGGTCGCCGTGGCGGTGGCAACGCCGCCATCGGGCACCGACGACAATGTCCCTCCGCCGGCCGCGGCAGTCGAGCCGCCGACAGCCCCGCCCCCCATCGTGGTGCCGATGCCGGTGCGGCCACGCGTGGTCGACAAAGCGGTCGCGCGAGAGCGCGACGCGCAGCCGCGCGTCGCCAAGCCCGTCGCACCGGCCACCGGCATCGTGCAGCTCGCGGTTGCACCCTGGGGCCAGATCGAAGTCGACGGCAAGGGCGCAGGCGTCACCCCGCCGCTTGCGCAACTCACGCTGTCGGTCGGCGAACACGTGATCACCGTCCGCAATTCGGACTTCGCGCCGCACACGACCACCGTGCGCGTGATGGCCGATCAGCCGGTGGTGGTGCGGCACCGCTTCGGATCGTAGTGGAGGTGGATATGAAACGCCTGACCTGGCTCATCGCGTGTCTGGCCGCCGTGCTTGCCGGCTGTGCGGCGCCGCCCAAGCCGTCCGTCGGCCTCACCGACGTCATCGAGCGACCGGCCGAGCGCGCGCTGCTCACCGGCATGCGCGCGTACGACGACGCCCAATACCCGCAAGCCGAGCGCGCGTTGCAGACGGCGCTGTACACCGGCCTGAGCAGTCCGCGGGACCGTGCCAGCGCGTACAAGCTGCTGGCGTTCATCTATTGCACGAGCAGCCGGGTGGCCGATTGCGAAGCGTCGTTCCGCGCGGCCCGCGAAGCGGACCCCGCGTTCGCGCTCAACCGCTCGGAGGCCGGACATCCCCTGTGGGGTCCGGTCTATCGCCGCGTGGTGCCCTGACAGACACCCGCGTCGGCTCACGTATCATCGCGTGAGCCCATGCGACAGCCCTCCGTCAAGCCGTTTCGCCATGCGACACGGGTGTACTGGGAAGACACCGACGCCGGCGGCATCGTCTACTACGCCAACTACCTGAAGTACTTCGAGCGCGCGCGCACCGAGTGGCTGCGCAGTCTCGGGGTCGAACAGGCCGCCCTGCGGGAGCGGCTCGGCGCGATGTTCATCGTCAGCCGCAGCGCGATGCGTTATCTGCGTCCGGCGCGCCTGGACGACCTGCTGGACGTCACGGTCGCCGTGCGCGACGCCGCGCGCGTCAGCCTGCACCTGGAACAGCAGGCGCTGCGCGGCACGGAACTGCTGGCCGAGGGCGATATCCGAATCGCATGCGTCGACGCCCCGACGTTGAAACCCCGCCGTATCCCCGACGAAGTGTTGAGCCTGCTGCAGTGAACCAGGACCTGTCGATCTTCCAACTCGTGCTGCACGCCAGCTTCGTCGTGCAGGTGGTGATGGTTGGTCTGCTCGCGGTGTCGGTGGTCAGCTGGTCGATGATCTTCGGCAAGGTGTTCGGCTTGAAGCGCGTGCGTTCGCTCAACGACACCTTCGAGCGCGAGTTCTGGTCAGGCAAGAACCTGGCCGAGCTCAACCAAGCCGCCGGTGCCAAGCACGCCAGCGCGCCGATGGAGCGCATCTTCGCCTCCGGCATGCGCGAGTTCCTCAAGCTGCGCGAGCGCCGGCTCGACGCCGCCGCCCAGCTCGACGGCGCACGCCGCGCCATGCGTGCCAGCTTCCAGCGCGAGCTCGACGTGATCGAGGGCAACCTCGGCTTCCTGGCGTCGGTGGGCTCCGTCAGTCCCTATGTCGGCCTGTTCGGCACCGTGTGGGGCATCATGCACGCGTTCGTCGGCCTGTCGAACCTACAACAGGTGACGCTGGCCACCGTCGCACCGGGCATCGCCGAAGCGCTGGTGGCCACCGCGATCGGCCTGTTCGCCGCGATTCCCGCGGTGGTGGCGTACAACCGCTTCGCGCGCGAGATCGACCGCGTGGCCACCCAGCTCGAGACCTTCATCGAAGAGTTCCTCAACATCCTGCAGCGCAACGTCGGCGCGCCGGTGGCCCAGCCCGCCGCCGTGACGGCGCCCGCGCCGCTGCGCTAGAGAGCGCCCTGCGATCATGACGCCCCCAAGCTCACTTTCTTGGCTGCGGCCGGCGCTGCGCGCCTTCACATCGCTGCGCGATGCGAGCCTACGCCGCAACCGTCGGTTGTCGCTGCCCCCCGAGGGGGCGCGTCAGGCCCTTCGGGCGGCCGGGCGGGCCTGACATGCCCGCCGTCATCGCCCACAGCAGCCGCCGGCGTCGCTCGATGAGCGAGATCAACATGGTGCCGTTCATCGACGTGATGTTGGTGCTGCTGATCATCTTCATGGTCAGCGCGCCGCTCATCACCACCGGCGTGGTCGACCTGCCGACCGTCGGCAAGACCAAGCAGCGGCCGCAGCGGGTGATCGAAATCGTGATCGGCGTCGACGAGCGCTTGAAGCTGCGTGTCGACCAGGGCGATGCCAGCGTGGTCGGGCTCAACCAGCTGGCGGCGCGCGTGAAGGAGATCCAGGCGGGCAGCGCGGACATGCCGGTCGTGATCTCGGCCGACCGCAACGTCAAGTACGACAAGGTCGTCGCCACGATGCGCGTGCTGCAGGACGCGGGTGTCCAGCGCATCGGCCTGTCGGTCAAGCAGGGCGGCTGAGCGTGGCGCTCGACAGCACCCTCACCCGTCATGACACGCTGATGCCGCAGCGCCCGGGCGGGCTGCGCAAGGGCACCGTGATGGCGTTGCTGGTCCACGTGGGCCTGCTGATCGCGCTGGCCTTCGGCGTCTCGTGGCGCAGCCAGACGCCGGCCGGCGTGAGCGCCGAGCTGTGGGCCGCGGTACCGCAGGTCGCCGCACCGCCGATCGTCGAGCCCAAGCCGAC
The DNA here is from genome assembly GCA_035499355.1 of Burkholderiaceae bacterium. Taxonomy (GTDB): domain Bacteria; phylum Pseudomonadota; class Gammaproteobacteria; order Burkholderiales; family Burkholderiaceae_C; genus JAEUPI01. Next base: position 9,699 of record DATJYZ010000304.1, on the reverse strand, counting down.
GCCGACACCGACGCCGCCACCACCGACGCCGAAGACCGAAGAGGCGCCGCCGAAGCCGTCGCAGGTCGATGCGCAGATCGCCATCGAGAAGGAGAAGGCCGAGCGCAAGCAACGCGAGTTGCGCGAGCAGCAGGAGCGCGAACGCAAGGAGCAGCAGGATCGCCTCGAGCGCGAGAAGGCCGAGAAGCTCGCCGCGCAGAAGCAGCGAGAGCTCGAGCTCAAGCGGCAGAAGGAAGAAGAGGCGCGCTTGGCCAAGCAGCGTGACGACAACCTCAAGCGCATGCTGAGCCAGGCCGGCACCGGTTCGCCCGAGTCCACCGGCACCGCGGCGCGCGACGCCGGTCCATCGTCGAGCTATGCGGGGCGCATCGTCGCCCGCGTCAAGCCCAACATCGTGCTGACCGACGAGGTGCCAGGCAATCCGACAGCGGCGGTCGAGGTGCGCTGCGCGCCCGACGGCACGATCATTGGCCGCCGCCTCGTCAAGAGCAGCGGCAACAAGGACTGGGACGACGCGGTGCTGCGGGCGATCGACCGCACCGAGGTGCTGCCGCGCGACACCGACGGCCGCGTGCCGTCGAGCATCGTCATCGACTTCAGGCCGCGCGAAGTCTGAGCCTGGTTCAGGGCGTGGGATCGCCTTCGCGCTCGGCGCCGGCAGGCAGCGCCGGCTCGACCGCCGGTGCAGGCTGCGCGTAACGAGCAACGAAGCGCCGGTCGCTCCAGTCCTTCCACGCCCACACCCAGCGACCCTGCGCGCTCCAGTTGCCCCAGGAGGCGATCGCGCGCCGCGCGCCGCACGACAGCAACACGAGCGCTCGCGGCTTCGGCTGCCACGGTTGCAAAGGCCCGCCAGCCAGCTTGCGCCGCAGGTTCATCGCCAAGGCCGGTCCCGCGCGCGCCGCGATCACACCGCTGCGCGACAGGTCGCGGTCGGCCCGCGAGGCGACCTCGCCCACGGCGAACACGTCGCCGTGCGAAGTGCTCTGCAACGTGTCGTTGGTGCCGATGAATCCGTGTGCATCCAGCGCCAGGGCGCTGTCGCGCAGCCAGGGCGGCGCAATGCCCGGTTGCGTCAGCAGCGGCACGTCGCACACCACGCGCGCACCGTTGTCCAGCTGCACCTGCCCGCTGCTGATCTCGGTGCAGCGCTGATTCAGCACTGTCACGCGCGCGCGTCGAAGCACCCGCACCGCACGCTCGCGCACCGCGGCAGTGAAGCCGGGCAGCACGGTGGTGTCGCCGGTGACCAGGCAGATCCGTGCGCGCTCGTGGCCCCCGCCGTTGAAACGCTGATGCAAGGCCAGCGACACCTCGAAGCCGGGCGCGCCGCCGCCGATCACCACCAGATTGAGCAGGCGATCGGCGGGCAGCGCGAGCAAGCGCTCGTACAGCTGCACGAAGTGCTCGATCGGCCGCAGGAAGAGGCCGTGCTCGCGCGCACCGGGGATCGCGTCGCGGTCGGGCAGCGGGTCGGTGTCGATCGACAGCACGTCGTACTCGGCCACGCGGCCATCGGCCAGCGTCACCGTGCGCTCGTTGGCATCGACCGCCGCCACGCCCGACAGCGCGAGCTCCACCTTTGCCGCGCGTGCCAGCGGCTCGAGCGCGATCGCGCATTGCGCCAGCGCGTAGTGCCCCGCAATCCAACCCGGCAGCATGCCGCTGAGGATCTGGCGCGCATGCGGCGTCGCCAGCACGGCCTGCACGCCGGGCATCGGCTCGCGCGCCATCTCGCTCAGCACGTGCAAGTGGGCGTGGCCATCGCCGAGCAGGACGAGGCGCCTCATTGCAGGACCAGCTCGCTGAGCAAGCCCACGCTGTGGCCGTGCGTGTTGTCGGCATCGGCCGACACGCTGACCGCCAGCAGCGGCGGCACCGCGCTGGCCTCGCCGCCGAACAGGCGCAGGAAGTCGGCGCGCAGGTCGCGCTGCTCCTGGCGCCACTGCTGCAGCGGCTCGCCGGCGCCGCGCAGCACCATGTAGCGCACGCGCCGCGTGAACGGGCTTTCGAGCACCGTATTCTGCGGCTGCCGCTCATCCCACGTGTAGCACAGCGTCGCCGACGGCAAAGGCTCGCCGCTGGCGACGCGCGCGGCGCGCAGCGCCTGGCGCTCGGTGAACGGCACCGCAGACAGCGGCAGGTCGAACATCGCGCACACCGCGAGGGCATGGTCGTCGCCCGAGCGCTTGCGCGGGTCGCCGGCCGGGTTGTCGACCTCGATGCGCCAGCGCCACGACAACGTCCCGGCGTTGCTGGCCGTACCGGTGAGGTCGTGCACCAGGTTGCCGTACGACTCGTCGGCCTTGACTTCGAGCACGCGCGCCCCTTCGTGGTTGATGACGCGAAAGCGCGTCAGCGGCTTGGTCTGCATCGGCAGGCCCACCACCCGCCACGGCGACGACGGTTCGCCGAGGCCCGCTGCGAAGTTGGCCAGCAGATTGGGGCCGTCGACGGCCAGCGCCGTGTCGACAGCGGCAAGGCCGATCGATGCGGCGGCCAGCGCGACGCGATGCAGTTTCATCGGCCGCAGGATAGCGCGTCGCCGCCGGCGCGGCGCCGGCGCTCAGGCGGTCTTGCGGGCGCGCCGGGCGGCCCACCAGGCGTCGAGCGACCAGAGGCCCGGTCCCCACAACACCAAGGCAAGCAGCAGGCTGCCCCAGAACATGTGCTGCTGCAGCGCGGCGTCGGCCACGTTCATCAGGCTGATCACTGCCACGCTGTTGAGAACGAACAACCCGAACGCCGCGATGCGCCCACCGAGGCCCAGCACCAGAAACACCGGCAGCAGCAACTCGGCGCCGGTGCCGAGCCAGGCGGCCAGCTGCGGCGGCAGCAGCGGCACGTGGTACTCGTCCAAGAACAGCGCGAGGGTGGTATCCCAGTCGCGCACTTTGGTCAGGCCCGACAGCAGGAACACCTTGGCCACGTACAGGCGCGCGGCGAGTTGCGCCAGCGGCTGCAGCCCCTCGAGTGCGCGCACGGCGCGTTCGGCGTGGTTGAACATGTTGTGGTTCAGCGAGGTCATCGCGCTGCTCCGGAAGAGGGGCCGGCCATCGGCTCCACCGCCTGCAGCCACTGCTGGCGCACCGCGTCGTGCAGCCAGGCTTCGAACTCGAACCTCGCGCCCGCGGCGTCGAGCGCATGGTGCAAAGCCACGCCCTCGAGCAGTGCCGCCAGAAAGCGCGCGCTCGGCTGGTCGATCGCGCTGACGGTGGCACGCCACTGCGGCCGCGACACCAATGCGGTCTCGCCGCGCTCGGCGGCCAGCGCATCGCGCACCGGCGCGAAGCGATCGGCCTCGTCGCTGCGGTGTGCCTGCCAGATCGTCGCCACCGGCCAGCGCGATGCGATGCAGGCGAGCCCCGGGCGCAGGCGCAACCGCAGCTGCGACGGCTCGCTCTCGCCCAGCAGGTGCAGATCCGTCGGCAGCGCTGGCGCGTCGGCCGCATGCTCGATCGTGTGCACCGCCCAGTCGATCCGCGCCACGTCGGCGAGATACGGCTCCGACGCGAGCTGTGGATCGTCGGCGATCCAGGCCGGCAATGCCTCGCCAAATCGAGCCAGATCACCGCAACGCGGCGGATGGCGGTGCCAGAACGCTCGTGTCAGCGACGCGAACGACCCGTCGCCCACCAGTTGCTGCACGGTGGGGAAGGCCGCCGCGAGCGCACGCTCGGCGATTGCGACGGCGTTGCCGCGATAGGCGTCGAGCCCTTGCTCGGCGCGCCCGCCCGCCTCGCGCAACCAGCCGCCGAGCGACGCGTCGCCGCCACGCCGCCACAGCGCACGCAGCAGTTGCTGCTGGCGCCGCGCCTCGCGCTGGGCAGCGGCGCCGGCCTTCATGCGCCCTGCTCCGCCGCCGACAGCCGAAGCGATGCGTGGCGCGCCTCGCCGAGCAGCACGTCCAGCGCGGGAATGTCGGTGTCCCACTCGATCAGCGTCGGCCGGTCACCCAGGCGCGCCACGGCATGGTCGAACACCTGCCACACCGGTTCGTGCACGCGGCTGCCGTGATCGTCGATCACCATCGGCCCATGGGAGCTGAAACCAGCCAGATGGATCTCGCCGACGTGCCGCGCATCGATCGCGTCGACGAAGCGGCACGCCGAGGCCACCGGCTCCTCACCGCGGTTGATCGCGTTGACCACCAGGTTGTTGAGGTCCAGCAGCAAGCCGCAGCCGCTGCGCCGGGCCAACTCGTTGAAGAAATGCGCCTCGGGCAGCACGTCGTCGGCCCACCGCAGGTAGGCCGACACGTTCTCCACCAGGATCGGTCGCTTCAATCGCTGCTGCACCTGCTCGACGTGGCGCACCATGATGTCGAGCGTAGCCGGCGTGAACGCGATCGGCAGCAGGTCGGCGCCGTGCACCGGGGGCTGGCCAGCTTGCAGCGGCGCGCGCGCGAAGCAGGCATGGTCGCTCACCCGCAGCGGGTCGATGCGTTGCACCAGGGCCGCCAGGCGGTCGAGGTGCCACGGGTCGAGGCCGACCGCCGACCCCAGCGCCAGGCCGACGCCGTGCAAGCTCACCGCATAGTGCGCACGGCCCCGCTCGAGCACCGCGAGCGCCGCGCCGCCATCGCCGAAGAAGTTCTCCGAATGCACCTCGACGAAGCCAAGCACGGGCCGGCGCTCGAGCAACTCACCATAGTGGGGCTGCCGCCAGCCGATGCCCACGCGCGTCACGAACCGGCTCCGAGTCCGGTGTCGTGCCGTGGGCTCACTTCTTGGTCTTGGTTTCGGCCTCGGTCATGCCTTTCATGTCCTTGCAGGTGCCCTTGGCGACGTACTTCCATTCGCCCGGGTCGTTGTCGACCTTGTTCTGGCCGGCGCACGAGTGCGAGCCCGACAGGTTGGCACAGTCGTTCTGGCCGGCCTTGGCGATGCCGAAGCACTTTTCCTTCTCCTTGGCTTGCGCGGAGGCCTGGCCCACCAGGCCAAGCGCCAGCACCGAAGCGAGAGCGGAAGAAACGATCAGACGCTGATTCATGTGGTTGCGCTCCGTGAGTGAGAGGGAATGTGATTCTTGGGTGCCACCGACTGCCACGGTTGCCGTTGCCGCGCTGTCAGTCGGGCAATGGCTCGGGTTCCTTACACGACTGTCGACGGCGCCGGCCATTCTGCCGCGGCCGTACCGTAACCGCCGCCCCCGGGGGTTTCGACCACGAACACGTCGCCCGGCGCCATCTCTGCCGAGCCGATGTGCTGCAGCGTTTCCACGCGGCCGTCGGCGCGCTCGACGCGGTTGATGCCGAGGGCTCCCGCGGCGCCGCCGGCCAGGCCGAACGCCGGCACCCGGCGGCCATTGCTGAGGATCGACGCGGTCATCGCCTCGAGGAAACGCACGCGCCGCACGCCGCCGTCGCCACCGCGTTGGCGCCCGGTGCCCCCCGAGTCACGTCGGATCTCATAGCTGTCGAGCCGCACCGGAAAACGGAACTCCAGCACTTCCGGGTCGGTAAGCCGCGAGTTGGTCATGTGGGTCTGCACGACGCTGGCGCCGTCGAAGCCGGGCCCCGCGCCGGAGCCGCCGGAAATCGTCTCGTAGTACTGGTGGCGGTCGTTGCCAAAGGTGAAGTTGTTCATCGTGCACTGGCTGGCAGCCATCACGCCGAGTGCACCGAACAGCGCGTTGGTCACGCACTGCGAAGTCTCGACATTGCCGGCCACCACCGCCGCCGGATAGCGCGGGTTCAGCATGCAGCCTTCGGGCACGATCACCTGCAGCGGCTTGAGGCAGCCGGCGTTGAGCGGGATGTCGTCGTCGACCAGCGTGCGGAACACGTACAGCACCGCGGCCATCGTCACTGCCTTCGGCGCGTTAAAGTTGTTGGGCAGCTGCGCGCTGGTGCCGGTGAAGTCGATCGTCGCCTCGCGCCGATCGGGGTGCACGGTGACCTGGACCTTGATCACCGCACCGTTGTCGAGCTCGAGCGCGAACGAGCCATTCTTCAGCGCCGTGATGACGCGGCGCACCGACTCCTCGGCGTTGTCCTGCACGTGTCGCATGTAGGCGGCGACCGTGTCGCGGCCGAACTGCGCCACCATCGCGCGCAGCTCCTGCACGCCCTTCTCGTTGGCGGCAATCTGGGCGCGCAGGTCGGCGATCGTCTGGTCGGGGTTGCGCGCCGGCCAGCGGGTGGTGGCCAGTTGGGCGCGCAGCTCGGGCTCGCGCAGACGCCCGTCGCGCACCAGCAGGAAGTTGTCGAACAGCACGCCCTCCTCGTCGATGGTCTTCGAGAACGGCGGCATCGAGCCCGGCGTGCTGCCGCCGATGTCGGCGTGGTGGCCGCGCGAGGCCACGTAGAAGCTCGGCTTCGCATCGCGAGGCGAGGCTTCGGATCCGGCCTTGCCGGTCCGAATCGCGCCCCCTCGGGGCTCAGCGACCGAAGGCAGCGTGGGGGCATCAAGATACACGGGGGTCACCACCGTCACATCGGGCAGGTGCGTGCCGCCGTGGTACGGGTCGTTGAGCACGTAGACGTCGCCCTCGCGCATGTCGGGGTTGCGCGCGATCACCGTCTTGATCGATTCGCTCATCGAGCCGAGATGCACCGGCATGTGCGGCGCGTTGGCGATCAGCTGGCCCTGCGCGTCGAACAGCGCGCACGAGAAATCCAGCCGCTCCTTGATGTTCACCGAGTAGGCGGTGTTCTGCAGCCGCAGGCCCATCTGCTCGGCGATGTTCATGAACAGGTTGTTGAACACCTCGAGCATCACCGGGTCGGCCTGCGTACCCACCGCGTGCTCTGCAACGCGAGCGGCCACGCGGGTCAGCTCCAGGCCGCCGCCACGGGCGAGCACGGCCTGCCAGCCGGGTTCGACCACCGTGGTCGCGTTGGCCTCGGCGATGATGGCCGGGCCGGCGATCGTCGCGCCGGGTCGCAGCGCTTCGCGCACGTGCAGGGCGGCGTCGTGCCAGCCGCCGAGATGGATGCGCACGCTGGCTCGCGGCTGCGGCCGGTGCGGCGTGAGCGCGGCGCCGGCGAGCGCCTCGTCGAAGCGCTCGCCGGGCCCGACGGCCTCCACCGACACTGCTTCGACCACCAGCGCGCGGTCTGGCATCAGGAACGCGAAGCGCTGTCGGTACGCGGCCTCGAACGCCGCGCGCACGTCGTCGATCGCGCCGAAGTCGACCACCAGCGCCGTGTCGGTACCCTGGTAGCGCACATGGATGCGCCGGTGCAGCTCGATCGTCGCGGCCGGCACGCCCTGGGCGAGCAGCTCGTCGCGCGCGGACGCGCCGAGCTCGTTCAGGCGCGCCGCAGCGGCTTCGAGCCCGGCGGCATCGAGCGGCAGCTCGACCGCGCCCTCGCGCATCGCGATCTGGTCGGCCAGGCCCATGCCGTAGGCGCTCAGCACGCCGGCCAGTGGATGGATGAACACGCGCGTCATGCCCAGCGCGTCGGCGACCGCGCAGGCGTGCTGGCCGCCTGCACCACCGAAGCACTGCAGCGTGTACTGCGTGACGTCGTAGCCGCGTGCGACCGAGATGCGCTTGATCGCGTTGGCCATGTTCTGCACCGCGATCTGCACGAAGCCCGCGGCCAGCGACTCGGGCGTCACGTCGCGCCCGGTGTTGCGCCTGACGTCCGCGGCCATGGCATCGAACTTGGCGACCACGCCGTCGCGGTCGAGCGGCTCGTCGCCCCGCGGACCGAACACCTTCGGAAAGTGCGCGCCCTGAATGCGCCCGAGCATCACGTTGGCATCGGTCACCGCCAGCGGTCCACCGCGGCGATAGCTGGCCGGGCCCGGGTTGGCGCCGGCGCTCTCGGGGCCGACGCGCAGGCGCGCGCCGTCGAAATGCAGGATCGAGCCACCGCCGGCGGCCACCGTGTGGATGCTCATCATCGGCGCGCGCATGCGCACGCCGGCCACCTGGGTCTCGAACGCACGCTCGAACTCGCCGGCGTAGTGGCTGACATCGGTCGACGTGCCGCCCATGTCGAAGCCGATCACCTTCTCGTGGCCCGCGGCGACAGCGGTGCGCACCATGCCGACGATGCCGCCGGCCGGGCCCGACAGGATCGCGTCCTTGCCTTGGAAGTGATGGGCCTCGGTGAGGCCACCGCTGGACTGCATGAAGAACAGCCGCACCCCCGGCATCTGCGCGGCCACCTGGTCGACGTAGCGGCGCAGGATCGGCGACAGGTAGGCGTCGACCACCGTGGTGTCGCCGCGCGACACCAGTTTCATCAGCGGGCTTACCGCGTGCGACGCGCTCACCTGCGTGAAGCCGATCTCGCGCGCCAGCGCCGCAGCGGTCCGCTCGTGCGCCTGGAAGCGGTAACCGTGCAAGAGCACGATGGCGCAGGCGCGGATGCCGGCATCGAAGGCACCCTTCAATGCGACGCGCAGGGCGTCGACGTCGAGTGCGCGCACGACCTCGCCGTGTGCGCCGACGCGCTCGTCGGCCTCGATCACCCGCTCGTACAGCAACTCGGGCAGCACGATGTGGCGGTCGAACAGCCGCGGCCGGTTCTGGTAGGCGATGCGCAGCGCGTCGCGAAAGCCGCGCGTTGCGACCAGCACCGTGCGGTCGCCCTTGCGCTCGAGCAGCGCGTTGGTGGCCACCGTGGTGCCCATCTTCACGCACTCGACCTGCGTGGCCGAGATCGGCTCGCCGCCCCTCAGCCCCAGCAGGCGCCGGATGCCTTCGACCGCGGCGTCGCGGTAGTGCTCCGGGTTGTCGGACAGCAGCTTCAGGGTGTGCAGCGTTCGATCCGGCGCGCGACCGACGACGTCGGTGAAGGTGCCGCCACGGTCGATCCAGAACTGCCAGCGCGGGGTCGGGTCGGTCATGGCTTGGCTTCCAGCGCCCGCCAGCGTTCGTGCAGCAGGCTGATGATGTGATGCACCGGCCGCCGAGTGGCCCGTGCAACGGCCTTGGCATACGGCGGCATGTTGGTGCATTCGAGCACGACCTCGCGCACCGCGGGCCAACGCGCGACAAGGCGCTGCGCGGCGTCGACCACGTCGGCCTCGGCGCGGGCCGCGTCGATGGCCGGCTCGTCGTCGAGCAAGGCGCGCTGCAGGTGGCAGCCCGGTGCCAGCCCCACCACCGGCACGGTGGCGTCGGCGCCCGCCGCGTGCAAGTGCCGCGCGCCCAGCGACAACGCGTCGACCGTGACGACGCCGGGGCTGCTGAGCTCCGGCAGCTTGAGCAGGCTCGAGGTCCACACCGGCACCGGCAATGCGGCCTGCAGCGCGGCCTGGAACTCGACCAGGAAACCGCAGCTCGTGGTGATCGCAGCCGCACCTTCGTCGACCAGCTGGCGCGCCGCATCGATGAATGCCTCCAGCAATGCCGGATCACCCTCGCGCACCACGCGCTGCGGCGATGCGCCGACGACGACCCGATGGCGCACCGGGATCGCGAAGCTGGCAGGGTTGCCAATATCGCCGGGCAGCCGCGGAAAGCGCGTGTCGAGCATCAGCACGCCGAGAAAGGCGGCCATCGCTGCACCGTCATCGAGCGAACACCGCGGATCCGGCTCCGCCGGTCCGCTGGTGTTGCCCACTCGAGGGGGAAGCGGCCGCCAGGCCGCATCGGGGGTGGGCCATTCTCACAGCGCCGATGCGGAGCGCGCCGCCTGGTCGTACAGCCCCGACATCGTGCGCAGCAGCCGGGCCAGCTCGCCGATGTCGGCGTTGAGCTCGGTGTCGAGGTTCTTGATGAGGCATTCCTCGCGCA
>DATJYZ010000303.1:0-2078 GCA_035499355.1 Burkholderiaceae bacterium | reverse complement strand
AAGCGCTCGCCGTTGTGGCGCAGGTTGTCGCAGTTGAGCAGCGTGACCTTGCCGGCACCGACGGTCATGCGCGCCCGCAGGATCGCAGCGAGTGCGCCGTAGATCGTGCTGCCGATGCGCCCGGCGCGCGCGGCGGCCAGGTCGGCGGCCACGTCGGGCGACGACGCATCGAGCCGGTCCTTGCCGTCGAGGTAGTAGCCGGCCTCGGTGACAGTGAACGACACGATGCGCGTCGCCGGGTCGGCGCCGATCGCGATCAGCCGGGCGCCGTCGGGCGCGTAGGGCACCACGCGGCGGATCGAGCGGATGCGCGTGTAGTCGCGCTCGCCGTCGGGCGACACCGTCTCGAGCGTGTATTCGCCGCGCTGCGCGATCAGCGCGTCGATGGTGTCGGCCATGTCGGGCCGCAGGTTGCCGCCGGCTAGCTCCCAGCCCGTATCGCCGGCTTCGATCAGGCGGTGCAGGTACACCGCCTGGTGCGCGCGGTGGAACGATCCCAGCCCCAAGTGCAGCATCGCCCGGGCCGGGCCGCCCGCATTCGGCATCGCCCGCTCCTAGTGGGCGGCTGCCGCGCGCGTGCGGTCGACCACCCGGCCCTGGGCATCGAACACGTGCGCATTGGCGGCGTCGACGCTCAGGCCCACCGCATCGCCGGCGTGCAGCGGCGTGCGCGTGTTCTGCCGCGCCACCATCTGCGCACCGCCATCGGTGCTGACGTAGATCAGCGTCTCGGCGCCCAGCGCCTCGACCAGCTCGACGCGGCCCTGCACCTGGCCCTGCCCGGCCGGCTGCAGGCTCACGCTCTCGGGGCGCAGGCCGACGAAGCCGCCCTCGGGCACCCCGGCACCGATGGCCGCCTGCAGCCGCGGCACCTGCGCGATCGGCACCACGTTCATCTGCGGCGTGCCGATGAACTGCGCCACGAACTGGTTGGCCGGCTTGTCGTACAGCTGCAGCGGCGTGCCCACCTGCTCGATGCGGCCGTCCTTGAGCACCACCACGCGATCGGCCAGCGTCATCGCCTCGACCTGGTCGTGCGTCACGTAGATGGTGGTGGCGCCGAGGTCGCGGTGCAGGCGCGCGATCTCGATGCGCGTCTGGCCGCGCAGCGCGGCGTCGAGGTTCGACAGCGGCTCGTCGAACAGGAACACCTTCGGCGAGCGCACGATCGCGCGCCCGATCGCCACCCGCTGGCGCTGCCCGCCCGACAGCTCCTTCGGCGTGCGCTGCAGGTAGGGCTTGAGGTTGAGGATCTGCGCCGCGCGCTCGACCTTCTCGGCGATCGTGCTGGCGTCGACCTTGGCCAGCCGCAGCGCGAAGCTCATGTTGTCGGCCACGCTCATGTGCGGATACAGCGCGTAGCTCTGGAACACCATCGCCAGGTCGCGCTTGCTCGACGGCAGCTCGGTGATGTCGCGGCCGTCGAGCATCAAGGTGCCGGTGTCGATCGTCTCCAGCCCGGCGATCAGGCGCAGCAGCGTGCTCTTGCCGCACCCCGACGGGCCGACGAAGACGACGAACTCGCCCTTGTCGATCGACAGGTCGATGCCCTTGATCGTGTTGACCGCGCCGAACGACTTCTCGACGCCTTTCAGTTCGAGGAACGCCATCTTTCGCTTCTCCTCAACCCGCTCACTTGACCGCGCCGAAGGTCAGCCCCTGCACGAGCTGCTTCTGGCTGAACCAGCCGAACACGACGATCGGCGCGATCGCCAGCAGCGACGCAGCCGACAACTTGGCCCAGAACAACCCCTCGGGGCTCGAATAGCTCGCGATCAGCGCCGCCAGCGTGCCGGCATTGGCGGCCGTGAGGTTGAGCGACCAGAAGGCCTCGTTCCAGGCCAGCACCAGGCACAGCAAGCCGGTGGACGCCAGGCCGCCCATGCCGAGCGGCAGCAGCACGTAGCGGAACTCGCCCCACAGGCCGGCACCGTCCATGCGCGACGCCTCCAGGATCTCGTGCGGGATGTCCTTGAAGTGCGAATACAGCATCCACACCATGATCGGCAGGTTCGACAGCGTGAAGACAACGATCAGTCCGAACGTGGTGTCGAGCAGCGCGCTCTTCTGCGCCAGCA
>DATJYZ010000302.1:0-7270 GCA_035499355.1 Burkholderiaceae bacterium | reverse complement strand
CCGCTGCCCTGCCGGATCGCCGCATGGAAGCCCTCGCGTTGCAGATCGACCACCTGCTGCGACGCCTCGAGTTCGACCGCGATGTCCGGATGCCTGGTGTGCCAGTCGCCCATGCGCGGCAGCAGCCAGCGTTGCGCGAACGACGGCAGCAGGGTCACGCGCAAGCGGGTCTCGGCACCCGATGCCGCCGCGGTCGCGGCCCGGACACCGGCATCGATCTGATCGAGCGCAGGCCCCACTGCCTGCAGCAGCGCTGCGCCCGCCGCGTTGAGCACGATGCGGCGCGCGCGGCGGTCGAACAGCTCGATGCCGAGGGTGGTCTCGAGCTGGCGCAACTGCTGGCTGACCGCGCTGTGCGTGAGGTGCAGCTCTTCGGCGGCGGCGCGCAGGTTGCCGGTGCGCGCGATGACGCGAAAGCTGGGCAGCGTGTGCAACGGCAGGCGGGACATGCGGTGTTCAGTATGCCTTACCAACATGGCGAAAAGAAGTCGATTCCACGGCGACAGATGGACATCTATGCTGTCCACAACCCATCGAGGAATCCGAGATGCAAACCACCTGGAATCATCGTGTTGGCGCTGTGCAGGGCTTGTGGTCTCACGTGGCCGCGGCGATGTTCGGCGCCCCGTCGCGCGTCGGCTCGATGGTGCTCCGGCAATGGGGCTGCTGGCGCGCAGCCCGCCTGCGCGCGGCGGAGCTGCGCATGCTGCGCGAGCTCAGTCCGAGCGTGCTGCGCGACATCGGCGTCGAACCCGAGGCGGTGGTCATGGCGCAAGGGCGCGAACGGCCCGTGTCGGGGCGCGACGCGGTGATGCGCCTGCTGTAGTCGTCGTCAGATGCGGTGGAGCGTGCTGCCGGCGGTGGTCTTGAGCCGAGCGATCAAGGCGGCGGCGATGCGAGCCAGCGGCAGCACGTCGTGCGCGGCGCCCATGCGAACCGCCTCGCGCGGCATGCCGTACACGACGCAGCTCGCCTCGTCCTGACAGATGTTGTAGCTGCCGGCGTCGCGCATCGCGCGCATGGCACGCGCGCCGTCGCCGCCCATGCCGGTGAGCATCACCGCCAGGGCGTTGGGGCCCACGACGCGCGCCGCCGACTCGAACAGCACCTCGACCGAAGGCTTGTGGCGGTTCACCGGCTCGCCGTCGCGCACGCGGGACACGTAGTTGGCGCCGCTGCGCTCCACCGCGAGGTGAAGGCCCCCGGGCGCGAGGTAGGCATGCCCAGGTAGCAGGCGCTCGCCGTCGCTGGCTTCCTTGACGCGAATCTGGCAGAGCGAATCGAGCCGCTTGGCGTAGCTGGTGGTGAAACCCGCCGGCATGTGCTGGGTGATCAGGATCGCCGGCGAGTCGGCCGGCAACTCCACCAGCACCACCTTGGTCGCCTCCGTGCCGCCGGTGGAGGCGCCGATGAAGATCAGCTTCTCGGTCGACAGCCGGCCCAGCGGGGCGATGCCGGTTGGCGCCGCCGGCTTGGCGCCTTCCTCGGACGGTGTGCTGCCCGCCAGCCGGCGCACCTGCGCGCGCGCGGCGATGCGGATCTTGTCGGTGATGTCGTCGGCCAGCCGCTGCAGGCCCTCGGCCACGCCGATGCGCGGCTTGGCCACGAAGTCGATTGCCCCGAGCTCGAGCGCGCGCAGCGTCACCTCGGCGCCGCGCTCGGTCAAGGTGCTCACCATCACCACCGGCGTCGGCCGCAGCCGCATCAGGCGCGACAGGAAATCGATGCCATCCATGCGCGGCATCTCGACATCGAGCGTGATCACGTCGGGGTTCACGGCGCGGATCAGCTCGCGCGCGGCCAGCGGGTCGGCCGCGCTGCCGACGCATTGCATGTCGGCCTGTCGGTTGATGATCTCGCCGAGCAGGCCCCGCACCAGCGCGGAATCGTCGACCACCACGACCCTGATGCGCGCGCGGGTGTCCATCGTGCGCCGCTCAGAACAAGTCCACCGAGCCGGCGCCGGCGCCTTGCGGCGCCGCCCGCTCGGCGGCGGCGCGCTCCTGCGCCGCCAACGCCGCGGGGTTGGCGGGCGTCAGGCGCTTGACCAGCACCTTGCCGCTGGCCGGCAGCAGACAGATCTTGCGCGCACACGTGTCGAGCACGTCTTTGCTGACCACCGGAATGCGTTCGGTACGCAGGTAGTCGAGCACGAACTGCGCGTTGCGCTCGCCGACGTTGATGCTGGTCATCGAGGCGATCACCGCACCGCCGCCGAACACCTTGGCCTCCAGCGCCGAGCGCGACGCGCCGCGAGCGAGCAGCTGGTTGATCAACAATTCCATCGCATACGAGCCGTAGCGGCCGGTGTCGCTGTCGCCTTCGGGCAGCATGAAGTGGTTCATGCCGCCGACGCGGCGCTCACGGTCCCACAGGCACGCGGCGATGCACGAGCCGAGCGTGGTGACGATCAGGAGGTCCTGATCGGAGACGAAGAACTCGCCGGGCAGCACCTTGACGGCGTCGCTCTTGAAGCTGGCATCCCAGTAGAAGAACGACGCCTCTCCGGGCGTGCGTGGCGCGCCGCGCGGGTGTTCGAGGCGCGAAGGCGTCGTGACCAGAGGCAGCGGTGCAGTGGGCGGCAAGAACGCGGACGGCGGCGGCATCTCAGACCTTCACGTAGACCGTCTTACCGCGCAGGTGGAAGAGATCGCGCGCGTGCGTGAAGTTCTCCGAGTGGCCGACGTAGAGCAAGCCATCGGGCACCAGCGCGGCGTGCAGGCGTTCGAGCACGCGGCGCTGCGTCGCCGCATCGAAGTAGATCATCACGTTGCGGCAGAACACGACGTCGAAGGCACCGCCGAGGTCCCAGCGCGGATCCATCAGGTTCAGCGCTCGATAGCGCACCCGCTGCGCCAGCGCCGGACGCACGCGGATGCGGCCCTCGTTGGGGCCTTTGCCGCGCAGGAAGTGCCGTTGCAGCCGCTGTGGCGACAGGCCGCGCGGGTCGGCGTCGTAGATGCCGCGTTGCGCGGTGGCCAGCACGGTGGTGTCGATGTCGCTGGCGACGATCTCCGCCCGCGCCTGCGCACCGAGAGTCTCGTCGACCACCATCGCGATCGAATACGCCTCCTCGCCGGTGGAAGCGGCGGCACACCAGATGCGCAGCTCGCGGCCCTGGCGATCGCGCAGGTCCTGCGCCAGGCACTCGAAGTGATGCGCCTCGCGGAAGAACGACGTCAGGTTGGTGGTCAGGCCGTTGACGAATTGTTGCCATTCGGCCCTTGCGGCACGGTCGTCGGATTGCTGCAGCCAGGCCAGGTAATCGGCGAACGAGCGGTGACCGGTCTCGCGCAGGCGTCGCGACAGCCGGCTGTAGACCATCGCCTGCTTGCCGGCGTGCAGGCTGATGCCGGCGTGGTCGTGGATGAGTCGGCGCACGCGCTCGAAGTCTTGCGCCGAGAACGCGAACTCCGGCTCGGGGCCGGCGTGCAAGGAAGCGAGCTTGCTGTCGCGAAGGGCGGCGGGCATGGACTGCGGAGAAATGCCGGCGCATCTTGCCGTTGCGTGGTCGCTGCCGTGCCTTGGAGTTGCGCCCGCTTTGACGCTCATTTCACGGCCCCGGGCCGCTCGCGACCGCTAGACTGGCCGCGTCGACCACAACCACCCGCCGCGAGACACCGCTGCCAGCGACGTGGAGCCGCACGCCAGGCCCGAGCCACCGCACCCCGCGGGTGTGGCGCCGCCGCGTGGCTTGAATCCCGACGTCGCGCTGCAGCTGCTGCGGCAGTCGGGCCACGGGCCGCTGCCCGGCGAGCCGATGAGTGACGTCTGGCTGCAGGCGCTGGTCGATGCGCTGGTTGATCTGTCGAGCCGCGACGCGCTCACCGGGTTGGCCAACCGCCGCAGCTTCGAGCTTGCGCTGGCGCGCGAGATCGACCGCGTCGCGCGCTCCGGCGAGCCGGCCTTGCTGCTGACGCTCGACATCGATCACTTCAAGAAGGTCAACGACACCCACGGCCACGCCGCGGGCGACCTGGTGATCCAGGCGGTCGGCGCTGCGCTGGCCGACACGGTGCGGCCGATGGATCTGGTGGCGCGCGTCGGCGGCGAGGAGTTCTCGATCGTGCTGCCCAACTGCCCGGCTGCGTTCGGCCCGCAGGTGGCCGAGCGCATCCGCAAGCGGGTGGCGCGCACGCCGGTGGAGATCGCGCCCGGCGAGTCGGTGAGCGTCACGGTCAGCGTCGGCGGCGCCTTCGCGCCACAATGGGTGCGCACCACCGCGCGCATCTGGATCGATCGCACCGACCTGCAGCTGTACCGCGCCAAGAGCGAAGGCCGCAACCGCTGCTGCCTCGAGCCGACCGCGGTGCCGCTGGTCAGCGCCGAAGAGAAGGGGCTGCTGTTCGCCAGCTCGTCGTTCCAGGACTTCACATGACGCCCAGCGGCACGAGCCTTGCCATCGACTCCATCGACGCGGCCAGCGGCTCTCACGGCGGCGCGCAGATCACCGCCGTCACCAGCGGCAAAGGCGGCGTCGGCAAGACCTTCATCACCACCAATCTCGCGGCCGCGCTGACACGCCAGGGCGAGCGCGTGCTGGTGCTCGACGCCGATCTCGGCCTGGCCAACATCGACGTCGTGCTCAACCTGTACCCCAAGCTGACGCTGCACGACGTGTTCACCGGGCAGACGCGGCTGGAAGACGCGATCCTGCCGGCGCCGGGGGGCTTCTCGGTGCTGCTGGCCGGGTCGGGGATGATCGAGTACTCACGCCTGACGCCGACGGTGCGCGACCAGTTGCACGACGTGATCCAGCGCGTGCGCCCGCGCTTCGACCGCGTGCTGCTCGACACCGGCGCCGGCATCTCCGACGTCGTGCTGTACACGATCTCGCTGGCCGACGAGGTGCTGATCGTCTGCACGCCGGAGCCGACGTCGCTCACCGACGCCTACGCGACGATCAAGGTGCTGGCCACCACGCAGCCGCGGCGCTTGATCCGCCTGCTGGTCAATCAAGTGGAGCGCCCGGGCGAGGCGCGCGCCATCCGCAAGCAGCTGCAGCTGGTGGTCGATCGCTACGTCAACGCCGGCCTCGACAAGCCGGTGATGATCGAGCTCCTCGGCGAAGTGCCGCTCGACCCCACCGTGCGCGAGGCGGTGATCAAGCGCGAGCTGCTGCTCGAAGGCGCGCCGGGGTCCGCGGCGGCACGGGCCATCGTCGCTGCGGCGGCCAAGCACATCGCCGGCTAGATGGCGCACCCCCCGAAGCGGCTGGCGGCCGCGCGCCACGCCCTCGCAGAGCTCGGGCGGTTCGCGAGGCGTTCGGGTCTGCGCAGGCAGACCCTCACGTCCACGCTCACCCCCTCAAGGGGGCAACACCAGCGGACCGGCGAAGCCGGATCCGCGGCGTTCACGCGAGATTGCGCGCACCGATGAGCGACCAAGCGACACCGTTTGAGCTGCTGGGCGGCGAGCCGGGCGTGCGGGCGCTGGTCGACCGCTTCTACGATCTGATGGACCTCGAGCCGGCGTACGCCAGCCTGCGCGCGCTGCACCCGGCCACGCTCGAAGGCTCGCGCGACAAGCTGTTCTGGTACCTGTGCGGCTGGCTCGGCGGGCCCAACCACTACATCGAGCGCTTCGGCCACCCGATGCTGAGGGCGCGGCACTTGCCGTACGCGATCGGCAACGCGGAGCGCGACCAGTGGATGGCGTGCATGACCCAGGCCTTGCGCGAGGGCGGTGTCGAGGACACGCTGGCGCAGGGGTTGCGCCAGGCGTTCCAGGGCACCGCGGACTGGATGCGCAACCGCGCCGGCTGAATTGCGGGGGTGCCGCTGCGCCTGGGCGGCGCTCAGGGCCTCGGCGGGATCGCCATGCCGCGCACCACCGCCGGCCGCGCGAGAAACGCCCGCAGCGCGCGCTGGACGTGCGCGAACTCGTCGAACTGCACCAGCTCGCGCGCACCGTAGAAGCCGACCAGGTTGTTGACCCACGGGAAGGTGGCAATGTCGGCGATGCCGTACTCGTCGCCGACGATCCACGGGTGATCGGCGAGCTGTCGGTCGAGCACCGCGAGCAGGCGTTGTGACTCGGCGACGTAGCGATCGCGCGGGCGCTTGTCGTCGTAGTCCTTGCCGGCAAACTTGTGGAAGAAGCCCACCTGGCCGAAGAACGGCCCGACGCCGCCCATCTGGAACATCAGCCACTGGATCGCCTGGTACCGCGCAGCGGCGTCTCGCGGCATCAGGCGCCCGGTCTTGTCGGCGAGGTAAAGCAGGATCGCGCCCGACTCGAACAGTGGCAGCGGCTCGCCGCCGGGGCCATCGGGGTCGATGATCGCCGGGATCTTGCCGTTCGGATTGAGCGACAGGAACTCCGGCGATCGCTGGTCGTGGCTGTCGAAGCTGACGCGGTGCACCTCGTAGGGCAGGCCCGTCTCCTCGAGAAAGATCGACACCTTCACGCCGTTGGGCGTCGGCAGCGAGTACAGCTGCAGTCGCTCGGGGTGCTTCGGCGGCCACTTGCGGGTGATCGGAAAATCCAGCAGCGAGCGGGCGGTCACGCAGGTCCTTGCGGCGGGTCGGGGCGGTGCGGGCGCATTGTCGATGGCCTCGCCCCGAGGCTCGCGAACGCTCTTGCAAGACCTTGGTCCGCCGTGGTCATCGCGCCGCGCCGCGCGGCGCCAGCAGCACCAGCAGCGCACCGGCTCCGCCTTGCGCGCCGCTGGCCTGCGCGAAGGCGATCACCTCGCTGCGCTGGGCCAGCCAACGCTGCACTTTGTCCTTCAGCACCGGCTGGCGCCCCGGCGAGCCGTGGCCCTTGCCGTGTACCACGCGCACGCAGCGCTGGCCGCGGCGATGCGCCTCGCGCAAGAAGGCCACCAGCGCTTCGCGCGCCGCCTCGCGCGTCAACCCGTGCAGGTCGATCTCGCCCTGCAGCGCCCACTGGCCGCGCCGCAACCGCGCCGGCACGTCGGGCCCGATGCCAGGGCGACGAAAACTCAGGCCGTCGTCGGTGAGCAACAGCGATTCGACGTCGACCTCGTCGGACAGCGCCTCGCGCATCGCCTGGCGCTCGTCGGCCTCGCGTTGGCGCGGCTGCGGCTCGGGCCGCTCGCGCGGCACGTGCGCGCGGTCGTGGCGACGCAGTGCGCGCACCGGTCCCACCGCATCGGCGAACGCGCTGCCGTCGGCGGCCTCGCGCGCTGCCTGCTCGGCCGCGCGTGCGGCGCGCGCCTCGTGTTCCGCCTGCTCGCGCTGCATCCGGTCGCGCAACGCCTTCAACTGATCGAGGCCTTTGGCTTTCACAAGAGCCCCCGCTCCGC
>DATJYZ010000301.1:0-15110 GCA_035499355.1 Burkholderiaceae bacterium | reverse complement strand
CTGCCAAAGGCGGCTGCGCCCCTCGGCCTCGCATGGCCGGCACGACGCTCGCGCGTCGCGCCTATGCTCGGACCTCGACATGCTCGCCGTCGCGCCGCGCTTGGGCGCGACGCGATCCCCCTTGTCAGGCTGCGCTGCTCGGCGCCTGCCATTCGCGCCGGCACTTGCCCGCCCGCCGCCTTGCCGGCACCACCGAGGTACTCGGCGGGGAACACCACGAGCATTGCAGCGCGGTGGGCGGTGCCCGGTGGGGGCGACTTGTGGGGTGGCGAACATCGCAGCAGCGCGCTCGGCACGCGCGCAGCGCGTGCTTCGTGATCCGACTCGCGGCGATTGTCCGAGCGCAACGAACGCAGCGAGCGTAGCGAGTTTCGCCGCGCGAGCGCGCTACGAGAAGCGCAGCGGAGTCGGCCCGCAGGGCCGACCGCCACAGTAGGAGCCACCAGCGGGTACCGCCCGCCGCGCAGTGCCCAACCTTGGCAGGAAGCAACGCAACGCATCACGTCAACGCGGATACCAAGGCGGAATCTGCGCATCGACGTTCACCCACACGCTCTTGACCTGCGTGTACTCGCGCATCGCGTCGAAGCCCATCTCGCGGCCGTAGCCGCTCAGGCCCGTGCCACCGAACGGCGAGCCGGGGTTGACGCGCTTGTAGGAGTTGATCCACACCATGCCCGCCTTCATCTCGCGCGCGAAGCGGTGCGCACGCGGCAGGTTCATCGTCCACAGGCCGCTGCCCAGGCCGTAGTCGGTGCCGTTGGCGATCGCCAGCGCTTCGTCGTCGGTCTTGAAGGTCAGCACGGTGACGAAGGGGCCGAACACCTCCTCCTGTGCGACGCGATCCTGTGGCGATTTCGCGCGCACCACGGTGGGCTCGACGTAGCAACCCTTGCCCAATGCGCCCTCGGGGCTCCTGCCGCCGGTCAGCACCTCGCCGCCCTGCTCGCGCGCAACGCTCACGTAGTTCAACACGCGGTCGCGGTGCAGCTGGCTGGTCAGCGGCCCCATCTCGGTGGCGGCATCGAGCGGATTGCCGAGGCGGATCGATTTCGCCAACGGCAGGAACTTGTCGAGGAACGCATCGGCGATGCGCTCGTGCAGGATCAGGCGCGACCCCGCGATGCACGCCTGGCCCTGGTTGTGGAAGATCGCCCACGCGCTGCCGTTGACCGCGGCCGCCAGGTTGGCATCGTCGAACACGATGTTGGCGCCCTTGCCACCCAGCTCGAGCTGCACCTTCTTCAGGTTGCCGGCGCTGGCCTGCACCACCTTGCGGCCGGTGGCGGTGCTGCCGGTGAACGCGATCTTGTGGATGCCCGGATGGTCGGCGATCGCCTGCCCGGCCACGGTGCCCAAACCCGGCACCATGTTGACCACGCCGGCGGGCATGCCGGCCTCGCGCATCAGCTCGGCGATCTTCAGCGAGGTGAGCGGCGTCACCTCGGCCGGCTTCATCACGATCGTGTTGCCGGCGGCGAGTGCCGGCGCCATCTTCCAGCTGGTGAACATCAGCGGGAAGTTCCACGGCACCACCTGCCCCACCACGCCGACCGGCTCGCGCAGCGTGTAGTTGAGGAAGCCCGCCTCGACCGGAATCGTCTCGCCCTGGAACTTGTCGGCCATGCCCCCGAAGTAGCGGTAGCACGCCGCGGTGCGCGGCACGTCGAGCGCGCGCGAGTCCTTCAGCGGGTGGCCGGTGTCGAGCGACTCGAGGCGCGCCAGCTCCTCGCCTTGGGTTTCGATCAGGTCGGCCAGCTTGAGCAGGATGCGCCCGCGGTCGGCCGCCGCCATGCGGCGCCACGCCGGCAGCGCCGCAGTCGCCGCTTCGACCGCACGGTTCACGTCTTCGGTGCCGGCCAACGCCACGTCGGCGATCGTCGAGTTGTCGTGCGGGTTCAGCGTGGCCAGCGTCTCGCCGCTGGCCGCGTCGACGAACTCGCCGCCGATGAACAGCTGGTGGCGGATCGGCGTGCGCAGCCCGGCTGCGTGCGCGATGTCGGCGAGGTTCATGCCAATCGCTCCACACGCCAAGCCGTCACTTGGCGTTGAGCCACGGATAGCGGGCCGTGTCCTTGCCCGCGTAGTCGGGGTCGAGATAGATGAAGCAGCGCTGGATCTGCCAGTCGCGGATCTCGAACACGTCGCACCAGCGGCCGGCGGCCCACTCGGGCACGCCGGCGCGCCACGCGCCGTCTTTGTGTTCGCCGTGGCTCGTGCCCTCGCACACCACCAGATCGCTGCCCGAGAACACCCAGTTGAACTCGGAGAAGTGGTGCGCGATCGACTTCAGCGTACCGCCGACGTCGCCGAACAGCTTGCCGATCTGGTCGCGGCCGGTCGCCACGCCCCACTTCGGGAAGTAGACCTGCGCGTCGGTGGCGAACAGCTCGAGGATCGAGCCACCGCTGGAGGTGACGCCACCGTTGTCGAACGCCTTGAGGTACTCGAGCGCAACCGACTTGCGTTGCTCATCGGTCATGGTTTGCTTCGTCAATGCCATCGTCGTCTCCTTGCTGTTCGCTGACTTGCGGCGTCGCGACCGGGTGCAGGGCTAGGCGCACAGCGCGCAGGAACCGGAACGACCTGGAGGACCGTGAGGATCCCGAGCACCGCGCAACGACGCCATGCGCTGAGCGCAGTAGCCGCTAGAACTTCACCGGGATCTCCGGCGCCTCGCCCTTCTGTATCTCGTAGACGAGATTGGGCGAGCCGTTCTCCCACACCAGCAGCATCGAGCGCTTCGGGCTGTAGCCCTGGTGACGGCAGTACGCCGGCATCGCGGCCATGTCGCCGGCCTTCATGATCACGCGCGCCAGCGGCTTGCCGGTGGTCTTGTCGGCGCAGTCCCAGTGGATCTCGTCGCACATCTGGAAGAACCACTCGACGCGGTCGTTGGCGTGGATGATCGGCAGGATGTGCTCCTCGGTGGTCGGGCACATGTAGCTGTACTTCACCACCGAGGTGAAGCTCGGGTTCCACGTCACCTGGCTGCGCGACAGGAAGCCGAACAGGTTGAACGCGTGCACCTCGTTCTCGAAGCCTTTTTCCGGGTGCAGCTCGGGCTCGCCCTGCGGCACGTCGGCGAACGCGCGGTTGACCGGCGTGCCGCGCGCGTCGGTGCGCAGCGCGAGGTCGTCCTTGAGGCCCACGCAGCGCTTGGCGAGCTCGCGCGCGCGGGTGATCTGCGCGCGGCTGTTGCCGTGCTTGCGGCCGTGCGCGGAGCCGGTTTCCTGCGGCGCGGCGAAGGGGTCGAAACCTTCGTTGGTCCAGTCGTCGAGCATGTCGGCGAACACCTTGCCGATCTGCTCGGTGGGAAAGTTCTCCAGCCGGTCGACGCCGGCGGCCTTCATCGTCGCGTTGTAGCGGCCGGCGTAGAGGTCCACCGTCTTGTAGTGGTTGGTGGTGCCGATCACGTGGTCGAAGTTAACGCCGCCGTAGAAGAAGCCCCACGCCACGTCGCGCATCAGCGCGCGCAGGAAGTTGTTGGCGTCCATCGTGTGCGACAGCGGACGCCCATCGGCTGTCTTCCAGGTGATGTGCACGAAGTACTCGTCGCGGCGGAAGTTGAAGCCGCCGAGTTCGAAATCCTGATAGCCGAACTGATTGGTGCTCATGTGCCCTCGCTGCTTGCGATGCAAGAAGAGTCAAGCGGACGCCGCGGATCTGGCTTTGCCAGGCCGCTGGCGGCGCCCCCTTGAGGGGGAGGCGGCCGCCAGGCCGCATCGGGGTTGGTTCATCAGGCTGCTTGGCAGATCTGAGCCCAACGCTCGATGCTGAGATCGCCCTTGCAGGTCTGCAGCACGACGACGCCCGGCCTGGCGCTGCGGAACTGGTAGGCGCAGTTCTTCGGCAGCATGCCCTGATGGCCGCGACGGAGCTTCATCCAGCCCATCTTCTGGCCTAGTGGCTCGCCCTTGACCAGCACTGCGCCGTTGTGCTCGGCATCGGGCACGATCTGCTCGCCGCTCAACTTGACGAGGTGGATCTCGACCTCGCCGTCCATGACGAGTGCGAACTCGTCGTGCGCGCAGGTGTACCAGGGCGATGTGCCGTCTGCACGCAGGCATTCGAGCACGTAGATCTGGTTCTGCCCGAACACCACCTTCTCGTACGGTTTGCTCTTGGCGGCGATCTCGAAGCAGTTGGAGAAGGCGTAGTTCTTGACGTTGTCGTCGATCGCCTGCACGCCGCCCTTCTCGAAGCGGTCGAGCGAGCCGAACTGGGTCTGGTAGGTCACGGCCATCGTGATGTCTCCTGAGGTCCGAAAGCCCGGGTGGGCACTGTAGGAAGTGATCGGCCGCACGGGTAGGCATCGGCCGGCGATCACATTGTTCGCTGAATCCGAACAATGACTCGGGTAAACCCGATCGGGTCGCGAGACTTCAGGGTTCGATCAACCTTTCGGGGATCAACCCGCGCGCGATCAGTTCGCGGTCCCACGGCGGCTCGCCGCCGGCGAACGCGTGCGCCAGGCTTTCGATGAACAGCTTGGGCTTGAAGGCGCCGCGCTGCGTGCGCGGGTACACCGCCGACAGCCAGAACGACGACAGCTGGTATGCGCCGAGCACCACGCGCAGCTGCCCCTGCACGACGGCGTCGCCGGCCACCAGCGTGGGCAGGCAGACCAGCCCGGCGTGCTCGCAGCCGTAGTCGCGCAGCAGGTGAACCGAGTTGCTCATCAGCGTGGGCTTGAGGTCGAGCGTCGTCACCTCGTCGCGGCCATCGGCTTGGCGATGAAACACCCAGCGGTCGCGCGTCGGGTAGCCCGAGTACAGCCCGAGCCGGTGGCCGTAGAGATCGCGCGGGTGCTGCGGCGTGCCCCAGCGGCGCAGGTAGTCGGGCGACGCGCAGAACACGCGCCGCACCGGGAACAGCCGCCGCGACACCAGCTCGTCGCTGGCCGCCGGGAAGATCTGCAGCGCCACGTCGAAGCCGGCCTTCACCGGGTCGATCACCGCGTCGCTGACGAACAGGTCGAGCACCACCTCGGGGTAGCGCTCCTGGAAGTCGCGCAGCAGGTGCGCCATGTGGCCGAGCACGAAGCCGGTCAGCGCGTGCACGCGCAGCAGCCCGGCCGGCGAACCGCGCACCTCGCGCATCTGATCGACGATTTCGTTGGTGCGCGACACCAGCTCGGTGCAGTCGCGGAAGAACGCCTGGCCCATCTCCGACAGCCGCACCGCGCGCGTGGTGCGGTGGAACAGCGGGCCGCCGAGCAGGTCCTCGAGCTGCTGCACGCGCGCAGTGACCACCGACTTCGACAGGCGGAGCTGGCGCGCCGCCTCGGCGAAGCTCTGCGCCTGCGCGACACGCACGAAGGCCTCGATGCTCAGGAAGCGATCCACGCCGCCAGTGTACGGACCGTGTCACGGCCGGTTGCCAAGCGGTGCCGGCCCGATTGCGGCCGCGCAGCGGCGCGGGTCAAGATCGGATCATGGACCCGATCGAACGCCCCGCCTCCCTCGCCACGCCGCAGTCGTTGTCGCGCCGCCACCTGCTGCTGGCCACCGCGGGCGGCCTGGTCGCCGGCTGCGGCGGCGAACCGTCGCCGCCCAACCCCGGGCTGCCGCTGCTGCCGCGGCCTCCGGTGGTGCCGGTGGACGGTCCGCCCTGGTCCGGCTTCGCCGGCAACGCGCAGCACACGGCGCTGGGCCAGGTCGCCACGCAGCAGATGCGCGGCTTCTACTGGTACGCGCCGGTCGACATGAACCCGCAGTACAGCAGCGGCTCGCTGCTCACCCACTACGGCTCGCCGCTGATCACGCGGCACAACACGGTGCTGATGCCGGTGAAGATCGGGATCAACCAGACGTTTCGCGTGCAGGGCCGGGTCGGGGCCACCGGCGACTTGGTGTGGCAGCTGACCAGCGACTACGTGGTGCCGCCGGCGCGCTGGATCGCCAGCTTCAACCCGGCGCTGAGCGCCGACTCGTTGCAGATGGCGATGCCGCTGATCGGCGGCCGCGTGCAGACCCGCGACAACCCCGACAACGTGACCGGCGCGCTGAACAACGTCGCGTTCTACGGCGACCTCGTCTATGCCGCGAACCCCACCGCCTTCAACGCGGCGGTGGTGATCAACACGCCGCTCACCTACGACAGCGCCGGCAACCTGTTCTTCGGCTTCCAGGTGTTGAGCGTCGTCTCCGGTGGCCCGGGAAGCGGCGGCATCGCGCGCATCGATGCCAACGGCACGGCCAGCTTCGTCACCGCGCCCGCGGTCACCGGCACCGCCGCGCTGGTCAAACCGCAGACCAACGGCGCGCCGGCGCTGTCGCTCGACGGCAGCACGCTGTACGTGGTGTTCAACACCTTCCTGCCGCTGGCCGGCAACCCCAGCGGGCGGCTGGTGGCACTCGACGCCGCCACCCTGGCGCTGAAGGGCCAGGTCGCGCTGACCGACCCGTCGACCGGCGCGCCGGCGTGGATCAGCGACGACGCGACGTCGTCGCCGCTGGTGGGGCCCGACGGCGACGTCTACATCGGCGTGCTCGAATCCGATTCGCCGGGCCACAACTTTCGTGGCTGGCTGCTGCACTTCAGCGCCGACCTGTCGCAGACGAAGACGCCCGGTTCGTTCGGCTGGGACAACACGGCCTCGATCGTGCCCAGGGCGATGGTGCCGCAGTACGCCGGCGCGTCGAGCTACCTGCTGCTGACCAAGTACAACAACTACGCCGGCGCCGGCAGCGGCGACGGCAAGAATCGCATGGCGGTGCTCGACCCCAACGACACGCAGGCCGACCCGATCAAGCCCGCCACCCGCGTGATGAAGGAGGTGATGACCATTCTCGGCCCCACCGTCGACCCCGCCGGTCCGGCGGGCGCGGTGAAGGAATGGTGTGTCAACACCGCCGCAGTCGACCCGGGCACGAGCTCGGTGCTGGTCAACAGCGAGGACGGCGTGATGTACCGCTGGCACCTGCCGAGCAACAGCTTCAGCGAGCGCATCACGATGAACGCCGGCCTCGCGCAGTCGTACACGCCGACGCTGATCGGGCCGGATGGCCGCATCTACGCGATCAACAACGCCAACCTGCACTCGATCGGGCAGTAGCACCGATGCGCTAGGCGCCCGCGCGCGCCGGCACTACAGTAGCGCTCCCAGCAAGAACGACCCGAGGAGACAACGATGCACCGACTCATCGGTTGGATGTGCGCGGCCGCGGCCGCGGCGCTGATCGCCGCCTGCAGCAGCACGCCCACGCGGCCGGCGGCGTGGAGCGCACCCGAGGTGCTGGTGCCGCCGTCGAGCTTCACCGGCGTGCACGGGCTGGCCATCGACGCCAAGGGCCGCTTGCTCGCCGGCACCGTGGTCGGCTACACGATGTGGGAGGTCGACCGCAGCACCGGTGCCGCGAAGGTCTTCATCGACGCGCCCGAGGGGCAGGCCGACGACATCGCCATCGGGCCCAAGGGCGAACTGGCCTGGACCAACTACCTGATGGGCATGGTGCGCGTGCGCGATACCGACACGTCACCCAGCCGCGTCGTCGCCAAGGACCTGCCGGGCCTGAACTCGCTGGACTTCGACCGCCGCAACGGCAAGCTCTACGCGACCCAGGTGTTCCTCGGCGACGCGCTGTGGGAGCTCGATCCGGCCGGCGTCAAGGCGCCCAGGCTGATCGCCAAGGACCTCGGCGGCCTCAACGGCTTCGAGGTCGGCCCCGACGGCATGATCTACGGGCCGCTGTGGTTCAAGAACTCGGTGGTCAAGGTGGACCCCGCCAACGGCGCGATCACCGTGATCAACAACCAGTTCAAGATCCCGGCCGCGGCCAACCTCGACGGCAGGGGCAACCTGTACGTGGTCGACACCGCCACCGGTGAGCTGGCCCGCGTCGAGCTGGCCAGCGGCCGCAAGAGCGTGGTCAAGCAGCTGAAGACCGCGCTCGACAACCTCGCCATCGCGCCGGACGGCACGATCTACGTGTCGAACATGGCCGACAACTCGATCGAGGCGTTCGATCCCACCACCGGCGTCACGCGTGTGCTCACCAGCGGCAAGCTCGCCGTGCCCTCGGGCGTGAAGGTGGCCGGCTCGCAGCTGTGGGTGGCCGACATCTTCGCCTGTCGCGTGGTCGACCTGGCCAGCGGCGCGGTCACCGACGTCAAGCGCATGCAGGCCTCCGACATGGAGTATCCGTTCGGCGTCGGGGTGTCGGGCAAGCTCGTCGCGCTGACGTCGTGGTTCACCGGCACCGTGCAGGTGCTCGACCGCGAGACGCGCCAGACCGTGCAGATGACCCACGGCTGGAAGGCCCCCTACGACGCGCTGCCGATGGACGACGGCAGCCTGCTGGTGGCCGAGCTGGCCACCGGTATCATCTCGCGCGCCAGCGGTGCCGAGTACAAGGATCGCCGCGTGGTGGCCAGCGGGCTGCAGGGCCCGGTGCAGATGACGCTCGGCAAGGACGGTGCGCTGTACGTCACCGAGGCCGCCGGCAAGCTGACTCGCATCAACCTGGCCGACGGTGCGAAGTCCGAGGTGGCGAACGGCCTGGCGTTGCCCGAGGGCGTGGTGCAGACGCCGTGGGGCAGCCTCGTCGTCGCCGAGGCGGCGGCGCGCCGGCTCACCGAGATCGACCCGGCGAGCGGCCAGCGCCGCACGGTGGCCGAGAACCTGCCGATCGGCCTGGCCGGCGGGCCGGGCATGCCGCCACCGTACGTGGCCACCGGCGTGACGATGGATGCTGCGGGCAACCTGTACTTCAGCGCCAACCGCAACAACGCCATCTACCGCATCCGCCCGCAACGCTGAGGAGGCACGCTGCGCGCCCGATGCCGAGCGGCGCTGACCGCCACTGGCTCTAAGGCACGAAGGCCAGGAACGCGAACGCCGCGAAGATCACCAGGTGCACCGCACCCTGCAGCATGTGGGTGCGGCCGAAGGCCAGGGTCAGCGTCGAGACCACGAAGGTGAGGACCAGCAGCACCATGTCCTTGTGGTCGAGGCCGAGCGTCAGCGGGATGCCGAGCCACAACGAGGCGATCGCCACCACCGGAATGGTCAGGCCGATGCTGGCCAGCGCCGACCCATAGGCGAGGTTGAAGCTGGTCTGCAGGCGGTTGAGGTGCGCCGCCCGCACCGCGGCCAGGGTCTCGGGCAGCAACACCAGCAGCGCGATCGCGATACCGACCGCGCCCTTGGGCGCACCGGTCGCCGCCAGCGCCGCTTCGATCGACGGCGACAGCGCCTTCGCCAGGCCGACCACCGCCACCAGCGCGGCGATCAGCAGACAGAAGCTGAGCCACGCCTGTGCCAAGCGCGGCGGCGCCGCGTGCGCCGCCCCGTCGGCGGCCAGGCTCGGCGGCAGAAAGTAGTCGCGGTGCTTCACCGTCTGCGCGAACACGTAGACGGCCCACATCACCAGCGACGCCAGTGCGGCGAATGCGAGCTGCGCCGGCGAGTAGCTCGGTCCCGGCGACGTGATGGTGAACGATGGCAGCACCAGCGACAGCGTCGACAGCGCCACCAGCGCGGCCAGGCTCGAGGTGGCGCCCTCGACCCGGAAGCTCTGCTCGTGGTGACGCAGGCCCCCCACCACCAGGCACAGGCCGACCACGCCGTTGCAGATGATCATCACGGCCGAGAAGATGGTGTCGCGCGCCAGTGCCGTCTTGTCGGTGCCCGACGCCAGCATGACCGACAAGATCAGCGCCGCCTCGATCACCGTCACGGCCAGCGCCAGCACCAGCGTGCCGAACGGCTCGCCGAGGCGGTGCGCCACCACTTCGGCGTGATACACGGCGGCCTGCACGGCAGCGATCAGCGCCGCCGCGCACAGCCACGCCAGCGCGGTGCCCACCGGCCACAGCACCGTGGCGCCGAGCAGCGCCAACCCGAACAGCGGAACGACCAACGTCCAACGCGGCACCATCACTCCCCCGATGCCGGCCCGGTGCGGGCCGACGAAGGGCGGGATTGTGCCCGCGGCCGGTGTCGCGGCCTCAGTGCGGCTGGCGTGGTTTCGGCGGCGCGTTCTGGCTGGCTCGCCGAGCCCGCAGCGCCATCAGCAGCAGCGCACCGCTCAGCGTGCCCAGCACCACCGGATTGGCGGCCAGGACGTCGGGCAGCCGCAAGAGCAGCTCGGGCGCCTTCTGGTCGACGTACTGCGCCAGGTCGAGCACCTGGTCGGGCCGGATGGTCCACACATCGTCGAGTTGGACATGCGCCCCGTTCCAGCGGCCCGGCGGCAGCAGCCGGGAGAACGCGCCGGCGGCCACCGCCACCAGCGCGAGCGGCCCGACCGGCCTCAACAGGTGATTGAGCAGACGCTGGCGCAGCGACGCCGGCGCCTCGCGGTAGACAGCCGCCACCAGCACAGGCAGGTCGGCCTCCGCGACGGCGTCGGCGGCGCGCGCATCGTCCAGTGGCGGGGTGGGCATCGTGTTCATCCCGTCACCATACGCCGCTGTCTTGACAGGGCAACCCACTTCACGCAAAGAAACGTTTCGGTGCGCTTCAGGATTCGACACGCATCCTCAGTCTGCGTTCAGGTGAAGCAGACCGCTTCCACATTGTGGCCATCGGGGTCGAGCAGGAAAGCGGCGTAGTAGTTGTCGCTGTAGTCCTTGCGCACGCCCGGGCCGCCGTTGTCGCGCCCGCCGTGGGCCAGCCCCTGCGCGTGGAAGCGCGCCACCGCATCGCGGCTCGGTGCCACGAAGGCCAAGTGCGTGCCGGGGCCGATCGCGCCCGGGTGCGCATACAACCACAACGCCGGTGCGCCCTTGGGGCCGAGGCCGGCATAGCCGTCGCCTTGGCTGCCCACCTCGTGGCCCAGCGTGCCGAGCGTCGCCTGGTAGAAGCGCAGGCTGCGCGCCAGGTCCGCGACCTTCAAACCGACGTGATCGAACATCGCCTCTCCTTGCAGTTGGAGGCGCGATGCTAGGCGGCGACGCTGAACCGTTCTTGGAGAATCTTGCGGTCGCCGCGCGCGGCGCGACGGAAGCGGCGTGGCGACACGCCGGCGGCGCGACGGAAGCTGCGCACGAAGTTCGACAGATCGGCGAAACCCGACTCGAGCGCGATCTCGGTGATCGGCCGGTCACCCTCGACGAGCTCGCGCGCCGCCGTGCGCAGGCGGCTGCGCACCAGGTACTGGTGCGGCGTCACGCCGAGCGCCTGCGCGAACAGCCGCAGATAGTGGTAGGTGCTGAGGCCGCATTGCGCCGCCAGCTGCGGCAGGTTCAGTTCGTCGCGCGCATGCGCGTCGATCCACAGCGCCGAGCGCACGGCGCGCCGACGATCGGTGGCCGTGGGCTCGCGAACGGGCTGGTCGTCGCCGCCGGCCAGTGCCGCGAAGCGCGCCACGAACGCCAGCGCCGCCTCGTCGAGGCCGACGTCGCTGTCGCCGGCGGCCACCGCGCGCATCAGCTCGCCGCGCACCATCAGCTCGGCCAGCGGCGGCATGCCGCCCGATGACCATGCGCCGCGGCGCGGCGCGAGCTCGTCGACCAGCTGCGC
Organism: Burkholderiaceae bacterium; assembly: GCA_035499355.1. Classification (GTDB taxonomy): domain Bacteria; phylum Pseudomonadota; class Gammaproteobacteria; order Burkholderiales; family Burkholderiaceae_C; genus JAEUPI01. The sequence goes on along the minus strand of DATJYZ010000301.1, from coordinate 3,640 downwards.
CGACAGGAACACCGCGAGGCAATCGTCGCCGCCCTCGCGGTGCTCGTGCGTGCAGCGGTACTCGTCGCCGGGCTTCAGCACCAGCACCGAGCCCGGCACCAGCTCGTGCGTGCGGCCGCGGCAGCGGCAACCGAAGCTGCCGTGCTGCACGTACGACACCGACCAGGCATCGGCGTGCTCCCAGTACGCCTGGGTCTGCGGACCGGCGTCGCAGCGGTAGGCGTTGACCGACACCGGGCCTTCGAGCAACGCGCGCACCTGAGGCATCGCGGCAGTTTAGGCGCGCGCGCCGTGGCGCGATGGATCAGCGCGACAAGACCCCGTACCAGGCGCGCAGCGTCGACTGGCGGTCGTCGCGGAACGGCCTGCGCTGCAGCCGCAGCAGCGCGAAACCGTGCGCGCGTGCCAGCCGCTCGAGATAGGCCCGCGAGTGCGCGTAGCGCAGGCTGGCGCGCAGCACGACCTCGGCGTCGCCGTCGTCGTCGGCCACTTCGGTGGCGAAGGCGAACAGGCCCGCAGGCTCGAGCACGCGCGCGACGCCGGCGAACATGGCACCGAGCGCGCCGACGTAGGTGAGCACGTCGGCCGCGGTCACCAGGTCGTAGCGCCGATCGGTGGTGGCCAGGTGCGACACCGCGTCGTCGTGCGTCAGGGTGTCGTAGGCCTGCGTCACGCGGGCGCGCGCCAGCATGTTGGCCGCCAGGTCGACGCCGTCGACGTGCTCGACCAGCGCCTGGCGCTTCAATTGCATGCCGCACAGCCCGGTGCCGCAGCCCAGGTCGAGCGCGCGCGCGAAGCGACGCGCGCCGGCTGCCTGGCGCAGCTCGTCGACCAGCACCTCGTGGCCGCGGTAGTGCAGCACCTGCACCAGGTGCGAATCGAATCCTTCCGCATAGTCGTCGAACAGGCCTTCGACGTGGCTGCGCGGCGGCGCGCCGGGCGCCGTGCCCGCGGGCTCGACTGCCGCCAGGCAGAACGCGATCGTCTCGGCGTCGCCGCCGTGCGCCAACGCCTGCCGGTACGCGGCCGCGGCGTCGGCGTGGCGGCCGGCTTCGCGCAGGATGCCGCCGCGGTTGATCCACGCCTGCGGCTGCGCGGCGTCGAGCTGCAGGGCGCGCTCGTACGACGACAGCGCCTGCGCGTGGCGCCCCAGCGCCTGCAGCGTCTGGCCATGGCGGAACCATGCAGCGGCGTGGCCGGCGTCGAGCGCGAGCAGGCGCTCGAACAGCGTCTGCGCGCGGGCGTGCTGGCGCGCCTCGTTGAGCAGGCAGCCGAGGTGGAACAGCGCCGGCCGACCCTGCTCGTCGAGCGCCAGCGCGCGCTCGAAGCTGGCGATCGATTCGTGCAGGCGGTGCAGACGCGCCAGCGCCAGCCCCTGTTGGCACCAGGCGTCGGGTTGCGACGGGTCGAGCGCGATCGACTGCTCGATCGCCGCCAGCGCCTGCTGCGGCTGGCCGAGCGCGAGCCGCGCCGCACCGAGGTTGACCAGCGTCGAGGCGCGCGCCGGCAGCAGCGCGAGCGAGGCCTCGAAGCTGGCGGCCGCCGCGGCGGCGTCACCGGCCTCGAACCGCGCGACGCCGTCGACGAACAGCGCCTTGGCGCGCTCGAACGTCGTGGCGTCGCTGTCGTCGCCGCGGCCCATGGCTGCCACCGGTCAGCGCCACATCTTCTTTTTCTTCCAGCGCCGCTCGCCGCGCACGCCGGCTTCCTTCATGCCGAGGTAGAACTCGCGGATGTCTTCCTTCTCGCGCAGCCGCTCGCAGGTGTCTTCCATCACGATGCGGCCGTTCTCCAGCACGTAGCCGCGGTCGGCGACGTTGAGCGCCATGTTGGCGTTCTGCTCCACCAGCAGGATCGTGGTGCCGCGCTCGCGGTTGATGCGGATCACGATCTCGAAGATCTCGCGCGTCAGCTTCGGCGACAGGCCGAGGCTCGGCTCGTCGAGCAGCACCAGCTCGGGCGAGCCCATCAGCGCGCGGCTGATCGCCAGCATCTGCTGCTGGCCACCCGACAGCAGCCCGGCGTTCTGGCGGTCGCGCTCCTTGAGGATTGGGAAGTAGCCGTACACCACGCCGAGATCGGCCTGCAGCGCCTCGCGGTCGTTGCGCGTGTAGCCGCCCATCATCAGGTTGTCGTGCACCGACAGCAGCGGGAACACCTCGCGCCCCTCGGGCACGTGCACCAGGCCGCGCCGCACGATGTCGGCCGGGTCGCGTGCCGTGATGTCGTCGCCTTTGAAGAGCACGCTGCCGCGCGTGGGCGTCAGCACGCCGGAGATGGTCTTGAGGATGGTCGACTTGCCGGCGCCGTTGCTGCCCAGCACGGTGACGATCTCGCCGCGACGCACCGTGAGGCTGACGCCGCGCACGGCGCGGATCGGGCCGTACGCGCTCTCGATGTTGGCCAGCGCCAGCAGGTCGCCCGCGGCCGGTTGCGCGCCGGCGCTCATGCGGCAGCCCTTCCGCGCAGGCCGGCCATGTCATCCGCCGACCCCAGGTAGGCCTCGATCACCCCGGCATGGGCCTGCACCTCGGCTGGCGTGCCGAGCGCCAGCACCTCGCCCTGGTTGATCGCCAGCACGCGGTCGGACACGCGCGACACCAGGCTCATGTCGTGCTCGACCATCAGCACGGTGATGCCCAGCTCGTGGCGGATGTCGCGGATCCACCAGGCCATGTCCTCGGTCTCTTCCACGTTGAGCCCCGACGACGGCTCGTCGAGCAGCAGCAGCTTCGGGCGCATGCACAGCGCGCGGGCCACCTCAACCACCTTGCGCACGCCGTACGGCAGCCCGTGCACCAGCGAATCGCGGTGGTGCTGCAGGTCGAGCAGGTCGATCACGCGCTCGGCCTGCAACCGCGCCTCGCGCTCGGCACGCCGAGCCGACGGCAGGAAGAGCAGATTGGCCGCGAAGCCGCTGCTCTGGTGCACGTGGTGCCCGATCAGCAGGTTCTGCAGCACCGACGCGTTCTCGAACAGCTCGATGTTCTGGAAGGTGCGAGCGATCCCGAGCTCGGCGATGCGGTGCGGCGCCAGGCCGCTGATGCGCTGCCCCTCGAACAGGATCTCGCCTGCGGTCGGATCGTAGATGCGGCTGATCAGGTTGAAGACGGTGGTCTTGCCCGCGCCGTTGGGCCCGATCATCGTGAACACCTCACCGCGCCGCACGTCGAAGCTGACCTTGTTGACCGCCACGACGCCGCCGAAGCGCACGGTGAGGTTGCGCGCGGAGAGCAGCGGGGGGTCTGCTTCGTTCATCGCCGCTTTGCCTCGCTGAGTGCGCTCGGCTGGAGCGAGCGAAGCCGCGGGCGGGTGTGCGCCGGCGCTCGTGATGCGGCAGCCCTCCGCTTCGCTCCGGGTTTCCTGCGGTGCTCAGTCGCACGGCCCGGTTCGTCGACAAACACCGCGGGCGTCTCAGCGCGGCGGGTGGTGCCCGCTGGGGGCGACTTGTGGGGCGGCGAGAAGTGCAGCAGGCCGGTCGGTGCGCGCGCAGCGCGCACTTCGTGATCTGACTCGCGCCGACTGTTTGAGCGGAGCGACCGCAGGGAGCGCAGCGAGTTTCGGCGCGCGACCGGGCTGCGAGCATCGCAGCGGAGTCGACCTGCAAGGCCGACCGCCACAGTAGGAACCCTCGGCGGGC
>DATJYZ010000300.1:0-11669 GCA_035499355.1 Burkholderiaceae bacterium | reverse complement strand
GCGTGAACACGCGGGTCAAGGTCGGTGGTGTGCTGTCCAACAACAAGGGCATCAACAAGCAGGGTGGCGGCCTCACCGCGCCAGCGCTCACCGCCAAGGACATGGAGGACATCAAGACCGCGATGGCGTTCCAGGCCGACTTCGTCGCGGTGAGCTTTCCGAAGAGCGCCACTGACATGGAGATGGCGCGCCAGCTGGCCAACGTGGCCGGCGAGTCGCAGCGCCACAAGCCGGCGATGATCGCCAAGATCGAGCGCAGCGAGGCGATCCCTCAGCTGGAGAACATCCTGCGCGCCAGCGACTGCATCATGGTGGCGCGCGGCGACCTCGCCATCGAGGTCGGCAACGCGGCCGTGCCGGCCCTGCAGAAGCGCATGATCCGCATGGCGCGCGAGATGGACAAGGTGGTGATCACCGCCACCCAGATGATGGAGAGCATGATCGTCAACCCGGTGCCCACGCGCGCCGAAGTGAGCGACGTCGCCAACGCCGTGCTCGACGGCACCGACGCGGTGATGCTCAGTGCCGAGACCGCGGCCGGCAAGTACCCGGTGGAGACGGTGGAACACATGGCGCTGATCGCGCTGGAGGCCGAGCGCGCCGAAGAAGTGCAGCTCGAGGCCGATTTCACCAACAAGCACTTCGGCCGCATCGACCAGAGCATCGCGATGGGCGCGCTGTTCACCGCCCACCACCTCGGCTGCAAGGCGATCATCGCGCTCACCGAAAGCGGCTCCACCGCGCTGTGGATGAGCCGCCACCTGATCCACGTGCCGATCTTCGGCCTGACGTCGAAGACCAACTCGGAGCGCCGCATGGCGCTGTACCGCAACGTGCAGCCGATCCTGATGCCCTCGTTCACCGACCGCGACCGCGCGCTTGCCGAGGCCGAGCGACTGCTGGTGGAACGCGGCACGCTCAAGCCCGGTGACACTTACGCCATCACCTGTGGCGAACCGATGGGCTACCCCGGTGGCACCAACATGCTGAAGGTCTGCCGGGTTGGCTGAACGCCAGTAACCCGCCGGTAACGCGTACGCGCCTACCGTCGGCGGATCGAGCCCCACCGTGCCAGCGGGACGGAGGATGCACGACACTGTCCGCAATGCCGCACGCCAGCGCCACCGAATCAGCATCGGGTCAGCCAGCACCGGTCTGGCGACTGTGCCTGCTCGGCGCGCCCGCCCTGGTGCCGGGCACCGCGGGCGAGGCGATCGTGTTGCAGCCCAAGGACGCTGCGATGCTGGCGGTAGTCGCGCTGTCGGGTCCGATCAAGGCGGAGCGTCTGGCGGCACTGCTGTGGCCTGCCGCCACAGCGCGCCAGGCCGACACCAGCCTGCGGCAGCGGCTGTTCCGACTGCGACGACGCACCGACGTGCCACTGGTCGACAGCGGCGCGCTGCTGCGCTTGGCCGATGGCGTACAGACCGACATCGCCACGACGCTGCAGCGCATCGACGGCGACGAGCACGCCGGCGAGCTCGAACTGCTCGGCGACCACGCGTTCGAGGATCTGCCCGAGCTGGCCGAGTGGCTGCGGGCCGAGCGTCGCCGCTGGCACGAGCAGCGCGACGCGGCGCTGGCCGCCGCGGCGTCGCGTTGCGAGCGCGAAGGCGCGATCGCCAAGGGCCTGGTGTACGCGCAACGGCTGATCGACGCCGACCCGCTGGCCGAGCACGCGCAGCGTCGCCTGATGCGATTGCACTACCTGCGCGGTGACCGCGCCGCGGCGATTGCGGCGTTCGAGCGCTACGAGCAGCAGCTGAAGGACGAGCTCGGCACACGCCCGTCGGCCGAAACCATCGAGCTGCTCGCCACCATCGAGCGCGGCGGCGCCACGCTGCCGGCGCGGCGCGCGGTGGCGCCGGCCAGCCTGCTGCGCCCGCCGCGGCTGATCGGCCGCGACCGCGAGTGGGCGGCGTTGCAGCGCGCCTGGTCCGGCGCGCGGGCGTTCCTGCTGACGGGTGAGGCCGGCATCGGCAAGAGCCGGCTGTTGAACGACTTCGCGGCTGGCGAGGGCAGCAGCGTCACCAGCGTCAAGGCGCGCTCCGGCGACAGCGGCGTGGCCTATGCGGTGATGGCCCGCCTGCTGCGTGCCGTGCTGGCCCGGCATGCCGTTGCGCTGACGCCGGCGCGCACCCGGGAGCTCGCGCTGCTGTTGCCCGAGCTCGGCCCTGGGGTGGCGTTGTCGGGCGAGGCGCAGCGGCTGCTGCTGCAGCGGACCGTCGAGGCCGCGCTGCATGACGCCGTGCGCCTGGGCCTTGGCGCGCTGGTGGTCGACGATCTGCACTTCGCCGACAGTGCCAGCGTCGAGCTACTGCAGTCGTTGATCGAAGCCGACGCGCTGGCGGCACTGCACTGGGGCCTCGCGCAACGTCCGGCCGACGCCGGCGGCGCGGCGCGGCAGCTGCGCCACTCGCTGCAGGAGGCGCAACGCATCGAGGTGGTGACGCTGTCGCCGCTGGACCTCGGCCAGCTGCAGGAACTGATCGACTCGCTCGGCCTGCCCGAGCTGGACGCAGCGCGTCTGGCGCCAGCCCTGCTGCGCCACAGCGGTGGCAATCCGCTGTTCGCGCTCGAGACGCTGCGCGACCTCGTGCTGTCGGGCAATGGCCCACGCCCCGACGGACAGGTCCGGCTGCCACAGCCATCGACCGTGAGCGCGCTGATCGAGCGCCGCCTGGCGCAGCTGACGCCGGCGGCGCTCAAGCTGGCACGGGTGGCCGCCCTGGCAGGCGCCAATTTCAGTGCCGAGCTGGCGGCTGCGGTGCTCGAGCAGCATCCGCTGGACATCGCCGAGCCCTGGCGCGAGCTGGAGACCGCGCACGTCATTCGCGACGGCGGGTTCGCACACGACCTGATCCTCGAGACCACGCGCGCCTCGGTGCCGGCACCGATCGGCGAGTTGCTGCACGAGCGCATCGCGCGCCACCTGCAGGCCCGCGGCGCGGCCAGTGCCAGGGTCGCCGCACATTGGGCAGGCGCCGGCCAATGGCTGCAGGCGGGCGAGGCCTACGCCGCGGCCGCGCAGCAGGCGCAGAATGCGTCGCAGCGCGCGCACGAGGTCGAGTGCTGGCAGCAGGCAGCCTCATGCTTCGACCGCGCCGGAGCGCGCGAGCGCGCCTTCCGCGCGCGCTGCGACAGCGTCCCGGCGTTGATCGTCGTGCGCGGCGTGGCGCCGGCGCGGGTGACGGTGGACGCGCTGCTGCAGTCGGCGCAATCCGACCACGAACGCGCCGCCGCGCTGATCGCACAGGCGATGGCCGCATTGATGGCGGCCGACCACGAGGCGGGCATCGCGGCGGCCCAGCAGGCGGGCACGCTGGCGCGCCAGCTCGCCTCGCCCAGGCTCGACCTCGAGGCCGCCTGCCTGCACGCGGTGGGGCTGACGCAGGCCGGACGGCCCGCCGAGGCGTTGACCATCATCGAGCCGCATCGCGGCCGGGTCGAGCGCGAAGCCGACGCCAAGCAGCGCGGTCGCTTCTGGGCCGACTACGCGTATGCGCTCAACGGCGTGCGCCGGCTGCGCGACACCTCGTTCGCGCTGCAGCAGGCGATCGACAACGCGCAGGCGCTCGGCGACCTGGCCGAACTGGCGACACTGACCTCCAACCTCGCCACCGTGAAAGGCAACCTCGGTCGCATCGACGAAGCCCTCGACCTCGCGCAGCGCGCGCTGGCGATCCAGACCGAGCTCGGCGCCACCGACGGCCCCGAGGGCGGCGTGGTGCACACCTACGTCGGCCTGTACTGTGGGCTCAGCGGCCGCTACCGCGAAGCGCTGGAGCATCTCGATGCCGCGCTCGAGCGCTTTGCGCGCGACAAACAGGTGCTGTGGATCGCGCTGGCGTCGAATCACAAGGCGCAATTCCTGCTCGACCTCGGCCAGTTCGCGCGCGCGCGGCAGATGCTGGGCTACGAACGCCCGCCGGTGCGCGCGGTGCAGGTGCGCGGCGCCCAAGTGACGGCGCGCATCGACCGTGCACTCGGCCACCCGGCGATCGGGCAGCTGCGCGCGACGCTCGACACGTTGGGCGGCGGCGACGACCCACACGCGCGCATGCAATTGATGATCGACGCCGCCGAGGACGACGACGCGCAGGTCACGCTGCAGCGCTGCGACGACGCACTGCAGCTGGCTCGCCAGCTCGAGTTCGCCGGCGTCGCGATGAAGGCCGGGCTGCGCCGCGCGCAGGCGCTGTCACGCGCCGGGCACACACACGACGCGGCGCTGGCCATGCGCGAGCTGGTCGAGCAGATGGCGCACGTGCAGCCGGCCGACATGTACGTCGGCGAAGCCTGGTGGATCGCCGCACAGGTGTTCGATGCCAATGGCGACGGTGATCACTCGTTGCTCGCGCTGGCGCGCGGTGCGCAATGGGTGCGCCGCGTCGCGCTGCCCAATGTGCCGGAGGAGTTTCGCGACAGCTTCCTGCAGCGCAACCCGGTCAATCGGGCATTGCTGGCGGCGGCCGACCGCTCGGGGCGCTGACCGGCGGATGCGCCGGCGCGGCGCCGGGGCGCCTCAGTGCCGCGTCGCGTGCTGCCGGTGACGCGTTGCGTCGGCAAGCAGTTTGGCCACCAGCTGCGCCTGCGTGTGCACGCCGATCTTCTGGAACACGATCTTCAGGTAGACCCGCGCGGTGCCGTACGTGATGCCCAGTGAACGCGCTGCCTCGCGCAGCGCCCGGCCCTCGGCAAGACGCTGCGCCAACCGCGCCTCGGCGTCGGTGCAGCCGTACACCTGGCGCAATTCCAGGTGCGATGGAGCCGCATTGGCCAATCCCGGCGTCGCCAGCAGCAGCACCGTGGCACGCAACGGCAGCAGTCGCGACGATGCACCGGTCACCGGCAAAGCACGCACCAGCAGGTGGTCCTGCCCCGTGCAGGGCATCGTCAACGGCGCGACACCCTGCGTCGCACCGCGATCGGCCGCCAGCGCGTCCGCCAGACGCGCGCCGAGCGCCGAGTCGGCGTGCGGATCGAGCGCGCGCAGCATGCCATCGCGCACCGCGAGGCCCTGCCGCCGGCGCAGCACCGCCTCCATCGCCGCGTTCGCGTACAGCACGTGCCGGCGCCCATCGAGCAGCGCCACGGCATGCGGCACGGCGTCGAGCGCGGCCGTGCTGGCGCTGCCGTGTTCGGGCTGCTGCAACCGCACCGACATCTGCAGCGAGCGCGTCATGTGCTTGCTCAGCAGCTCGAACGCCCTCACCTCGTCGGCGTCGAACTTCGGCATGTCGGGTGACCGGAACAACGTGATGTTGGCCACGACGCCGTGCTCCGACAGCAGCGTGTTGCCCATGTTGTGCTTGAAGCCCTGCGGCCGCATCCACTCGTTGTAGTAGGTCGACCGGTCGAGCACGCCGGGGTCCTTGAGAAACGACTCCAGCCGCTCGGTGGTGCGCACCACGCCGGGCCGATGCAGAAACCTCGACACGCGCATCCACGGGTTGTCGGGCGCGAAGTACAGCGCGTCGAACGACTTGAGCCAGCGCGTGTCGAGCCCGGCCACGCAGATCGGCTGGATGTGGCGCGGTTCGAGGTGCAGCAGGTAGAACGCCTGCACGGTCGACGGGAATCGCCCGCGGATCAGCTCGATCACGTCGTGCCAAGCTGCCGGCTCGAGCGCAGCTCGATACACGGCATCGGCCAGGTCCTCCGGCAGGTACTCCGACACCGCGACATCCCCCTCGAACGAACAGCTTAGCGCCGGTCACTCCCAAATGGGAGGTGCTTTCGCGCTGCGCGTCGCTAGTCTCGTGAGACCGGGGCTCGCAGTAACACCGCAGTAACGCGGGCGCTCCTACCGTGATCGGCATCGTCCGACGACGGCTTCGCACAACCGGGGAATGCGACGAATGCATGGGATGCACGGCGCGCCGCGTGTGGCGGCGACCCGAGGACCGCGGCAGCGGCCGGACAGGGCAGATCGCAACCGCTGATCGAGAAATGGAGATGACGATGAAATACATCCACTGGCCGTTGCTGCTGAGCGGAGCGCTGGTGGCGGGCACGGCGTCTGCCACCGATCGCGCCATCGCGCTGCAGCCGGTGGTCGCGATGTCGTGGGAGTACGTGACGCCGGGCACGCAGGTCGTGCCGCGCAAGACGCTGGGAGTCGGCTTCTGGCAGCGGGCCTCGGGTGCGAAGCCCGGCGTCGGTGCCAACTACGTGACCTCGATGGAGTATCAGTTGCCGGAGGCGATGCCCTCGAGCATCCGCTCGGCGACGTTCCAGTTCAGCGGCAAGCAATCGCAGTGCTCCGGCGCCGAGCCGGTGGTGATCGACGTCTATGCCTATGCCGGCGACGGGCGCGGCGATGTCGCCGACTCGACCGCCGGCACCCGCGTGGCGCAGATGCGCGCCGACTGCGCCACCAATCCGGCTTTCACGCAGCCGGTCGACGTCACGGCGATCGTGCGCCAGCTGTCGGTGCCATCGGGCATCCGCCACGTCGGCTTCAACATCCGCAAGGCCAACAACCGCCAGGGCCCCGGCCTGTTCGGCTTGCACGCGGGTACGCTGACCATCGTGGTCGCCGATCCTTCGGTCGCGGCCGCACCGTCGATGCCGCGCGCCGTCCCGGTGCCCTCGCCCGCACCCCTGCCCGTGACGCCGCCCGCGGCGACGGCCCTCGTGCTGGCGGAGAGCTTCGAGGCGCCGGCCAGCGGCAACTACACGGTGGTGCGAGCCGGTCAGTCGTTCACCACCCGGAGCGCGACCTGGATCGTCGAGTCGGGCAGCATCGACATCGTCAACACGCGCGTCAGGACCGAGACCGCCGCGCTCGACGGCACGCAAGCGATCGACCTCGCCGGTACGCCCGGGCCGGGCGTGCTGGCGACGCGCATCGCCACCACGGCGGGCCAGCACTACGCGCTCACGTTCCACTACTCGCGCAACAACGGCATCGGCGCCGTGCCGGCACGCGCACAGGTCGAGGTGGTCGGCATGTCGCCCCTGCTGCGCGGCCAGGTGCAGCACGATGCCGCCCGCTGGCCGTTCAACGCCTACCAGGTCTGGCGCGGCACCTTCCAGGCGGATGGGCCGAGCGCCACGCTGCGCTTCACGTCGCTGAACGGCGGCAACTACGGGGTCATGCTGGACGCGGTATCGGTCGCCGCCCTGGAGCCGAGCGCCGCGGCTCCGCCGCCGCCTTCGCCCGCCACGGCCGATGCCGGCCCCAACGGCCTGATCAAGGCGCTCAACACGCTGGCGCGCGGTGGCGGCACCAAGGCCGCGCGCGATCAGGCCAAGCTCGAGGCGGCCGATGGCCTGGCCAACCTGCCGGCAGCCCCGGCCGGCACCACGGCGATGCCAGCACCGACAAATCAGCCGTAAGGCACGGGAGGGTGACCGACATGCGTTCGCCGACATCGCTTGCACGGCCCGCGGCCCTCGCCGCGTTGCTGCTGGCCGCGGGTGCCGGCCCGGCGCAGACCACGCCGCCGCTGCGCAAGTACGTGGGCTCGCCGGACTATCCCGCGCTGCTGAAGGAACCGAAGGTCAAGGCCCAGTTGGACGCACTGGTCGGCAAGGCGATGCCGACGCTGATGCACAACCTCGACGTCACGGCCGAGATGGGCTTGGTCGGCGGCGCGATTCAGATCAGCGGCAACGCGACGCACGGTGGCGGCGAGGAAGAGGGCGTTGTCTGCGTCGCCGAGTACGACGGCAAGACCGAGGCGGCGATCCTCTCCAAGGGGCGCATCACGGTGTTCGCCAAGGACAAGAACTACGAAAACCTGATGGTCTGCATCAAGGACTGGATCACGCAGGCCAATTCTGGCCATCGCGATCGCTTCACGCAGCCGAAGAACGTGGCGTTCGCCAAATCGACCTGATCGATGGCTCGAGCCATCCCCACCCGCGCAGGACCCGCCATGAAGCCTCCCACCGGACCCAGGCCCGAAACGATGACCTCGTTGCCGACGCTCTCGCTCGTGATCGCAGTGCTGCTGACTGCCTGCGGCAAGTCCGAGCCGCCGAAGCCCGCGCTGCCGGCCAGGACCACGGCCGCGAAGGCGCCCGACAAGCCGGGCGACGGCCTGCCGCCGCCGGACTGCTCGGTCAAGGTGGACCCGGCGCTGCCCGGCCCCGACGTGGTCGGTCTGAAGCTCGGCATGCCGCGCGAGGACGCGCTCAACTTCACGCGCTGCCTCCACAAGGACGCCTTTGTCAGCTTCGAGGGCACCTGGATCCAGGGCCTGCGCACCTACGGCATCAAGATCGCGCCGCAGGCGTTCTCCGCCCACGTCGGCGAGACGCGGCCGTGCAAGTACAGCACGATGGACGAGATGAACAAGTGCGGTGTCGGCAACCGCGCGTGGACCTTTGTGGCCGAGAAGATCACCGTCGTGTCGCCAGGCGTGCCCGGTCGCGAGAAGGTGTTGGGCATCTGGCGCGAGCAACATTTCAAGCCCGGCGAGATGCCCACCGCCGACACGCTGCTGCCCGCGCTGGTGCAGAAGTACGGCCAGCCGCAGTTCACGCAGCAGCAGCCCAACCAGTGGATGCGGCTGGACTGGGTGCAAGACGCCGCCGGCACGCCGCTGGCGCAAGGCACGCGCGGCTACGGGAGCTGCCGCACGATCAGCGCGCGTGCCGGCGACTCGCACTCCTGGAGCGACGCCTGCGGCCTGACGATCACGGCGATGATCGTGTTGAGCCGCGAGAACCCGCTGCTGGCGCAGGAACTCAACGTCGGCCTGATGGACCAGGCTGCGCTGTACCGCACGGGGCGCTCGCTGCAGGCCGAGCTGCAGGCGATGGAGCAACAGCGCCGCCAGCAGGAAGCCGAGCAGGGCAAGGGCGCGGCGGCCAACGTGAAGCTGTAGCGCCGTGCTGGCACGCCCGAGGGCAGTCCCGCAGCGCCGGGCGATCGGCCTTGCGGCCGGGCGCGCGCCGGCGGCGTGTGCGCGCCACCCGGCTCGGCGCAGACCGGTCCGGCCCACGACCGAGCGGTCGAGGCCGCGCAGGACCGAGGCCTTTGCGGCGCGGCGCTGATGACCCCGCGAGCCCCCACCAGGAGACCGACATGACGACTGCTCGTAGCCTTGTCCCCGCATTGACGTTCGGCGCCCTCGCGTGCGCGCTGCTCGCGTGCAGCAGCGGGCCGAGCGAGTCGGAGTTCGCTGCAGCGTGCGTGCAAGAGGGCCAGCGCAGCAGCGCCAACCGGGCGATGAGCCGCGAGATGGGCGTCGTCAACCGCGAGGCGTTCTGCCAGTGCACCGCCAGGGAGACGAAGCCGTTGGTATCGGCCGACGGCTATCGCTGGATGATGCTCGACATGCAGGGCAAGCGGCAGGAGGCCGCAGCGCTGGAGGCCAAGATGAGCGAGGCCGACCGCATGGACATGGCGAAGGCCGCCATGACCGTGCTCGGCAAGTGCATGGCCGGCACCCGCTAGGCGGGCGGCCGGAGGCAGGCCCCGTTCGCGGGGTTCTCGAGGGTATGGTTTCGTCCGCCCGGCAACGCGGCGCCGGTAAAATTTGCGTGCCTCTTCCGGCCCGTGCTGCCGGCGGATCCGCAGATTCAACACGGGGAAATGCCATGCCACTCGTCTCGATGCGCCAGCTGTTGGACCATGCCGCAGAAAACGGCTACGGCATCCCGGCATTCAACGTCAACAACCTCGAGCAGGTGCAGGCGGTGATGACAGCGGCCGCCGAGGTGGGCGCGCCGGTGATCCTGCAGGCCAGTGCCGGCGCCCGCAAGTACGCCGGCGAGGCGTTCATCAAGCACCTGATCCTGGCGGCCACCGAGGCCTATCCGCAGGTACCGCTGGTGATGCACCAGGATCACGGGCAGAGCCCCGAGGTCTGCAAAGGCGCCATCGACCTCGGCTTCAGCTCGGTGATGATGGACGGCTCGCTGCAGGCCGACGGCAAGAGCATCGCCAGCTACGACTACAACGTCGACGTCACGAGGAAGGTGGTGACGATGGCGCACGAACTGGGCATCACCGTCGAGGGCGAGCTCGGCTGCCTCGGCTCACTGGAGACGATGAAGGGCGACAAGGAAGACGGCCACGGCGCCGAGGGCACGATGACGCGCGAGCAGCTGCTCACCGACCCCGAGCAGGCCGCGGACTTCGTGCGCAAGACCCAGCTCGACGCGCTGGCGATCGCCATCGGCACCAGCCACGGCGCCTACAAATTCACCCGCAAGCCCACCGGCGACATTCTGGCGATCGGCCGCGTCAAGGAGATTCACCAGCGCATCCCGAATACGCATCTGGTGATGCACGGCAGCTCCAGCGTGCCGCAGGATCTGCTCGAGCAGATCCGCCAGTACGGCGGCAAGATGAAGGAGACCTACGGCGTGCCGGTGTCGGAGATCCAGGAGGCCATCAAGCACGGCGTGCGCAAGATCAACATCGACACCGACATCCGGCTGGCGATGACCGGCGCGGTGCGCAAGTTCCTGGCCGAGAATCCCGACAAGTTCGACGCCCGTGAGTGGCTCAAGCCCGCCCGCGAGGCGGCCTACCGCATCTGCAAGGAGCGCTACCTGCAGTTCGGCTGCGAAGGCCAGGCCGGCACGATCAAGCCGGCGCCGCTGACGGCGATGGCGCAGAAGTACCGTCGCGGAGAGCTTGCCCAAACGGTGATGTGAAGCGCACCCGCTGAAGAAGCCTGCCACAAGGCCCGCCCGCTCGCATCGAGCTGGCGGGCCTTGTCTCGTTGGATGGCAAGCACGGGTTTGCACGAGTGCGGCACAGAGCCGTCGGACCGGGGCGCGCTCGGACACGCTCGGCACAATAGGCGCCTTCCGCCGCCCGGGGCGCGGCGAGCGAGAACGAGGCACCCCCACCATGGCACGCGCGCTGTTCGAATCCCATCTGCATTCGCTGCCGTTGATCGCGCGCGGCAAGGTGCGCGACAACTATGCCGTTGGCCGCGACCGAATCCTGATGGTGGCCAGCGACCGCATCTCGGCGTTCGACGTCGTGATGGGCGAACCGATCCCCGGCAAGGGCGAGACGCTGACGCGGATGGCGCTGTTCTGGTTCGACAAGTTGGCGCACGTGGTGCCGAACCACCTGACCGGCGAGGATCCGACGAGCGTGGTCGCCGTTGACGAGGTGGAGCAGGTACGCGGCCGTTCGATGCTGGTAAAGCGGCTGAAGCCGCTGCCGATCGAGGCCGTGGTGCGCGGCTACCTGGCCGGCTCCGGCTGGAAGGAGTACCAGCACAGCGGCACGGTGTGCGGCATCGCGCTGCCCGCCGGGTTGAAGCAAGCGTCGCGGCTGCCCGAGCCGATCTTCACGCCGGCGACCAAGGCCGAAGCGGGAGCGCACGACGAGAACATCACCTATGCGCAGGTCGAGACGATGATCGGCGCGGATCTGGCGGCCGAGGTCCGCCGCGTGGCCATTCAGTTGTACCGCGAGGCGGCCGCCTACGCGCTGACGCGCGGTATCGTCATCGCCGACACCAAGTTCGAGTTCGGGCTCGACGAGCGCGGCGTCCTCACCCTGATGGATGAAGTACTGACACCGGATTCGTCAAGATTCTGGCCAGTCGACTCGTACCGCGAAGGCACGTCACCGCCGAGCTATGACAAGCAGTACTTGCGCGATTGGTTGGAGGCGGCGCGGGTGGATGGCAAGCCTTGGGGTAAGCGGGCGCCGGCGCCGAAGCTCACGCTGGAGGTTGTTGAGG
>DATJYZ010000299.1:0-2579 GCA_035499355.1 Burkholderiaceae bacterium | reverse complement strand
CGGTCAGTTGCTGTCAGGCAGCTACATGGACTACGCGATGCCGCGCGCCGACGACTTTCCGACCTTCAACGTGCAGACGGTCAAGGGCACGCCGTGCACGCACAACCCGCTGGGCGTCAAGGGCTGCGGCGAGGCCGGGGCAATCGGCTCGCCGCCGGCGCTGATCAACGCGATCTGCAACGCGCTGGGCGTCAAGGACGTGCCGATGCCGGCATCGCCGTACAACGTGTGGAAGGCGGCCCAGGCCGCGGCCCGCTGAACCCGCGAAGGAGCACTGAACATGCAAGCGTTCAACTATGCGAAGCCCGCCTCGGTGGCCGATGCCGCGCGTGCGGCCGGAGGCGCCGACGCCAAGTTGCTGGCTGGCGGCCAGTCGCTGCTGGCAGCGATGAAGATCGGCATGGCCGCACCGGCCGCCCTCGTGGACCTGGGCGGCCTGGCCGACCTGAAGGGCATCACCGTGTCGGGCGGAGTCGTCAAGATCGGCGCCATGACCACGCACGCCACGGTCGCGGCGAGCAAGGAGATCGCGCAGGCGATCCCCGCGCTGGCCGCAATGGCCGCCGGCATCGGCGACCGCCAGGTGCGCAACCGCGGCACCATCGGCGGCAGCCTGGCCAACAACGATCCGGCGGCCGACTACCCGGCCGCGGCGCTGGCGCTGGGCGCCACGATCCACACCGACAAGCGCACCATCGCGGCCGACGACTTCTTCAAGGGCCTGTACACCACGGCGCTCAACGACGGCGAGGTGATCACCGCGGTGAGCTTCCCGGTGCCCGAGAAGGCCGGCTGGCAGAAGTTCAAGCAGCCGGCGTCGCGTTTCGCGCTGGTGGGCGTGTTCGTCGCCAAGGGCAAGGGCGGTGTGCGTGTCGCGGTCACCGGCGCCGGCAGCAGCGGGGTATTCCGCGCCAAGCCGCTGGAAGACAAGCTCGCAGGCAACTGGTCGGGCGCGGCGTGCGACGGCGTGAAGATCGACCCCAAGGGGCTCAACGGCGATCTGCACGGCTCGGCCGAATACCGTGCTGCCTTGATCCCGGTGCTGGCCAAGAGGGCGGTGGGCTGATCGTCGGCCGTTGTGCCACACTGAAACGCCGCACCGGGTGCGGCGTTTTTTCTGATCCTGCATGAGTGCCACCGATATCCCTGCCAGCATCGACGAGCTGCAGCAGCGACTGCTCGCGCTCGATTACGTGGCCGATCGCCAGCTCGCCACGGCGGTGTTCCTGGCGCTGAAGCTGCAGCGGCCGCTGTTCCTCGAGGGCGAGCCCGGCACCGGCAAGACCGAGATCGCGCGCACGCTGGCCGGCATGCTCGGCCGCGAGCTGATCCGGCTGCAGTGCTACGAAGGGCTCGACCTCGCCGGCGCCGCCTACGAGTGGAATTACGGCCGGCAGATGCTCGAGATCCGTTTGGCCGAGGCCGAAGGCGAGACCAGCGGCGCGGTCGAGCGCGAGCGTGCGCGGCGCGACGCGCTGGCGGGCGAGCTGTTTTCAGAGAAGTTCCTGATCCGGCGCGCGCTGCTGCAGGCGATCGACCCCAGGCGCAACGTGCCGCCGGTGCTGCTGATCGACGAGCTCGACCGCGCCGACGAACCGTTCGAGGCCTTCCTGCTCGAGGTGCTGTCGGAGTTCCAGATCACGATTCCCGAGCTGGGCACCATCAGGGCTTCGACGCCGCCGATCGTGGTGCTGACGTCGAACCGCACGCGCGAGATCCACGATGCGGTGAAGCGGCGCTGCCTGTACCACTGGGTGGCGTTCCCCGATGCGATGCGCGAGCTGCAGGTGCTGCAGCGGCGCGTGCCCGGCGTCGCGCAGCAGCTGGCGCAGCAGATCGTGGGCTTCGTGCAGCGGCTGCGGCAGGTGGAGCTGTACAAGCAACCGGGCATCGCCGAGACGATCGAGTGGGCGCGCGCGCTGATGCAGCTCGACGCGCTGGTGCTCGACCCGGCGGTCATTCAAGACACGCTGGGCGTGTTGCTCAAGTACCAGGACGACATCGCGCGCATGCAAGGCGGCGAGGCGGCGCGGCTGCTCGAAGAGGTGCGCAACGCAGCGCGTGCGCCGGTGTGAGTCGGTGAGGCCGATCGACTGTTGGCGTGGGTTGCGGCGCGGCGGGCGGCGCCCGGCAGGGGCTCCCGGTGTCGCGGTCGGCCTTGCCGGCCGACTCCGCTGTGCTTCTCGCAGCGCGCTCGCGCGGCGAAACTCGCTTCACTCCCCTCGGTCGTTTCGCTCGGACAATCGCCGCGAGTCAGAACACCCTGCACGCGCTGCGCGCGTGCCAAGCGTGCCGCTGCGATGCTCGCCGCGCCACAAGTCGCCCCCTTGCGAGCTCGGTCGTCGTGGGAGATTGACTCCGTGTTAGCCGTCCCGCGTCAAGCCCCCGGCCATCTCGCCGAGAACGTCATGCACTTCGCCCGCGTGCTGCGCAGTGCGGGCATGGCGGTGGGCACCGACCGTGTGCAGCTGGCGCTGCAGGCGTTGAAGCTGGCAGGGTTCGAGAGCAAGCGCGACTTCCACGCGGTGCTCACCACCTGCATGCTCGATCGCATCGAGCACAGGGATCTGTTCGATCAG
>DATJYZ010000298.1:0-6272 GCA_035499355.1 Burkholderiaceae bacterium | reverse complement strand
GCATTGGCCGGCCGGTCGCTGGCCTCGGCCAGCTTGCGCGCACGCTCCTGCACCGCGGCGCCGAACTGCGCCGGCTTGATCACCGCATCGACCAGCCGCCACTGCACGGCGCGCTGGCCGCGCACGCCTTCGGTGGTGGTGCAGAAGATGTCGGCCAGGTCGTGGCGCACGTGGCGCTTGTCGGTCACCCGCGTCAGCCCGCCGGTACCCGGCAACACGCCGAGCAGCGGCACCTCGGGCAGCGACACCGACGACGAACGGTCGTCGACCAGCAGAATGTCGTCGCACGCCAGCGCCAGCTCGTAGCCGCCGCCGGCGCACGAGCCGTTGAGTGCGGCCACGAACTTGACCCCGGAGTGCGCCGAGCTGTCTTCGATGCCGTTGCGCGTCTCGTTGGTGAACTTGCAGAAGTTCACCTTCCAGGCATGACTCGACAGCCCGAGCATGAAGATGTTGGCGCCGGAGCAGAACACCCGGTCCTTGAGGCTGGTGACGATCACCGAGCGCACCTCGGGATGCTCGAAGCGGATGCGCTGCAGCGCGTCGTGCAGTTCGATGTCGACGCCGAGGTCGTAGCTGTTGAGCTTGAGCTTGTAGCCGGGCTGGATGCCGGCATCCTCGGCGACATCCATCGCCAGCGTGGCCACCGGACCATCGAAGCTCAGCTTCCAGTGGCGGTAGTGCGACGGATCGGTGCGGTAGTCGACGGCGGCTGGGTTCATGGCGGGCCACTCCTGGTTGGCACTCGACTGGCACTATAGTGCACGCAATCGATGGGTCTTGGTGTCGAGGCATGCACGATAATGCATATACCGGGCGGCGTCAAGACCCGCGGGGTGGGCAGGGTCAATGACTCCCTCGCCGCTCAGGCCGGCAGTCCGAGCGTGCGGCGAACTTCGTCGCGCAGCCCCCGAAAGGCCTGCTCCAGCGTCTGGCCGCTGGTGTCGAACGCGATGTCGGCCTTCGAGTAGAACGACAAGCGCCCGGCGAGGATGCGCTTGAGGTCGTCCATCGCCTCGGCGCTGGCGGCCATCGGTCGCATGTCGCCCTGCGCGGCGACGCGCTGCATGTGCTCTTCGGGCTGCGCCTGCAGCCACACGGTGGTGCAGTGCGTCAGCAGCTCGTTGAACGTGGCGGCGTCCGACACGATGCCCCCCGGCGTGGCGATCACCGCCTCCGGGTAGATCTGGATCGCCTCCTCCAGCGCACGCCGTTCGTAGCGCCGGTAGGCGTTGGTGCCGTAGAGATCGTGGATCTCGCGGATGGTGCAGCCGGCGAACTTCTCGATCTCGCGCGACAGCTCGACGAACGGGTAGTCGAGGTCGTCGGCCAGCATCTGGCCGAGCGTCGACTTGCCGGCGCCACGCAGGCCGACCAGCGCGATGCGGTGGGTGCGCGCCTTGGCGTCGCCGCGGGTGCCGAACAGCTCGCCCAGCACGACGCGCGCGCGTCGCAAGTCGGCCTCGCTGCGCGACTCGAGCAGTTCGCGGATCAGCAACCACTCCGGCGACGAGGTGGTGATGTCGCCGATCAGCTCGGCCAGCGGACACTGCAGCGCCAGCGCCACCTGCTGCAGGATCAGGATCGACGCGTTGCCGATGCCGTACTCCAGATTGGCCAGGTGGCGCTCCGACACGCCGGCGGCCAGCGCCACCGCCTTGCGCGTCAGGCCGCGTCGCGCGCGCAGGCTGCGCACCCGCTCGCCGAGGGCGGCCAGCAGGCGGTCGTGCCCGTTGCCCCGCGCGGCCGCAGGGGCAACGGTCTTGGCGCCGGCACGCGATGCCCGGGTCGGCGCCGATTTCTTCGCGCCGCGAGCAGTGGCAACCTGCGCCTTGGAAGGTCGCTTGGAACGCGGCGCGGCAGAGCGGCTCATGCAATATAGTGCTTGACAGTCCGGACGGCGCCCCGGTAATCTGCGCGGGACGGCACGCACAATAATGCATAAGCCGTGGTGTCGCAAGGCGCCGCCCGCAGACCGTCGCACCAGGAGCACCCCCACGATGTCGGAAGCGCAGTTCCGCCAATTGATCGTCGAGTTCACCCGCGGCCTGGCCGGCCGCGCGCTCGACGCCGACCTGCAGCAGTGGCTCAACCGCGAGCACGGGCCTGGCAGCGCCGGCTACTACGAACGGCTGCGCCAGGCCTGCGTCGACGGCGTCGCCGCAGGCTGGATGTGCAGCCGCGAGCACGCCGGCATCCGCTATGGCCGCGTGGTCAAGCCCGCCGACGACACCGCGCGCTTCTCGGTCGACGTGGTCGACATGGATTCGATCGCCGGTGGCCACCACGCGCACCCGACCGGCGAGATCGACCTGGTGATGCCGCTGACCGGCGACGCCCGCTTCGACGGCCACGGCGCCGGCTGGTGCGTCTATCCGCCGGGCAGCGCCCACACGCCTACCGTCAGCGGCGGGCGCGCGCTCGTGCTGTACCTGCTGCCCGAAGGGCAGATCCAGTTCACCCAGCGTTGAAAGAGGCTGCGATGGCATCCACCACCTCGTCGGGCGCGCCCTACAACTTCGCCGCCGATCTGTTCGCGCGCAACGCTGCGCGTGCCGCCAAGCCGGCGTACGTCGACGACCATGGCACGCTGACCTATGGCCAGCTCGCCGAGCAAGCGCAGCGCATGGCGGCCGCGCTGCGCGCCGCCGGCGTGCGCCGCGACGAGCGCGTGCTGCTGGCGATGCAGGACAACAACCTGTGGCCGGTGAGCTTTCTCGGCTGCCTGTACGCCGGCGTGGTGCCGGTGGCGGTGAACACGCTGCTCACCGCCGACGACTACGCCTACATGTTGGCGCACAGCCGCGCGCAGCTGGTGCTGACCTCGCCGTCGTGCCTGCCCGCGCTGCACGCGGCGATGGCGCAGCCGCACGAGGTGCGCGAGGTCTGGATCGCGCATCCGGGCGCCGCGCTGGCCGAACGCCAGGCAAACCTCGGGGCCCGCCTCGCGGCGACGCCGCCGCAGGTGCAGCCAACCGCCACCTCGGGCGACGAGCCAGCGTTCTGGCTCTATTCATCGGGCTCGACCGGTCGCCCGAAGGGCACCGTGCACTCGCAGCACAACCTGCGCTGGACGGCCGAGTTGTACGGGCACGGCGTGCTCGGCATCACCGAACAAGACGTCTGCTTCTCGGCGGCCAAGCTGTTCTTCGCCTACGGCCTCGGCAACGCACTGACGTTTCCGCTGTGGGCCGGCGCGTCGGTGGTGCTGATGGCCGAGCGGCCGACGCCCGATGCGGTGTTCAAGCGCTGGACCGGCGGCGCGGGGAACCTCAAGCCGACGCTCTTCTTCGGCGCCCCCACCGGCTACGCCGGCATGATGGTGTCGCCCCACCTGCCCGGGCGCGGCGACGTCGCACTGCGCCTGTGCTCGTCGGCCGGCGAGGCGCTGCCCAAGGAGCTCGGCGAGCGCTTCGAGGCGCACTTCGGCTGCGAGCTGATCGACGGCATCGGCTCGACCGAGATGCTGCACATCTTCATCTCCAACCGGCCGGGCGACGTGCACTACGGCAGCACCGGCAAGGTGGTGCCCGGCTACAGCATCGAGCTGCGCGGCGACGATGGCCGCCCGGTGCCCGACGGCGAGGTCGGCGATCTCTACATCGGCGGCCCGAGCTCGGCGCTGCTCTACTGGGCCAACCGCGAGAAGTCGCGCGAGACCTTCCAGGGCGCGTGGACCAAGAGCGGCGACAAGTACGTGCGCAACGCCGATGGCACCTACACCTACGCCGGCCGCAGCGACGACATGCTCAAGGTCAGCGGCCAGTACGTGTCGCCGTTCGAGGTCGAGGCCACGCTGGCGCAGCATGCCGCCGTGCTCGAAGCCGCCGTGATCGGCGTCGCCGATGCCGAAGGACTCACGCGCGCCAAGGCATTCGTCGTGCTCAAGCCGGGCCACAGCGCCGGCCCTCAGCTGGAGGACGAGCTGAAGGCCTTCGTCAAGACGCGGCTGGCGCCGTTCAAATACCCGCGGCAGATCGAGTTCCTCGGCGAACTGCCGAAGACCTCCACCGGCAAGATCCAGCGCTTCCGCCTGCGCGATCGCGAAGCCGGCAAGGCGCACTGAAACGACGGCGATGTCGCACGCGGTGCAATTCGTCGAGCTGCCGTGGGACGGGCGGCGCGTGCGCATCGAGGTGCAGCGCATCGCGCCGGCGCGCGCGCGCGAGCGGGCACCGACGGTGGTGTTCCTGCACGAGGGCCTGGGCTCGGTGGCGATGTGGCGCGACTTTCCGCGCAGGCTGTGCAACGCCGCCGGCATGCAAGGCATCGTCTACTCGCGCCCGGGTTATGGCCGCTCGACGCCGCGCGACGCGCACCAGCGCTGGGGCCTCGACTTCATGCACCGCCAGGCGCACGAGCTGCTGCCGGCGCTGCTCGACGCGCTGCAGGTCGATCGCATCGAGCAGCCACCCTGGCTGCTCGGCCACAGCGACGGCGCCTCGATCGCGCTGCTGCACGCCGCGCGCTTTGCGCGCCAGGTGGCCGGCACGGTGGCGATGGCGCCGCACCTGTTCGTCGAGGACCTCTCGATCGCCAGCATCCAGCAGGCGCGCCACCACTACGAGCACGGCGATCTCCGTCAGCGCCTGGCGCGATACCACGACGACCCCGACTCCGCCTTCCGCGGCTGGAACGACATCTGGCTCGATCCGCCGTTCGCGCACTGGAACATCGAAGCCGAGATCGCGTCGATCGCCTGCCCGCTGCTGGCGATCCAGGGCGTCGACGACGAGTACGGCACGCTCGAGCAGATCCGCGCCATCGCGCGCCGCGTGCCGCACACAGTGCTGCTGGAGCTGCCGCAATGTGGCCATTCGCCGCACCGCGACCAACCCCAGCGCGTGATCGACGCGGTGGCGGGCTTCATCGCCGCCGTCAACGAACCCTCCGAACACCAACCCACGGCCCTCGCGGCCACCTCAGGAGACAAACGATGACCACACTCTCTCGCCGCCTGTCCGTCGCCGCGCTGGCGCTGGCCGCCACGGCCTCGCTGGTGGCTGGCAGCGCCAATGCGCAAGGGTCCAAGCTCAAGGTCGGCCTGATGCTGCCGTACACCGGCACCTTCGCCGCGCTCGGCGTGGCGATCGAGAACGGCTTCCGCCTCTACGTCGGCGAGCAAGGCGGCAAGCTGACGGGCCGCGAGATCGAGTTCGTCAAGGTCGACGACGAGTCGGATCCGGCCAAGGCCACCGACAACGTCAACAAGCTGATCAAGCGCGACAACGTCGACGTCATCGTCGGCACCGTGCACTCCGGCGTCGCGATGGCAATGGCCAAGGCGGCCAAGGACTCCGGCACCATGCTCATCGTGCCCAACGCGGGCGCCGATGCCGTCACCGGGCCGATGTGCGCCAGCCACATCTTCCGCAGCTCGTTCTCCAACTGGCAGCCCGGCTACGCGATGGGCGAGGTGGTGGCCAAGAAGGGCCACAAGAAGGTGGTGACCATCACCTGGAAGTACGCCGCCGGCGACGAGAGCGTCGGCGGCTTCAAGGAGTCGTTCACCAAGGCCGGCGGCACCGTCGTCAAGGAACTGAGCCTGCCCTTCCCCAACGTCGAGTTCCAGGCACTGCTGACCGAGATCGCCTCGCTCAAGCCCGACGCGGTGTACACCTTCTTCGCCGGCGGCGGCGCCGTGAAGTTCGTCAAGGACTACGCCGCCGCGGGGCTGAAGAAGACGATCCCGCTGTACGGCGCCGGCTTCCTCACCGACGGCACGCTCGAAGCACAAGGCGCCGACGCCGACGGCCTGCTGACCACGCTGCACTATGGCGACAGCCTCGGCACGCCGCGCGACAACGCCTTCCGCCTCGAGTACGCCAAGGCCTATAAGCTGCAGCCCGACGTCTACGCCGTGCAAGGCTACGACGCGGCGCAGATGCTGGCGATCGGCCTCAAGGCGACCAACGGCGACATCGGCAAGAAGGCCGAGTTCGCCGCCGCGCTGGAAAAAGCCAGGATCGACAGCCCGCGCGGCACCTTCACGCTCGGCAAGAACCACAACCCGGTGCAGGACATGTACCTGCGCCAGGTGGTCGGCAAGGAGAACAAGGTGATCGGCGTCGCTTCGAAGTCACTCGCCGATCCGGGCCGCGGCTGCAGGATGTGACTGGTCATTGGGCCCCCGGCCGTCTGGCGGCCGCCTCCCGAGGGGGCACGATCCGCGTCCGGGGAACCCGTACGCGGATCGCCCGCCCCTCACGGCCTCTCCCCTGGCCGCTGCGCGGCCTGTCCCGGGGGGCAAGCCTTCGTAGCGAACGCACGTG
>DATJYZ010000297.1:0-18326 GCA_035499355.1 Burkholderiaceae bacterium | reverse complement strand
TGTGCTCGCCGAGCTGGTGGTCGGCGATGGCGGTACCGTCACCAGCGACCAGTTGATCGCGAGAATCGACACTGCGGCCAGGGCCAGCGCTGCTGCGCCTGCCGCTGCACCTGCAGCGGCCGCAGCCGCACCAGCGGCCGCCGCGGCAGCCGCAGCACCCGGCAAGGCGGGCGTCGCGATGCCCGCCGCGGCCAAGCTGATGGCCGATCAGGGCATCGCCCCGG
Organism: Burkholderiaceae bacterium; assembly: GCA_035499355.1. GTDB lineage: Bacteria > Pseudomonadota > Gammaproteobacteria > Burkholderiales > Burkholderiaceae_C > JAEUPI01. The sequence goes on along the minus strand of DATJYZ010000297.1, from coordinate 18,102 downwards.
GGACCATCACCGGCACCGGCAAGGACGGCCGCATCACCAAGGGCGACGTCCTCGCGGCGGCCGTGCAGCCCACGCCGGCCAGACCCGCTGCGCCACCGATCAGCGCGCCGACGCTGCCGGCGGCGCTGCCCGCGGTGGCGCCACCGATCGCGCCGAACCTCGGCGACCGGCCGGAGCAGCGGGTGCCGATGTCGCGCCTGCGCGCACGAGTGGCCGAACGACTGCTGCAGTCCCAAGCAACCAACGCGATCCTCACCACCTTCAACGAAGTCAACATGTCGCCGTTGATGGAGATGCGCAAGCGCTTCCAGGAGAAGTTCGAGAAGGAGCACGGCGTCAAGCTCGGTTTCATGAGCTTCTTCGTCAAGGCGGCGGTGGCAGCGCTGAAGCGCTACCCGGTGGTCAACGCCAGCGTCGACGGCAACGACATCGTCTACCACGGCTACTTCGACATCGGCATCGCGGTGGGCTCGCCGCGCGGCCTGGTGGTGCCGATCCTGCGCAATGCCGACCAGATGAGCTTCGCCGACATCGAGAAGAAGATCGCCGAGTTCGGCGTCAAGGCGCGCGACGGCAAGCTCGGCATCGAGGAGCTGACCGGTGGCACGTTCAGCATCAGCAACGGCGGCGTGTTCGGCTCGATGCTGTCGACGCCGATCATCAACCCGCCGCAGAGCGCCATTCTCGGCGTGCACGCCACCAAGGACCGCGCCGTGGTCGAGAACGGCCAGGTCGTGGTGCGGCCGATGAACTACCTGGCGCTCAGTTACGACCACCGCATCATCGACGGCCGCGAGGCGGTGCTGTCGCTGGTGGCGATGAAGGAGGCGCTGGAGGATCCGGCGCGCCTGCTGTTCGACATCTGAAGGCGGGCACGATATGGCACAGGCATTCGATGTCGTCGTGATCGGCGGCGGGCCGGGCGGCTACATCGCAGCGATCCGCGCCGCGCAGCTCGGCCTCAAGGCGGCATGCATCGACGACTGGAAGAACGCCGCCGGCGGCCCCGCACCCGGCGGCACCTGCACCAACGTCGGCTGCATCCCGAGCAAGGCGCTGCTGCAGTCGAGCGAGAACTACGAGCAGGCGGCGCACCACTTTGCCGACCATGGCATCGGCGTCGGCGAGCTGAGCCTCGACCTGAAGAAACTGCTCGCGCGCAAGGACCAGGTGGTCAAGCAGAACAACGACGGCATCGTTTACCTCTTCAAGAAGAACAAGGTCGCGTTCTTCCACGGCCGCGGCTCGTTCGTGAAGGCGGCCGACGGCGGCTACGAGATCGCGGTGGCCGGAGCCGCCAACGAGACGCTGAGTGCCAGGCACGTGATCGTCGCCACCGGTTCGAGCCCGCGCCAGCTTCCGGGCGCGCCGTTCGACGAGGACCGCATCCTGTCCAACGACGGCGCACTGCGCATCCAAGGCGTGCCAAAAACGCTCGGCGTCGTCGGCTCGGGCGTGATCGGGCTGGAGATGGGCTCGGTGTGGCGCCGGCTCGGCGCCGAGGTGACGGTCCTCGAGGCGCTGCCGGGCCTGCTGCCGATGGCCGACGAGGCGGTGGCGAAGGAGGCCTTGAAGGTCTTCGGCAGGCAGGGCCTGAAGCTGCAGTTCGGCGTCAAGATCGGCGAGGTCAAGACGACGAAGAAGGGTGTCACGGTCGCCTACACCAACGCCAAGGGCGCGCCGACCATGCTCGAGGTGGAGCGGCTGATCGTCTCGATCGGCCGCGTGCCGCACACCGCGGGCCTCGACCCGGAGGCGGTCGGCCTCGAGCTCGACGAGCGCGGCGCCATCGTGGTCGACGACGAGTGCCGCACCAACCTCAAGGGGGTTTGGGCGATCGGCGACGTGGTGCGCGGCCCGATGCTTGCGCACAAGGCCGAGGAAGAGGGCGTCGCGGTCGCCGAGCGCATCGCCGGACAGCATGGCCACGTCGACTTCAACACCATTCCATGGGTGATCTACACATCGCCCGAGATCGCCTGGGTCGGCCAGACCGAGGCGCAGTTGAAGGCTGCCGGCCGTGCCGTCAAGTCCGGCCAGTTCCCGTTCATGGCCAACGGTCGTGCGCGCGCACTCGGCGACACGACTGGCTTCGTGAAGGTCGTCGCCGACGCGGCCACCGACGAGATTCTCGGCGTGCACGTGATCGGTCCCTTCGCGTCGGAGCTGATCGCCGAGGCGGTGGTCGCGATGTCGTTCAAGGCGTCGGCCGAGGACATCGCGCGCATCTGCCACGCCCACCCGTCGTTGAGCGAGGCCACCAAGGAAGCTGCATTGGCCGTCGACAAGCGCGCGCTGAACTTCTGAAGTTGACAGCCCCCACGCTCACTTCGTTCGCTGCCCCCCGTGGGGGCGTTCAGTCGGCTCGGGAGCGGCCCAGCGCCGACTGACGTGGGGGTCCGCGAGCTCTACGAACGCACGCTGGCCGAACGCGGCTACACGAGCGACTCCGCACAACAACGAGCGATCGACGCGCTGGAGCGCTGCGAGAACGAATGGGCCGACTACAAGGCGCGGCGCAGCAACGCGGTGACGAAGATGTTGAGGGCGCCCTTGGCGTCGAGCGCCATCCCCCCGGGGGGGAGCGAGCCGGTCTTGAGGCGGCTCGGCGACTGGCTCGTGCGCCCGCCGATCCCGCGCGGCGTGTACATGCACGGCGGGGTCGGGCGCGGCAAGAGCTTCCTGATGGACTGCTTCTTTCAGTCGGTGCCGCTGACGCGCAAGACCCGCTTGCACTTCCACGAGTTCATGCGCGAGGTGCACCGCGAGCTGCAGGATCTCAAGGGCACCACCGATCCGCTCGACGAGCTGGGCCGGCGCATCGCACGGCGGCATCGATTGATCTGCTTCGACGAGTTCCACGTCGCCGACGTCACCGATGCGATGATCCTGCACCGGCTGCTGGCGGCGATGTTCGCCAACCGGGTGTCGATCGTGACGACGTCGAACTTCCATCCCGACGCGCTGTACCCCAACGGACTGCACCGCGAGCGCATCCTGCCGGCAATCGAGCTGCTGAAGGACAGGCTCGAGATCGTCAGCGTCGACGGTCCTCACGACTACCGCCGCGCCACCTTGCAGGATCTGTCGATGTACCACCATCCGCTGGGGCCCGAGGCCACCGCGGCGATGCAGAAGGCCTTCGACCGGCTGGCCGAGGCCCGCGACGAAAGCCCGCTCTTGCACATCGAGCAGCGCGAATTGCGCGCGCTGCGCCGCGCCGGCGGCGTGGTGTGGTTCGATTTCAAGACGCTGTGCGGCGGCCCACGCTCGCAGAACGACTACCTCGAGCTGGCGCAGCAGTTCCACACCGTGCTGCTGTCGGACGTGCCGCAGATGCCGCCGCGGCTGGCCAGCGAGGCGCGGCGCTTCACGCTGCTGGTCGATGTGCTGTACGACCGGCGCGTCAAGCTGATCGTCTCGGCCGCGGTGCCGCCCGAGGCGCTGTACGAGGACGGCCCGCTGGCGCACGAGTTTCCGCGCACGGTGTCGCGGCTGCTCGAGATGCAGTCGCCCGCGTACCTCGCGCTGCAACGGCGCGACGTCGAAACGGCGATCACCTGAGGCGACGATGCGCGCGTGGGTGCGATGCGCCTGGATCACCGCCGGCCTGGTGGCCGCCATGGTCGCGCGGGCAGCCGAAGGCGAGGTGTCCGACAAGGACCGGCGCAGCCAACTGAACGCCGATCGCGCCGCCGCCGAGGCCCGCTATCAGACGGCGGTGACCGAGTGCGAGCGCGGCTTCGTCGTCACCAGCTGCGTCGACAGGGCCAAGGCAGAGCGTCGGGCCACGCTCGATCGCGTTGCGCGCGAGCAGGCGGCACTCGACGACGCGCACCGCAAGCGCCGTGCCGAGGAGCGGCGCCAGCGTGTTGCGGAGAAGCAGGCGCAGCAGGCCCAGCAGGCCGCCGCGACAGAGCGCAACGCGGCGGCGTCTGCGCCGCCGGCGCACGTGCGCACGCCACCGTCCGGTGCCAGCGCCGCCAAGCCGGGGCGCCGCTTCGAGCCACGTTCGGCCGATGAGGCCGCCGCCGCACAGGCCGAGGCCGACCGCCGTGCGGCGCAGGGGCAGGAGCGTCATGAACGGGCGCAGGCGCACGAGGACGCGGTGCGCAAGCGCAACGCCGAACGCGCCGCCGAGAAGCCACCGGCCGCACCGCTGCCGGTGCCGGGCGCGCCGCCGGCGTCAACGCCCAAGCCAGCGGCGTCGGCAATCAGGTGAGCGAGTCGATGCGGATCAGCGCCAGCGAGAGGTTGTCGCCGGCACCGCGCGCGCGCTGACGCGCCTTGCTGACCAGCATCTCGCTGGCCTCGCGCGGGGGCAGTGCGTGCACGATCGCGCCCAGTTCCTTGGGCGTGAAGTAGTGCCAGAGGCCGTCGCTGCAGGCGAGCAGGCTGTCGCCGACCTCGAGCTTGTCGATGTGGTCGGTGGCCAGCGGGGGGTCGCTGGTCGTGCCCAGGCAACCGGTCAGCAAGTTGCCCTGCGGATGCGTGTTGGCCTGCTCCTCGGTGATCTTGCCTTCGCTGATCAGCCGCTGCACGTAGGAGTGGTCGTTGGTGCGGGTGACCAGGTCGGCGCCGCGGAAGTGATAGACGCGCGAGTCGCCGGCATGCACGTAGTCGCACTCGCGCTCCGGTCCGATCAGGTAGGCCGCGATGGTGCTGTGCGGCTCTTCCTCGGACGTGATGGCTGTCAGCTTGATCATCAGGTGCGACTCCATGACGATCTGCTTGAGCATCTCGCCGGCGTCGTCCTTGGTCGGAGCATGGCGCTCGAAGATCTGCTTGGCCGTCAGGAGCACCTGGTCGGCCGCCTTGCGGCCGCCGCTTTTGCCACCCATGCCGTCGGCCAGCACGGCCAGCGCGCACCCGGGCACCCGCGGGTGGGGCATGATCTCCACTTGGTCTTGCTGGTAGGCGCGATCGCCCTTGTGGATGCCGGTGGCGGCAACGAGGCGGTAGCCCTTGGGGGCGCGAGGCATGGCCCGAATATAAACTCCGGCCCCTGTGCTGCGGCGTGCAATGTGCGCGCCGTGGCCTCCGGTGGACGAAAGCCGCGCCCGAGTGCACATTGCCGTTGCCCAGCCGCCTCGTGCATGGAAGAGAACCTGCATTCGCCACAGCGCCGCCTGATCGAGCTGCGCATGGCGCATGCCGACCTGGACAGTGCGATCGACACCATGGCGGTGCAGTCACCGGTCGATGAGTTGGTGCTGCGCCGGCTGAAGAAGCGCCGCCTGCTGTTGCGCGACCAGATCGTCAGGCTCGAGACCGAGCTCGATCCGCCGGAACCCGCGTGAGCAGCCCGGACGGCGACGCGCAGGCGCTGCAGCGGGCTTGTGCCCGGACATTGTCGGCCGACGGCGAACTGGCCGCGAGCGATCCCGCTTTCGTCGAGCGCAGCGCGCAGCAGGCCCTGGCCCAGGCCGTCGCCCGGGCGATCGAGCACCGCCAGGCGCTGGTGGCCGAAGCCGGCACCGGCGTCGGCAAGACGTTCGCCTACCTCGTGCCGCTGCTGCTCTCCGGCCGCCGCGCGCTGGTCAGCACGGCCACCAAGAGCCTCCAGGATCAGCTGTTCCTGCGCGATCTGCCGCGCCTGACGCGCGCGTTGCGGCTGCCGGCCCGGCTGGCATTGCTCAAGGGTCGGGCCAGCTACCTCTGCCTGCATCGGCTGCGTCAGGCGCGCGAAGGCGCCACGCTGCCGGACCGCTTCGCAGTGCGCGCGCTGGCACGCATCGAGCAATGGGCGACGGCCACGCGCAGCGGCGACCTGGCCGAACTCGAAGGCCTGGACGAACGGTCGCCGGTGATTCCGCTGGTCACGTCGACGCGCGACAACTGCCTCGGCACCGAGTGCCCGTCGCACCGCGACTGCCACGTGATGCGAGCCCGTCGCGACGCGATGGCCGCCGATCTGGTGGTCATCAACCACCATCTCTTCTTCGCCGATCTCGCGTTGCGCGACAGCGGGGTGGCCGAGCTGTTGCCCACGGTCGACGCGGCGGTGTTCGACGAGGCCCATCAACTGGTCGAATCCGGCGTGCAGTTTCTCGGTGTGCAGCTCGGCTCCAGCCAGTTGATCGAGTTCGCGCGCGACCTGCTGGCCGGCGGGCTGACGCATGCGCGCGGCCTGCGCGACTGGCAGGCTCTGGCCACCACCTGCGAGCACGCGGCGCGCGACCTGCGACTGGCCTGTGCCGGACCGTTGCGCGATCTGCGCGGCATCGTCAAGCTGGCGTGGGACGAACGCGCCCGCGCGCCGGCGTTTGCCCCTGCGCTCGACGCGCTGGCCGCGGCGCTGCAACGCTGTGTCGAGTCGCTGGACGACCTGCTCGGCGCCTCACCCGACCTAGCGCGGCTGGCGCAACGCGCGACCGAGTTGGCTCAACGGGCCGCTTTGTTCGCCGGCGACGCGCTGCCCGAGCGCGTGCGCTGGATCGACGTCGGCCCTCGTGATGTCCGCCTGATCGAGTCGCCGCTGGACATTCGCGAGCTGTTGAGCGAGCAGCGCGCCGGCGCGCCACGCAGCTGGATCTTTACCTCGGCCACGCTCGGCGACGACGAGCGGCTGAGCTGGTTCAGCGAGGCGGCGGCGCTGGAAGACGCGGCCAAGCTGCGCGTCGACAGCCCGTTCGACTATCGTGCCCACGCGCGGGTCTGGGTGCCGGCGCAGCTGCCGCGGCCCAACGATGCTCGCCACCCAGCGGCGATCGGCGCACTGGCCGCGAAGCTGGCTGGCCGGCTCGGGGGCCGCACGTTCGTGTTGACCACCACGCTGCGCGCGCTCGAGCCGATCGCGCAGGCGTTGCGCGACGCCGCCGAGCGCGATGGCGTCGCGCTCGAGGTGCTGGTGCAGGGCACGCAGCCGCGGCGGTTGCTGCTCGATCGCTTCGTCTCCGGGCGCGGCCGTGTGTTGGTGGGCTCGCAGAGCTTCTGGGAGGGCATCGACGTGCCGGGCGAGGCCCTGCAGTGCGTGCTGATCGACAAGCTGCCGTTCCCGCCACCGAACGATCCGCTGGTGCAGGCACGCGCCAACGCGCTGCGCGCGCGTGGCCGCGACGCCTTCAGCGACTACTTCGTCGCCGACGCCGCGGTGTCGCTGAAGCAGGGCGCGGGCCGCCTGATCCGGCACGAGGACGACCGCGGTCTGCTGGTGATCGGCGACGTGCGCATGCGTCAGATGGGCTATGGGCAACGCCTGGTGCGCGCGCTGCCGCCGATGACCCCGCTAGCCAGCGAAGCCGAGGCGCTGGCGTGGCTGGACGAACTGGCCGCCGCGCACGCGCATTGAAGCCGCCTCGTCGAGAGCGTGGCTCACCAGAACTGCCACCACGGCGTGCTGCGCTTGCGGATGCCCTCGCGCGAGAAGCGGCTGTCGGGGTAGTTGGCCTTCAACACGCGGTCAGCGTCGTCGCGCAGTTCATTGAGCCCGAGCTTGTCGTAGCTCTGACCCATGATGTAGAGCGCCTCTTCGACCGAAGGGGTCTGCTGGTATTCGCGCACCGTGTACTGCGCGCGATTGGCCGCCGCCACGTAGGCGCCGCGCCGGTAGTAGTAGCGTGCCACGTGCAACTCGTACTCCGCCAACGCGTTGACGATGTAGTCCATGCGCACGCGGGCGTCGGCGCTGTACTTGGAGTCGGGAAACTGGTCGACCAGCTGCTTGAACGCCTGGTAGGCGTCGCGCGACGCCTGCTGGTCGCGCTCGGAGATGTCCTGGCGCGAGATCGAACTGAGGATGCCGAGGCTGTCGTTGAAGTTGACGATGCCCTTGAGGTACATCGCGTAGTCGAGCGCCGGGCTCGATGGATGCGTCTTGATGAAACGCTCGAGCGTCGCCAGCGACGTCGCACGCTCGCCGCTGCGCCACTGCGCATAGGCCTGCTCGAGGATCGCCTGCTGCGCGAGGGTGGAACCCGCCGCCTTGCCCTCGACCCGCTCCAGCAGCTTGATCGCCTTGTCGTAGTTGCCCGACGACATCTCGTCGCGGGCGTCTGCGTACAATTTTTCGGCGCTGTCCTTGTCGTTGATGGTGGGCGAACTGCAACCGGCGACGGCCAGTGCCAGCAGGGCGATCCACAGCGTCGGACGAGCGGCAGACAACAGGACCTTCATCGGGCATCGGGGCCGCGCGACGACGGCAGTGGGGCAGTTTGACGAGGCGATTCTAATGATGCAGCAGAAGGCGTCGGTGCCGGAGCGGGACGACGACGCGGCGGCCGAGCCCGATGCGCTCGAGCCCGAGCGCCGCGCGTGGCAGATCGACGTCGAGGCGCACGGCCAGCGGGTGGACAAGCTGCTGGCGTCGTCATTGAGCGCGTTCTCGCGCAGCCATCTGCAGGAGGTGATCGCACAGGGCCATGTGACGCTCGACGGCGTGGTGGTTGCCAGCGCATCGCGCCGCGTCAAGGCCGGGCAGCATCTGCAGGTGACGTTGTGGCCGACCGCGCAGGCGCTGGCGTTCCGCCCACAGGCGATGCCGTTGCCCATCGTCTACGAAGACGATCATCTGCTGGTGCTGGACAAGCCCGCTGGCCTGGTGGTGCACCCGGCGGCCGGCAACTGGTCGGGCACACTGCTCAACGGACTGCTGGCCCACCATGCCGGTGCTGCGGTGCTGCCGCGCGCGGGGATCGTGCACCGGCTCGACAAGGACACCAGCGGCCTCATGGTGGTGGCCAAGAGCACGCCGGCAGTGACGGCGCTGGTGCGCGCGATCGCAGCGCGCGAGGTGCAGCGCATCTACCTTGCGCTGGCTCATGGCGTGCCGACCTGGCGCGAGCTGACGATCGATGCGCCGATCGGGCGCGACCCGCACTTGCGCACCCGCATGGCGGTGGTGGCGGGCGGCAAGCCCGCGCGCACGGACGTGCTGTGCCTCGCCCGCGGACAGGTCGCCAGCGGCCTGCAGTGCACGCTGCACAGCGGGCGTACGCACCAGATCCGCGTGCACCTGGCCGCGCGCGGGCATCCGCTGGTCGGTGACACTTTGTATGGCGGACGCCCCTCGTGGGGCCTGCAGCGTCAGGGCCTGCACGCGCACCGGCTGGCGTTCCGGCACCCGATCGATGCGCGCGCGCTGGCCTTCGAGAGTCCGCTGCCGTCCGATCTGCGTCACGCCTGGGAGGCCGCGCTGCACGAATAGCAGTGCCGAGGCCAACGGCCGCGCTACAATGGCTGCCAAAGCGCGCCTCGGGCGCGGCCGCTGCCAAGGTCGTCGGCAACGGCAGGCTCCCGATGGGAAGCGGTGCGTTGACAGTCACGCACCATGCCGGCCGGACCGGCTCACGTAGCACCATGAACCAGCCGTGCCATGGCACGGCGCCGACATCCTAGCGAACCAGGGACGCCGATCTTGGCGCGCTCGCGCGCCGGTGATCCGACACGACGCCGAATGACCACCCTCGAGGCCAAGCACGTGCTCGAAGCAGCGCTGCTGTGCGCACAGCAGCCGCTGACGCTGCGCGACATGGGCGCACTGTTCGAAGACCAGGCCGATTCCAGTTCGATTCAAGCGTTGCTCGACGAGTTGGCGCGCGATTGGCAAGGCCGCGGCGTCGAGCTGGTGTGCCTGGCCAGCGGCTGGCGCTTTCAAAGCCGTGCCGACATCAGCGGCGCCCTCGAGCGGCTGAATCCGGAGAAGCCGGCGCGCTACTCGCGTGCCGCGATGGAAACGCTCGCCATCATCGCCTACCGGCAGCCCGTGACGCGCGGGGACATCGAGGACATTCGCGGTGTCACCGTCAGCGGCCCGATCATCAAGCAGCTCGAGGACCGCGGCTGGGTCGAGGCGATCGGCACCCGCGAGGCGCCCGGAAGACCGGCCCTGTATGCCACCACCAAGCAGTTTCTCGATGACCTCGGCCTCGAGCGGCTCGACGAGTTGCCTGCGTTGCAGGGCCCGACTGGCGCGCCGCCATCGGCGGACCTGCTGGCGCGGCTGGGCGATGGACAGGGTGCGCTCGAACTCGACGCGGAGCCTGCGCCGCGTCCCGTTGGCCTGGCCGAATCCGCCGATCCGACCGACACGGTGACGTCGTCCTCCGAACCGACCCCACAGCCATGAACCCGACCGACCCCGATCCGTCAGCCCCTGTCTCGCCGGCGCCCGCCGATGCCCCGCGCCCGGAGGGCGATGCGCCGTCGGCGGCTGCCGCGGCGTCGGGTGCCGCTGCAGCTGCCCCCGGCGAGCGATCCGGTGCCGGTGATGACGCGCAGCCGCGGCGTCGCAGCCGCAATCGTCGACGCGGGCGGCGCAATCGCGGGGATCGTCCTCCCAACGATGTCAATGCGAGCAACGACAGTGTCGACGAGCTCGACGACGACGAGGACGACGACGAAACCGACGGCGAAGCCGCGGGCGAGACAGTGGCGGCGCCGCAGTGGACGCCGGTCGAGGTCGGCGAGCGCTTCGCCGACGTCGTTTCTGGCGCCTACGACAGCGAGCCCGCGCCGGAGCCGGAGGCTGAAGCGGCCAAGCGCGTGCTGGCCGCGGCCCCCGATGCTCCCAAGCTGCACAAGGTGCTGGCGCAGGCCGGCATCGGCTCGCGGCGCGACATGGAGCAGCTGATCGCCGACGGCCAGATCACCGTCAACGGCCAGCCGGCACACATCGGCCAGCGCATCGCTGCCGGCGACCAGATCCGCGTCAACGGGCAGACGGTGCGGGTCCGCATCTCGCCGCCGCCGGCGCGCGTGCTGGCCTATCACAAGCCGGCTGGCGAGATCGTCACGCACGGCGATCCGCAGAACCGGCCCACCGTGTTCCGACGCCTGCCGCGGCTGCACCAGGGCAAGTGGCAGTCGGTGGGTCGACTCGACATCAACACCGAAGGCCTGCTGCTGTTCACCAACTCGGGCGATCTCGCCAACCGCTTGATGCACCCGCGCTTCGGCGTCGAGCGCGAGTACGCGGTGCGCGTGCTGGGCACGCTCACCGACGAGCAGCGCGAGCAGCTGCTCGAAGGCATCGAGATCGACGGCCAGCGTGCGGCGATGCGCTCGGTCGAGGACGGTGGCGGCGAAGGTGCCAACCACTGGTACCGCGTCGTGATCACCGAAGGGCGCAACCGCGAGGTGCGCCGCATGTTCGAGGCGCTCGGCATGGCGGTCAGCCGGCTGATCCGCATCCGCTACGGCTGCGTGGTGCTGCCGCGTGGCCTGCGCCGGGGCGTCTGGGTCGATCTGCCAGCCAGCGACATGCAGATGTTGCAGGCCCTGGTCGGAGGTGCTCGCCAGCAGCAGGGCGAACAGGGCAACGGCCGGCCGAACAATCGCGACCGCCGCCAGCGCGGGCGCGACAGCCGCGGCCCGCGCGACGGCGCGCCGGCCGCGCCGCAGGAAGCACGGCCGCACGACGACGACGACAACCTCGACTTCGCGTCGATCCCCAATCCGCTGCAGCAGACATTCGACCGCCGCGCCATCCGCGAAGCGCGCCAGCCGCGGCGTGAGATCTCCGAGGACGGACCGATCCCGAATCCGCTCGAGCAGACCTACGACAAGCGTGGCGTGCAGAAGTCGCGCGGCCTTGGCGTCGGTGGTGGTCGCAAGAGCGGTAGCAAGGGTGGTACCGGCGGCGAGCGGCAGCCCGACCCGATGCAGACCTCGGTCGGCTACATCGGCGCCGATGCGTTTCACAAGCAGATGAGCGGCGGCGGTGGTGGTGGTGGCGGCCGTGGCCGGCGCCGGCGCTAGCCAGTCTGTGCGACAGCCGTGTGGCGATGGCCCGTCGCTAGAATCCGTTGTTGTTCGTGATGCACCTGGACCTTGAGGAGAACTGAATGGCCGTCGAGCGCACGCTCTCGATCATCAAGCCCGATGCCGTGGCCAAGAACGCGATCGGCCAGATCCTGGCGCGCTTCGAAGGCGCCGGCTTGAAGATCGTCGCTGCACGCATGGCGCACCTGTCGCGCGGCGAGGCCGAGGCGTTCTATGCCGTGCACAAGGCGCGGCCGTTCTTCAACGACCTGGTGAAGTTCATGACCTCCGGCCCGGTGATGATCCAGGTGCTGCAGGGTGACAACGCGATCGCGAAAAACCGCGAGCTGATGGGAGCCACCGATCCCAAGAAGGCCGCCAAGGGCACGATCCGCGCCGATTTCGCCGACAGCATCGACGCCAATGCGGTGCACGGCTCCGATGCGCCCGAGACGGCCGCCGTGGAGGTGGCGTTCTTCTTCCCCGGCATGGCCGTCTACGACCGCTGACCCAACGTGCTGACCCCGACGTTCGCTGCGCTCGCTGCCCCCCGAGGGGGCTCAGTCGGCTTGGGGCGGCCCCGCGCCGCCTGACGTCGCCCCCCGGTGTGGTCAACCTGCTCGACTTCGACCTCGACGCCCTGATCGCCCATTGCGAGCGGCTCGGCGAGAAGCCGTTTCGCGCCGTGCAGCTGTTTCGCTGGATCCACCAGCGCGGCTGTGCCGACTTCGCGCAGATGACCGACCTCGCGCGTTCGCTGCGCGAGCGCCTGCCGGTGGAGGCGCGGGTGACGGCGCCGCCGGTGATGAGTGAACAGGCCTCCGACGACGGCACCACCAAGTGGCTGTTCGACGTCGGCGGTGGCGACGCCGTGGAAAGCGTGTTCATCCCGGAGGCCGATCGCGGCACGCTGTGCGTGTCGTCGCAGGCCGGCTGCGCCGTCGGCTGCCGCTTCTGCGCCACCGGACACCAGGGGTTCAGCCGCAACCTGACCACCGGCGAGATCGTCGGCCAGCTGTGGTTTGCCGAGCACCTGCTGCGCCGGCGCCTCGACTTGTCCGTGAGCGATCGCGAGAACCGCACCCACGGCGCCCGCGCCGTGGACAACGTGGTGATGATGGGCATGGGCGAGCCGCTGCAGAACTACGGCGCTCTGCTGCCGGCGCTGCGCGTGATGCTCGACGACCACGGCTACGGCCTGTCACGCCGCCGCGTCACGGTGTCGACCTCGGGCGTGGTGCCGATGATCGACCGCCTGCGCGAAGATTGCCCGGTCGCACTCGCAGTGTCGCTGCATGCGCCCGACGATGCCTTGCGCGATCGGCTGGTGCCGCTCAACAAGAAGTACCCCCTGGCCGAGCTGCTCGACGCGTGCGTGCGCTACCTCGACGCCGCGCCGCGCGACTTCATCACCTTCGAGTACTGCATGCTCGATGGCGTCAACGATGCGCCGGAACAGGCGCGCGCGCTGGTGCGCCTGGTGCGCGACCGCGTGTCCTGCAAGGTCAACCTGATCCCGTTCAACCCGTTCGCCGATTCGGGCCTCACGCGTTCGCCGCGCGAGCGCGTCGCGGCGTTCGCTGGCGTGCTGCAAGATGCCGGCATCGTCACCACGGTACGGCGCACCCGCGGCGATGACATCGCCGCTGCCTGCGGCCAGCTGGCCGGTGAGGTGCGCGATCGCACTCGGGCCGCACAGCGCCTGAGCCGTGGCACGATTCCGCTGGTGCCGGCAAGACGCTGACGGCGCGCACGACAACAAGGAGCGACGAGTGAAGCGAGCGACGCTGGCCCTGGCGATCACCGTGCTGAGCGTGCTGGGTCCGCTGTGGGGTTGCACGACGACGACGACGACGACGTCGGCGTCGGGCGACACGCAGCGCGAGCGTCCCACCGAGTCGGACCAGACCGATGCCGATCGTCGCTCGCGCACCCGCATGGAGCTGGCCTCCGGCTATTACGCCCGCGGCCAGCTCGACGTCGCGCTCGACGAGATCAAGCTGGCGCTGCAGATCAAGCCCGACCTGCCCGAGGCCTACAACCTGCGCGGGCTGATCTATCAGAGTCAGGGCGACGACAGGCTGGCCGAAGAGAACTTCAAGCGCGCGCTGCAGCTCAACCCGCGCGATGCCGACACCATGCACAACTACGGCTGGTTCCTCTGCCAGAGTCGGCGCATGCCGGAGGCGTTCGCGCAGTTCCAGCAGGCGATCGCCACGCCGCGCTATGCCGGGTTGTCGCGCACGCTGATGACGCAGGGCGTCTGCCAGGCGCGCACCGGCGCCCTCGCCGACGCCGAGAAGAGCCTGTCGCGCGCCTACGAGATCGACCCGACCAGCCCGGTGACGGCGTTCAACCTGGCCGACGTGCTGTACCGCCGCGGCCAGTACGACCGGGCGCGCTTCTACATCGGGCGCGTCAATGCGGTGCCGGAGTTCACCAATGCGCAGACACTGTGGCTGGCCGCCCGCATCGAGAACAAGATGGGCAATCAGCGCGGCGTGCGCGACTATGGCCGCCAGCTGAGCAATCGATTCCCCGACGCGCCTGAGGCGGTGGCGTATCAGCGAGGCCGCTTCGATGACTGACGAGGCCGCGTCGGCGTCTTCCGAGGCACGCACCGCAGGCGCGATGTTGCGTGCGGCGCGCGAGCGTCAGGGCTTGCACATCGCGGCGCTGGCGGCAGCGATCAAGGTGCCGCAGGCCAAGCTCGAGGCGCTCGAGGCCGGTCGCTACGACCAGTTGACCGATGCCACTTTCGTGCGCGCGCTGGCGCACAGCGTGTGCCGTGCACTGAAGATCGACGCCAAGCCGGTGCTCGAGTTGCTGCCGGCTGTGCCCGGCGCGCTGCTGGAACGCGTGGATCACGGGTTGAAGGCGCCGTTCCACGATCGTCCCGGGCGCCAGCCGCCGAGCGAGGCGCGCCTGTGGCACCAGCCGGTGTTCTGGATCGTGGTCCTGCTGCTGGTGGCGGCGGGCGGCTTCGTGCTGTGGCCGCAGCTCGGTTCTCTGTGGGCGTCGTTGCCACCGATGCCGAAGCTGGCGGTCGACGAGTCGCCGAAGGCGGCATCCGCGAAGGCGCCACCGGCGGCGGCGCCCGCGGCCAGTGCGGTGACCGCGGCCGCCGCAACGGTGCCGACACCCGCCGCGGCCGTGGAAGCCGCGCCGCCGGCGCTCGCGGTGCCGGGCGTCATGGCCGAGACGGTGCACGCGGCCGATGCGGGCGCCAGCCCCGCGGCGGACGTGCCGCCCGCCGGCATCGCCGTGGTTCGGGCCAGCGAGGCCTCATGGGTCGAGGCGCGCGACGCGCGCGGCAACGTGCTGCTGTCGCGCACGCTCGCGCCTGGCGAGGCGGTCGGACTCGACGGCGCGCTGCCGCTGAAGCTGGTGATCGGCAACGCGCCGGCCACCGTGGTGACGTTGCGCGGCAAGCCGGTGACGCTGGGCGCACCCAATCGCGACAACGTCGTGCGCGTGGATCTGAAGTGAGGCCGTCGTCTTGAGTGCGATCGATTCCGCCTTCGGCGAGAGCGCCATCGCTGCCGCGGCGCCGCGGCGCCATCGCACGCGTCAGGCGCGCGTGGCGTGGGGTTCGCGTGTCGTCACCATCGGCGGCGACGCGCCGGTGCGCGTGCAGTCGATGACCAACACCGACACGGTCGACGCGATCGGCACTGCGATCCAGGTCAAGGAGCTCGCGCTGGCGGGCTCCGAGCTCGTGCGCATCACGGTCAACACACCCGAGGCGGCGCGAGCGGTGCCGCACATCCGCGAGCAGCTCGATCGCATGGGCGTCGAGGTGCCGCTGGTCGGCGACTTCCACTACAACGGCCACCGGCTGCTCGGCGACCACCCGGCGTGCGCGCAGGCGTTGTCGAAGTACCGCATCAACCCGGGCAACGTCGGCAAGGGCGCCAAACGCGACAAGCAGTTCGCGCAGATGATCGAGGTGGCGATGCGCCACGACAAGCCGGTGCGCATCGGCGTCAACTGGGGCAGCCTCGACCAGGAGCTGCTGGCGGCGCTGATGGACGAGAACGCGCGTCGCGCCGAGCCGTGGGACGCCAAGCAGGTGATGTACCAGGCACTCGTGCGCTCGGCGGTCGGCTCGGCCGACGCCGCGCGCGAGCTCGGCATGAACCCCGACCAGGTCATCATCAGCTGCAAGGTCAGTGGCGTGCAGGACCTGGTCAGCGTCTATCGGGCCCTGGCGGCGCGCTGCGACTATCCGTTGCACCTCGGCCTCACCGAGGCCGGCATGGGCACCAAGGGCACGGTCGCCTCCACGGCCGCACTGGCGCTGCTGTTGCAAGAGGGCATCGGCGACACCATCCGCGTGTCGCTGACGCCGCAGCCCGGCGAGGCGCGCACCCAGGAGGTGCTGATCGCGCTCGAGGTGCTGCAGTCGCTCGGCCTGCGCACGTTCAACCCGAGCGTCACCGCCTGCCCCGGCTGTGGCCGCACGACGAGCACGGTGTTCCAGGAACTGGCGCAGCAGATCGACGGCTACCTGCGGGCGCAGATGCCGCTGTGGAAGGCACGCTATCCGGGCGTCGAGGCGATGAAGGTCGCGGTGATGGGCTGCATCGTCAACGGCCCGGGCGAAAGCAAGCACGCCGACATCGGCATCAGCCTGCCGGGCACCGGCGAAGCACCCGCCGCGCCGGTGTTCATCGATGGCGAGAAGGCCGTCACGCTGCGCGGCGAGACGATCGCGCAGGACTTCCAGAAGATCGTCGAGGACTACGTGGCGCGTCGCTACGCCGCTGTGGCGTCCGCGTGATGACCGAACCGAGCGCGACGCCCATGCGCAACGCTTCGCCGCTGACCGCGGTGAAGGGCATGAACGACATCTTGCCCGGCCAGGTGCCGCGCAAGGAGAAGCTGCCCGACTCGGTGCTGTGGCAGTGGTTCGAAGACACCGTGCGCAGCGTGCTCGCGCGCTACGCCTACCAGTACGTGCTGACGCCGGTGGTCGAGCCCACCGCGCTGTTCGTGCGCGGCCTCGGCGAGATGACCGACATCGTCGAGAAGGAGATGTACTCCTGGCGCGACGCGATGAACGGCGACGAGCTCACCCTGCGGCCCGAGGCCACCGCCGGCATCGTGCGCGCGATGATCGAGCACAACGCGCTGTACAACGGGCCTCTGCGGCTGTGGACGATCGGCGCCATGTTTCGCCACGAGCGGCCGCAGAAGGGGCGCTACCGGCAGTTCCACCAGCTCGACGTCGAGGCGCTGGGGTTCGCTGGGCCCGACGTCGACGCCGAACAGATCCTGATGGTGCGGCGCCTGTGGCACGAGCTCGGTCTGCTCGAAGGCCGGCACGTGCGGCTCGAAATCAACAGCCTCGGCCAGCCGGCCGAGCGGGCCGCGCATCGCGCGGCCTTGATCGCGCACTTCGAGCGGCATGCCGACGCGCTCGACGACGATGCGCGCCGCCGCCTGCACACCAACCCCCTGCGCATCCTCGACAACACCAAGAGTGCGGCGATGCAGCCGCTGATCGAGGCCGCGCCCAAGCTGATGGAATTTCTCGGCAGCGAGTCGTTGGCCCACTTCGACGCCGTGCGCGCCGCGCTCGATGCGGCGGGCCTCGCGTACCGCATCAACCCGCGACTGGTGCGCGGCATGGACTACTACAACCTCACCGTCTACGAGTGGGTCACCGACCACCTGGGCTCGCAAGGCACGGTGTGCGGCGGCGGACGCTACGACGGCCTGTTCGAGCAGCTTGGCGGCAAGCCCACGCCGGCCATCGGCTTCGGGCTCGGCATCGAGCGGCTGCTGCTGCTGGTCCAGGAGCTGAAGCTGCCGCTGCCGAACAGCGCGCTGCATGTGTTCGCGGTCATCCCCGACGCCGCGGCGATGCCGCGCGCGATGGCTGCCATCGAGACGCTGCGCGCGACCGGCGTGGCGGTGCAGATGAACGCCGCCGGCCGGGACGGCCTGGGCAGCATGAAGGCGCAATTCAGGAAGGCCGACGCCAGCGGGGCGCGCTACGCGCTGGTGTTCGGCGCCGACGAGCTGACGCAAGGCATGGTGACGGTCAAGCCGTTGCGTGCCGGCGGCGCCGTCGCGCAATGGCTGCGCCCGCTGGCCGACGCGGCAGGCTGGGCGCACGAACTGCGCACCGCATAATCGCGGCCGCGCCGAGCCGGCGCCCGCGCATCCGACACGACCCGACGACATCGCATGGCCACCCACCTCGACCTGCAAGAGCAGGAACAAGTCGACGCGCTCAAGGCGTTCTGGCAGCAGTACGGCAACCTCATCACCTGGACGCTGGTGGCGGCGCTGCTCGTCTATGCCGGCATCACCGGCTGGCAGTGGTGGCAGCGCGAGCAGTCCGGCCAGGCCGGCGCGATGTTCGACGAGTTCGAGCGTGCGCTGAACGCCGGC
>DATJYZ010000296.1:0-4272 GCA_035499355.1 Burkholderiaceae bacterium | reverse complement strand
ACGGCCAGTGCGCTCAACTGCACCAGGCGTTTGCGGCGGTGGCTGCCTTCGATCACGACCTCGTGTGGCTCGATCGGCGCGGGGTCGGGGCGCGGGGGCTCACGCCCGCAGATCGCGGCGTAGGTGTCGAGAAAGCGGCGTTCCGTGTCGCTCAAGCCGCCCTCCGGGTTGAGTGCGGTGCGCAGTACGCGCAGCACCGCGTTGACTTCGTGCGGCAGGAAGACGTTGATGTCCATGATGGTTGGCTCCTGAGTGGGATGAGAAGTTGGTGGGGCGTATCTGCACGGAATGCCCGGCATTGCACCGGCCGGGCGCTGCACACCGGTTTCGCGGCCGCCGGGCCCGATTTCGCTTGCAACGCGACGACGTCGCGATCGCGCATCGTGGCCACCGTCAGCGCACCAGGTACTCGTCGAGCGCGCGCAGGTCGCTCTCCTGCAGCTCGCCCGCGGCCATGGCCAGCCGGACGCGGCCGAGCAGGTAGTCGTTGCGCGCCTGCGCCAGCTCGAGCTGCGTGGCGTGGACGCGCTGCTGCGCATCGAGCACGTCGAGCTCGGTGCGCGTGCCGAGGTCGCGGCCGAGCGTGGTGGCTTCGAGTGCGGTCTGGTTCGACTTCAGCGATTGCTCGAGCGAGGCGATGCGCGCGATCCCGGTCTTCACCGAGAGGTAGCTGTCCTGCACCTGCAGCCGCGCGTCGCGCTGGGCGCCAGCCACGTCGTGTTCGGCCTGGCGCTGCTTGGCGAGCGACTCGCGCTCCTTCGAGTTCAGCGCGCCACCGGTGTACAGCGGCATGTTGAACTGCAGTCCGATCGCCGCCGAGCGGCTGCCCTCGGGCGCCACCGCCGGCGACAGGTTGCCGCTCTGGCCGGTGGCCGCGACGCTGGCCACCAGGTCGAGCGTCGGCCGGCCGCTCAGGCGATAGCGCGTGGTTTCGACGCCCGCGATCACCAGCTCGGCCTGCTTGACGAGCACGCGGCTGTTCGACTGCGCGCCCTTGGCCTGCCAGGCTTGAAGGTCGTCGGGCAGCGGCGGCGTCGGCACGAACGGGCGCAGCGTGGCCAGCCCGATTGCGGGCACACCGGTCAGCTCCTGGTACTGCGCCTGCGACGCGGTCAGCGTGCTCTGGGCCGACACCTCCTTGGCCACCACCTGGTCGAGGCGCGCCTGCGCTTCCTGCAGGTCGGTGATCCTGCCGCGGCCGACCTCGAAGCGCGCCTGCGCGCGGTCGCGTTGCATCGCGACCGCCGCCTTCTCCGCCTGCGTGACGCGCAACGACTCCTGGGCCAGCAGCACGCTGAAGTAGGCGTCGGCGACGCGCTGCATCAGGTCTTGCTGTGCCTGGCGGTACTCGATCTCGGCCAGCGCGGTCTGTTGGTGCAGCTGCTTCTTGTCGGCCCGCGCGCCCTGGTCGTACAACGGCTGCGACAGCTGCAACGCCACCTGGCTCGCGGTGCCCGAGCTCTCCGACCTGACCAGTTGGTCGAGTGGCGCCGGCAGGTTGGCCGACGAGCGATCGTTCAGCCGCGTCGCGCTCGCCTGCAGGTTGATGCGCGGGCGCAGCATGGCGTCGCCCTGCCTGGCCTTCTCGCGACCGGCCGCGACCGCATCGTCGGCGGCCAGCCGCGTCGGGTCGACGTGCAGGGCCTTCTCGTACGAACCCATCAGGTCGATCGCGTGGCTCGCGCCGGCGGCCAAGACGAGCCACAGGCATGCAGCGGCCCTTGCCGCCCCGCGGGCGGGGTGATTGCAGTTCATGGTGGTTCCTTGTGGTCGGCGGTCAGACCGGGGCGAGCGCGCTCGGCGCGTCGCGGGGCGCGGCCGGCGCGGCCGGCTCGGGGCGCCGGGCGCGATACCAGGCGGCGTACAGCGCCGGCAGGAACAGCAGGGTCAGCAGCGTGGCCACCGCGAGCCCGCCCATGATCGCCCACGCCATCGGGCCCCAGAACACCGAGTGCGTGAGCGGGATCATCGCCAGGATGGCCGCCAGCGCGGTCAGCACGATCGGGCGCAGCCGGCGCACGGTGGATTCGACGATCGCATCCCACAACGAGCGGCCCGCCGCGAGGTCGTGGTCGATCTGCACCACCAGGATCACCGAGTTGCGGATGATCATGCCGGCCAGCGCGATGACCCCCAGCATGGCGACGAAGCCGAACGGAATGCGAAACGCCGCCAGCGTCGTCGACACGCCGATCAGCCCGAGCGGCGCCGTCAGCAGCACCAGCGCCATCTTCTGCATGCTCTGCAACTGCAGCATCAGCAGCACCAGGATCGCCACGATCGCCAGCGGCATCACCGCCAGGATCGAGCCCCTCGCCTTGGTGCTCGACTCCTGCGCACCACCGACGTCGATGCCGTAGCCGAGCGGCAGCGTGCGGGCCAGCGCCTCGATGCGCGGCTGCAGCGAGCGAGAGACGTCCGGCCCTTCGGCGCCGGCGACGTCGGCGCGCACGGTCAGCGTCGGGACGCGGTTGCGCCGCCACAGCACGCTGTCTTCGCTGTCGAGCGACAGCCGTGCCAGCTGCGACACCGGCACGAACTGGCCGTTGCGCAGGTAGATCTTGGTGTCCTTCAAGGTGTTGAGGTCGCTGCGCTCGGGCTGCACCAGGCGCGCCATCACGTCGAGATCGTCGTCGCCCTCGCGATAGGTGGTGATCGTGGTGCCCGCCAGCGAACCCTGCAGCGCCTGCTTGATCTCGCGCGAGGTGATGCCCAGTGCGCGCGCCTTGTCCTGGTCGACGTCGACCTTCATGCGCTTCAGACGCTCGCCCCAATCCTGGTTGACGCGGCGCACGTGCGGATGGCTGCGCAGGATCGCGGCCACCTGGTCGGCCACCGCCTGCACCTGCGCGGCTTCGCTGCCGAAGACGCGGAACTGCACCGGGTAGCCGACCGGCGGGCCGTTCTCCAGCCGGTTGACGCGACCACGCACCAGCGGGAAGTCGCTGTCGAACCACTGCTGCACCTTGGCCAGCACGCGTTCGCGCGCGTCGCCACCCTGGGTCATGATCATCATCTCGCCGAGGTTGAGGTTCGGCGTCTGCACGTCCAGCGGCAGGTAGAAGCGCGGGCTGCCGGTACCGATGTAGCTGGTGACGGCCACCACGTCGGGATCGCCGCGCAGCTTGCTCTCCAGCGCGATCACCTCGCGCTGGCTGGCCTCGAGCGTCGCGGCTTGCGGCAACCACAGGTCGACCATCAGCTCGGGCCGGTCGGAGGCCGGAAAGAACTGCTGCGGCACCGCCTTGAACAGCGCGATCGAGCCGACGAAGGCCGCGGCCGTGACGCCGATCACCGCCTTGCGGTGCGCGAGGCACCACTCGACGACGCGGCGAAACGGCACGTACAGGCCGCGCTGGTAGACCGCGTCCTCGTCGTGCGACGCGTCGTGCGGCTGCTCCTTCAGCAGCTTGAAGCCGATGTACGGCGTGAAGACCACCGCGACGATCCAAGACAGCACCAGCGAGAGGCCGACCACCTGGAACAGCGAGAACACGTACTCGCCGGAGCCCGACTTGGCAAACCCCACCGGCAGGAAGCCGGCGGCCGTGATCAGCGTGCCGGTCAGCATCGGGAACGCCGTGGCCGTGTAGGCGTGCGTCGCGGCGCGGAACTTGTCCCAGCCCTGCTCGAGCTTGAGCGCCATCATCTCCACCGCGATGATCGCGTCGTCGACCAGCAGCCCGAGGGCGATGATCAGCGCGCCGAGCGAGATGCGCTGCAGCTCGATGTGCAGGAAGTACATCGCCAGGAAGGTCAGCGCCAGCACCAGCGGGATGCACAGCGCCACCACCAGCCCGGTGCGCAGACCGAGCGAGAAGAAGCTGACCACCAGCACGATGACCACCGCCTCGGCCAGGCTCTTCTTGAATTCGTGCACCGACGACTCGACGACGCGCGGCTGGTCCGACACCGCGTGGATCTGCGCGCCCACCGGCAGCTGCGACTGCACCCGCGCAACGGTGGCGCGCAGCTGTTCGCCCAGGCGGATCACGTCGCCACCCTTGCGCATGCTGACCGCCAGGCCGATCGCCTCCTGGCCGTCGAAGCGCATCTTCGACGTCGCCGGGTCGACCAGGCCGCGCTTGACCTCGGCGATGTCGCCGAGGCGGAACGTGCGCTCACCGGCACGGATGCCGATGTTGCGGATCGCATCGATCGAATCGAACTCGCCGCTGACCGTCAGGCGCAGCTGTTCGGTCGCGGTGAGCACCGTGCCCGACGCCTGCACCGCGTTGGTGGCGGCCAGCGTCGAGGCGATCAGCGCCGGGT
>DATJYZ010000295.1:0-2992 GCA_035499355.1 Burkholderiaceae bacterium | reverse complement strand
GGCCGAGGAAGGCATCAACATCCAGATGATCACCACCAGCGAGATCAAGACCTCGGTGGTGATCGACGAGAAGTACATGGAGCTCGCGGTGCGCGCGTTGCACAAGGCGTTCGACCTCGAGCAGCCGCAGTCCGCCTGAGCACGCCGCGAGTGGCGCGGCGTAGAATCCGCCCGCTGGCCGAGGAGACGTGACCGAGTGGCCGAAGGTGCTCCCCTGCTAAGGGAGTATGCGGGCAAAACCTGCATCGTGGGTTCGAATCCCACCGTCTCCGCCAGCCCTGACCGGGAACGCCTTCGCCATCAACTGGCGAGGCCAGGAGGCCTCACTTCCGGTTGAACTGGATGACCGAATCGCCTCCGAAGGCCGTCCCTGCCGGGCATGTGCCGACGGTCGCCCCTGACGCGTAGAGCGACTGCTTGACGCCTTGGAGTTTGCCGCCGTCGCACGCGGCCTGCCAGCCGGAGCTGACGAAGCCGGAGTTGCACTCCCAGTCGCTGCCGCGATCGCGCACCTGACTGGTCGGGCACCAAACCGTCGCGTCGCCGCCTCCGGCCGCTTGAGGTAACGCGCACCCCTGCAGCCCGGCGAGAGCCAGCGCGCTGAATGTCGCCGCCAGGCAGCGAATCGATAGTTGCGAGCTCATCTTCAACCCTCCGCGATGTTCGACGTGCGCATTTTGCGTCAATCCGGTTGCACCGCCGCCGGGCCGGGGGTGCGGCGGCAGTCACGCGCATGCGCTCTATGTGGCCGCCCCGCTGACGCTGAACTCCGACCCATCCGGATACCGCAGCCTGGCGATTCGGTGACCATGCGGGGCCGTGGGTGGTTGCGTCACGGCGACCCCCTGCGCGGCACAGTCTGCACAGAAGTGGTCGACATCGGCGACGCGAAATCCGAGTGCACGAGTCCCGCTGCAAACAGGACCACCGCCAGCACCACCGCGCGGACCAAGTCCACGGTCGCTCCCGCTCGAGCCTCCCTGGCCGCATGCTTCTCGGCATCGCGGCTCGACAGTCGCAGCCGGCGCGTCGCCCCTTGGAGCGGGGCGGCGCCTCGACGCGAGCGATGAGGCGCGGCGGCTACACCGTGGCGCCGCTGTCGTCGTCGAGACCGGGCACGCCCAGCAGCGCCCGCTCGGCCGGTGACTCGGGGCACATGCGCACTTCGCGCGAGTCGTCGAGGCGGGTGGCACCGGGAAACGCCACGGCCTGCCACGGGGTGAGTTTGGAGCGTGAGGGTTGCGGCTCGCCGCCGGTGTGATCGCTCGGCAGCAGGTAGGTGAAGAACTCGACAGAGCGCATGGTGGTTCCTGCTCAGCGCCTGGTACGGTGCAGAAGAGTGTCATCCAGGTCGGCAGTCGGCGCAACAGTCACGGTTTCGTCACACGCGACGGTGCCTGCGCCATGCTGCGAGCTTCACTCAGGTCAAGTTCAGTTGGCCCGACAATGTGCCCTGGGCTTGCGCAGAGACCGAGGATCACACCCGTGTTCGCTGGTCACATCGGCGTTGCATTGGCGATCGGCCGCGTCGAGCGGCGTGTCAACGTCGGCGCGTTCGTGGCTGCCTCGCTGTTGCTCGACGCGGTGCTGTGGTTGTGCGTGCTGCTGGGCTGGGAGCGCGTGGAGATTCCGGCCGACTTTGCCCGCACGCACCAGCCGCGGTTCGAGTTTCCGCTCTCGCACGGGCTGCTGGCTGCGCTGATGTGGTCGGCCTTCGCGGCGGCGCTCGCGTGGGGCGCGTTGCCGGCGCTGCGCGGCTCGCGGTGGCGCGCGGCGGCATTGCTGGCCGCCGCGGTGTTCTCGCATTGGCTGCTCGACGCGTTGGTCCATCGGCCCGAGATGCCGCTGGCCGGTGCTGCCTCACCGATGGTCGGGTTCGGGCTGTGGGACGCGATGCCGGTGGCGCTGCTGATCGAGGCCGCGCTGGCGGTGACCGGCCTATCGCTGTTTGCCGCCGGCGCCAACTGGTCGCGCCAGCGGTCGCTGATGCTGACGGCGCTGGTGCTGATCGTGCTGACTTTCACTGTCGTCGGCATGACCGTGGCGCCGCCACCGCCGTCGGCACAGACGATGGCAGCCAGTTCGCTCGTCACGATCGCGGTCGTGTGCGGCCTCTTCGCCTGGCTCGGCCGCTCGGCGACGCGGCCGTTCACCGTGCCGACCGCATAGCCGGCGCCCGCCGGCCACCGGGCGACTGCCGCGTCGCGGTCTCTGTCACACTGGGCGCCTGGACAGCCACCCCGCGCGGAGCCCATGGCGTCGATCTGGAAGCGGCCGATCTCGGTCGAGATGCTCAACTCGCTGCACGTCAACACCACGGTGGCGCACCTCGGCATCGAGTTCCTCGAGGTCGGCGACGATTTCATCCGCGCGCGCGCGCCGGTCGACGATCGCACGCGGCAGCCGATGGGCATCCTGCACGGTGGCATCTCGGTGCTGCTGGCGGAGTCGCTGGGCTCCTGCGGCGCCGCGTTCTCGTCGTCCCCGGAGTACCGGGCAGTCGGCCTCGACATCAACGCCAACCACCTGCGCAGCGTCAGCGAAGGCTGGGTCACCGGTGTCGGTCGGCCGATCCATCGCGGGCGCAGCACGCACGTGTGGCAGATCGAGCTCAGCAACGACAAGGGTCAGCTGACCTGCATCTCGCGCATCACGATGGCGCTGCTGGCGCCCGAAGGTGGATGAGGTAGCGGGTGGCCGGTGGCACCGAGTCCGTCTTCGCGGCACCCCACGACGTGCCGGTGGGGTACATGCAGCGCACACGCGAGTACTACCAGGCGCTCGGCTACGGCGAGCCGTACCGCTGGGCGCACTTCGTCGACGTGCCGTTCCATCGCCTGGCCAAGCCGCTGGCCGAGTGCCGTGTGGCGATCGTCACCACCGCGGCCCCGTACCGGCCCGAGTGCGGCGATCAGGGGCCTGGCGCAACGTACAACGCCGCGGCCAAGTTCTACCGCGTCTACTCGGGCGACAGCGCGGGCGACCCCGACCT
>DATJYZ010000294.1:0-2860 GCA_035499355.1 Burkholderiaceae bacterium | reverse complement strand
CGGCCGCGCGCCGAAGCGGCCCTGCAGCATCACGGTGCCTGAGGCGACGCGTGGCCAGCAGCACTCCGCTCCGTGTGCCGACTGCGCGCCGCCCGTCGCGGCTGGCGCAGTACCTGGTGCTGACCAAGCCGCGCGTGGTGCAGCTGATCGTCTTCTGCGCGGTGATCGGCATGCTGCTCGCCGTGCCGGGCCTGCCGGATTGGCGCCCCGCGTTGGCGGCGACGCTGGGCATCTGGCTGGTGGCCAGCGCGGCGGCGGCGTTCAACTG
The DNA here is from genome assembly GCA_035499355.1 of Burkholderiaceae bacterium. Lineage (GTDB taxonomy): Bacteria > Pseudomonadota > Gammaproteobacteria > Burkholderiales > Burkholderiaceae_C > JAEUPI01. The sequence continues at coordinate 2,592 of DATJYZ010000294.1, read as the reverse complement.
CCTGGTGGAGCGCCAGATCGACCGTCGCATGGCGCGCACGGCGTGGCGCCCCACCGCGCGCGGCGAACTCGGCGACGCGCACGCGCTGACGTTTTCGCTCCTACTCGGCGCAGCGGGTTCGCTGCTGCTGTACCTGGAGGTCAACGCGCTGACCATGGCCCTGACGCTGGCCACGTTCGTCGGTTATGCGATCGTCTACACGGTGATCCTGAAGCCGTTGACACCGCAGAACATCGTCATCGGCGGCGCCTCCGGGGCGATGCCGCCGGTGCTCGGCTGGGCCGCCATGCGCAACGACGTCGGGCCCGAGGCGATGTTGTTGTGCCTGATCATCTTTCTGTGGACGCCGCCGCACTTCTGGGCGCTGGCGCTGTACCGCGCCGAGGACTACCGGCGCGCGGGCCTGCCGATGCTGCCAGTGACGCACGGCTCGCAGTTCACGCGGCTGCACGTGCTGCTTTACACGTTGGTGCTGTTCGCCGCCACGCTGCTGCCTTTCGTGCAGGGCATGAGCGGGCGGCTGTACCTGGTGGCGGCCACGCTGCTGGGGCTGCGCTTCATCAGTCATGCGTGGCGGCTGCTGCGCCACTACAGCGACGCGCTGGCGCGCAAGACGTTCCGCTTTTCGATCTGGCACCTGTCGCTGCTGTTCGCGGCGCTGTTGCTCGACCACTATCTCAGACCATGGACCGGGTGACGACGATGCAACTGCTCAAGGCCGTGTGCGCACTGATGCTGGGTATGGCTATCGCGGGGTGCGGCGACAAGGCAGCCGGCCCGCCGCCACCCAAGGCGTCTTTCAACTCGATCGACATCACCGGCGCCGAGTACGCGCGCAAGCTGGATCTGCCCGACGCCGACGGCAAGGTGCGCAGCCTCGCCGAGTTCAAGGGCAAGGTGGTGGTGGTCTTCTTCGGCTACACCCAGTGCCCCGATGTGTGCCCCACGACGATGGCAGAGCTGTCGCAGGTGCGGCGCGCGCTCGGCGACGATGGCGCCAAGCTGCAGGGCATCTTCGTCACGGTCGACCCGCAGCGCGACACCGGGGTGGTGCTGAAGGCCTACTGCGACAACTTCAACGCCGGCTTCATCGGCCTGCGCGGCAGCGACGAGCAGATCAAGCAGGTCGCCCGTGAGTTCAAGGTCTTCTACGCCAAGGTGCCGGGCAAGACCGAGTCGACCTACACGATCGACCACACGGCCGGCGCCTATGTGTTCGACACGCAGGGACGCATCCGGCTGTTCAGCCGGCATGGTGCGGGCCCCAAGGCCCTGGAAGACGACATCCGCACGCTGCTGCGCGAATCGGCAGCGTGAGCGGCAGTGACCGTCAGGCCATCACCTCGAGCGTCTTGCGCATCTTCTTCAACGCAGCCACTTCGATCTGGCGCACACGCTCGGCGCTGACGCCGTATTCGGCGGCCAGCTCGTGCAGCGTCATGCCGCCGGAGGCGTCGTCGTTGACGGCCAGCCAGCGCTGTTCGACGATGCGACGGCTGCGCGGGTCGAGGGTGTCCAGCGCGCTGCCGATGCCTTGCGCCACCAAGCGGTCGCGACGGCGCGCGTCGAGCACTTGCGTCGGCTCGCCGCTGTCGTCGGCCAGGTAGGCGATCGGCGCGAAGGTCTCTTCGCCGTCGTCGCTCTGCGCTTCGAGGGCGAGCTCGCCACCGGCCAGCCGGGTCTCCATTTCGACCACTTCTTCCGGTTTGACGTTGAGTTGCTGCGCCACGCGGTCGACTTCGGCCGCAGTCAGCGTGTTGCGATGGGTCTCGCCGTCGGCGGCGTCACCCTTGAGGCTCTGCTTCAGCGAACGCAGGTTGAAGAACAGCTTGCGCTGTGCCTTCGTGGTGGCCACCTTGACCAGCCGCCAGTTGCGCAGGATGTACTCGTGGATCTCCGCCTTGATCCAGTGCAGCGCGTAGCTCACGAGCCGGACACCCTGCTCGGGGTCGAAGCGCTTCACCGCCTTCATCAGGCCGACGTTCCCTTCCTGGATCAGGTCGCCCTGGGGCAGGCCGTAACCGAGGTACTGGCGCGAGACCGACACCACCAGCCGCAGGTGAGAGAGCACCATCTTCCCGGCGGCTTGCACGTCGCCGTGGTCGCGCCACTGGCGCGCCAGCGACACTTCGTCCTCGGCAGTGAGCATCGGCAGCCGGTTAACCGCCGAAATATAGGCGTCGAGGTTGCCGAGCGACGGCACCATGCCCCAGGTATCACGCAGGGCAAGGGCAGAAGAAGGTTGTGTGTTCATCGGGATTTAAGACCATCCACGGCGGCTTTGGTTCCGCCATATTAGCACTCCATGGGAAAGAGTGCTAAAGGCACAACCTCACACGATGTATAAGACCCCATGAGTGTTTGCGCACACTGACATACCCTGAATCAGGGTCAGACGTTGAACAGGAAGTTCAGGACGTCGCCGTCCTTGACTACGTACTCCTTGCCCTCGGCACGCATCTTCCCGGCCTCCTTGGCGCCTTGCTCGCCGCCCTGCGCAATGTAGTCGTCGTAGCCGATGGTCTGGGCCCGGATGAAGCCGCGCTCGAAGTCGGTATGGATCTCGCCGGCGGCCTGCGGTGCCGTGTCGCC
>DATJYZ010000293.1:0-50149 GCA_035499355.1 Burkholderiaceae bacterium | reverse complement strand
GCCGAGGTCGGCGCGCGCTTCACGCTGGACGCGATGCCCGGCAAGCAGATGGCGATCGACGCCGACCTGAACGCCGGCCTGATCGACGAGAAGGAGGCCAAGCGCCGCCGCCTCGAGGTGGGCGAGGAGGCCGAGTTCTTCGGCTCGATGGACGGCGCCTCGAAGTTCGTGCGCGGCGACGCGGTGGCCGGCATCCTGATCCTGGTCATCAACATCGTCGGCGGCTTCGTGATCGGCGTCGCGCAGCACGACCTGTCGGCGGGCCAGGCGGCCGAGAGCTACATCCTGCTGGCGGTGGGCGACGCGCTGGTGGCGCAGATCCCGGCGCTGCTGATCTCGGTGGCGGCGGCGATGGTGGTGTCGCGCGTCGGCAAGCAGCACGACATCGGCACCCAGATCGGCGCGCAGGTCTTCGGCTCGCCGAAGGCGCTGGGCGTGGCCGCGGGTATCGTGGCCACGCTGGGGCTGGTGCCCGGCATGCCGCACGTCGTGTTCATCGTCATCGCCTCGGCGATCGGCTGGCTCGCGTTCTGGCTGCACCAGCGCGAGAAGCGCCGCGCCGCCGACATGGCCGCGATGACCGCGAGGCCGGCGCCACCGGCGTCGGCCGAAGCGAGCTGGGACGACCTGCAGCCGGTCGACACGCTGGGGCTGGAGGTCGGCTACCGCCTGATCGCGCTGGTCGACAAGGAGCGCCAGGGCGACCTGCTGGCGCGCATCAAGGGCGTGCGCAAGAAGTTCGCGCAGGACGTCGGCTTCCTGCCGCCGCCGGTGCACATCCGCGACAACCTCGAGCTCAAGCCGAGCGTGTACCGCATCACGCTGCGCGGCGCCGTGGTCGGCGAGGCCGAGGCGTTTCCCGGCATGTGGCTGGCCATCAACCCCGGCGGCGCGACGCTGCAGCTGCCCGGCACGCGCGTGGTCGATCCGGCGTTCGGCCTGCCGGCGGTGTGGATCGAGGAGCGCGCGCGCGAGCAGGCACAGATGGCCGGCTTTACCGTCGTTGATTGCGCCACCGTCGTCGCGACCCACCTCTCACACTTGATGCAGGTGCATGCCGCACGCCTGCTCGGCCGCGTCGAGACCCAGTCGCTGGTCGAGCACGTGACCAAGCTGGCGCCCAAGCTGATCGAAGACGTGATTCCGAAGATGGTTGGTATCGCCACCGTGCAGAAGGTCTTGCAGCTGCTGCTGGAAGAAGGCGTGCACATCCGCGACATGCGCTCGATCACCGAGTGCCTGGCCGAGCACGCGACCAGCGTGACCGACCCGCTGGAGCTGGCACGCCGCGTGCGCGTGCACCTGGCGCCGGCGATCGTGAACCAGATCTACGGCCCGGTGCGCGAACTCGACGTGATCGCGCTCGAGCCCGACCTCGAGCGCCTGGTGACGCAGGCCCTCGGCTCGCCGCACGGCGCCGTGCTCGACCCGGGTGTGGCCGACACGCTGTCGCGCGAGGCCGCCAACACGGCCAAGCACCAGGAAGACATGGGTCACCCCGCTTGCCTGCTGGTGCCCGATGCGATCCGCGCCGCGATGGCGCGCCTGCTCAAGCGCACGGCACCGCGACTGCGCGTGCTGAGCCACAGCGAGATTCCAGAAACCCACTCGATCCGTATCGGCGCGGTCATCGGAGCCACATGAACCACCACCCTCACCTTCGTTCGCTGCCCCCCAAGGGCGCGCATGCCTCCCTTGAGGCGGCACTACGGGAGGCATCATGAATGTCAAACGATTCATCGCGCGCTCGTCGCGCGAGGCCCTGAACCAGGTGCGCATGGCCTTCGGTACCGACGCCGTGGTGCTGTCGAACCGGCCCTGCGAACAGGGTGTCGAGGTGCTGGCGATGGCGCCGGGCGCGATCGCGCAGATCGAGCAGGTGGCCGAAACGGCCGCACCGCACCACCCGACGCCGACGCAAACCGCCGTGGCCGCCGCACCCATGCGCGCCGCACAGCCCGCGGCGCAGCCGCAACCCAACCCCGCCGTCGAGCAGGACGTGCAGAGCCTGGCGATGAGCACGCTGTCGTTCCAGGACTACGTGCGCGAACGCCTGCTGCGCCGCCGCCGTGCCGCGATGCAGCCCGATGCGCCCGAGACGGTGATGCCCACTTACGAGGAACGCGCACCGGCCAAGGCGGCGCCGGCCACACCGGCGCGTGCGACGCCGCAGCCGGTGCCTTCCGTGCAGCCCGTCGCGGCGGCCAAGGTGCCGTCGAGGCCGGTGCGGCCCACGCCGCCGGCTCATGAATCGCATCCTGCGCTGACGCCGACGCGCCCGATCGCCGTGGCGTCCACGCGCGAGCCGCTGCGCCTGCCCGAATCGGTGCCGTCGCTGGCCGACCCCGCGCCGGCGCAACGCGAACAGCTGGCGGTGATGAACGAGCTGCGTGAGGTCAAAGGCCTGATCGAAGACCGCTTCAGCGCGCTGGCGTTCATGGAACAGCTGCACCGCAACCCGCGGCAATCTTCGCTGTCGCAGCGGCTGCTCGAGTCGGGTTTCTCGCCGGCATTGGCGCGCAAGCTCGTCGAGCACCTGCCGCACGACGTGACCGACGAGATCGCCTGGGCCCAGGGTGTGCTGGCGCGCAACCTGCAAAGCGACGAAGCGTCGCTGCCGATCGAAGACCTCGGGGGCGTCTACGCGATGATCGGCGCCACCGGCGTCGGCAAGACCACCAGCACCGCCAAGATCGCAGCCTCGTTCGCCGCCCGCCACGGCGTGGCCAATCTCGGGCTGATCACGCTCGACGCTTACCGCATGGCGGCGCACGAGCAGCTGCGCGCCTATGGCCGCATCCTCGGCGTGCCGGTGCACACCGCGCACGACCGCGCATCGCTCGACGACCTGCTCGACCTGCTGGCAGGCAAGAAACTGGTGCTGATCGACACCGCCGGCATGGCGCAGCGCGACGAGCGCACGCGCGAGCTGCTCGACATGCTGGCGCACCGCGCGATCCAGCGCGTGCTGGTGGTCAACGCGGCGTCGCAGGGCGAGACGATCGAGGACGTGATGCAGGCGTACGGCGCGGCGCAGTGTCGCGGCGCGGTGCTCTCGAAGATCGACGAAGCGGTGAAGATCGCGCCGGCGCTCGACGCCCTGGTCCGCCACAAACTGCGCGTGGTCGGCGTTGCCAACGGCCAGCGTGTGCCGGAGGACTGGCACCGCCTGTCTTCGAGCGCGTTGATCCAGCGCGCGATGCGTCCGGTGGCGGTGCCGGCGTGGCGCATGGAGGCTGCCGACATGAATCTGGTGTTCGCGGCGCAGCGGGGCCAGTCTTCGGCGTCTGCGGCCTGGGCGCGCTGAAGCAGGCACGGAGGCGATTGCATCGTGTCGCTCAATCCTGCCGCCAATGCACGGGCCGCCAACGATCAGGCGGCCGGGCTGCGCCGCCTGTTCGGATCGGCCCGCAAGCGCTTCGTCGCGCTCGCGCACAACGCCGAGGTGGCGCAGTCGACGCTGGTGATCGACCGGCTGTGCGATGCCGCCGCGTCGCTCGGGCTGCACACGCTGGTGGTCGACGCCGCCGACAGCGCGCCGGCACCGCACGAGATGGCGTTGCTCGACCTGCCGTCGTGCGTCGAGCCGCTGTCCGACGAGGTGAGCTACCTCGCCGCGCGCGGGCTGCCGATCCGCCACGTCGATTCGCAAGGCCGCTGCGGCGGCTTCCTGCAGGCGCTGGAGCATGCGGCGCCGCAGGCCGACCTGGTGCTGGTGCACGCCGGCAGCGTGGACCTTGCGCGTCTGTTCGCCGGCCAGCGCATCCGCCCGCTGCTGCTCGGCGCCGACACACCACGCGCGATGACCGAGGCCTACGCGACGCTGAAGCGGCTGGCGCAACGCCCGGGTTGGCTGGCGCACGACCTGCTCATCGTCGCCGACCCGCGCGGGCCGCGCACCGAGCGCCTCGGCGAAAGTCTCGCCGAATGCGCCGAGCGCTTCCTCGGGGCGGCAATCCACGACTGCGTGGTGATCGATCCGCACGCCGATACCGGAGCACCACCGGATGCACGGCTGGTCCACCTGTTGCGCGCGCAGATCGCGCATGACCTGCTGCAGGACAGCGCCGTGACGCCGCTGGCGCCGCAGATACCGGCCGTGCACTGAGACGTTCAACGAAACCCCGAAGACTCGCGGAGAGCCTTTCATGTACACCGCCAAGGGCCTGTCAGACTCCAACGCCCTGCTCAAGCAGTACAGCCCGCTGGTGCGTCGTCTCGCGCACCAGATGATCGCCAAGCTGCCGGCCAACGTCGAACTCGACGACCTGATCCAGGTCGGCATGATCGGCCTCAACGACGCGCTGTCGCGCTTCGACGCCAACCAGGGCGTGCAGTTCGAGACCTTCGCCACGCAGCGCATCCGCGGCGCCATGCTCGACGAGCTGCGCGGCGGCGACTGGATGAGCCGCGGCGACCGCCGTCACCAGCGCGCGATCGAGGGCGCGGTGCACAAGCTGGAGCAGAAGCTGCAGCGCGCGCCGAACGAGAGCGAGATCGCCGACGAGATGGGCATGCTGCTGGCCGACTACCAGGAGCTGCTCGGCAAGGTGCGCGGCACGCAGCTGTTCTACCTGGAAGACCTGTCGGGCGAGGACGGCGACGACTTTCTCGACCGTCACGTCGCCGACGAAGGCGCCAGCCCGCTGGCGATGCTGCAGGACCTGCGCATGCGCGAGGCGCTGGTCGATGCGATCGGCAAGCTGCCCGAGCGCGAGCAGCACGTGATGAGCATGTACTACGAACACGACATGAATCTCAAGGAGATCGCCGCCGTGCTCGGTGTCACCGAAAGCCGCGTCTGCCAGCTGCACAGCCAGTCGATCGCACGCCTGCGCAGCAAGCTGCGGCAGTGGTGAGGCGCATCCGGACCGGACCATGTTGGCGCTGTTGAAGAGACGACCGGCCGCCGTCGTGCCGGTATCCAACGCCATCGCGCCGCCGCCGCTCGATGCGCGCACGCTGATCAACGGCATCAGCCGCGAGGCCTCGACGCTCGGCCGCGACGCCGCCGAAGTGCGCGGCGCGATCGACGACGCCATCAAGGCTGCCGGGGCGCAGGCGAACAAGGTGCAGGCACTGGCGCGGCAGCTCGGCGAGGTGACGCAGGGCCAGCACGCGATCGTCGACGAGACGGGTGCGAGCACGCAGGCGGTCGAGCGTGCGCGCGACGCGATTGCCGACGTCGGCTCGGAGGTGTCGGCGATCGTCGCCACCCTGCGCGACGTGTCGGGCGCTGCGGGGCAGATCACCAAGATCGCGCTGCAGACGCGCCTGGTGGCGTTCAACGCCTCGGTGGAGGCCAAGCGCGCCGGCGAGGCCGGCCGCGGTTTCAGCGTGGTGGCCGACGCGGTGCGCGAGCTGGCGTCGAAGGTCGACGAGTCGTCGCGTCGCATCATGGAGACGGTGGGCCGGCTCGACCAGCGCATCGAGGCGCTGGCGCACGAGATCCAGCGCCAGGGCGATGGCGAGCCGCAAGGCAGCGTGCACCAGGCGCTCGACGAGCTGGTGCAGGCGATGGCGCGCATCCAGGCCGCTGCCGGCCGCGGGCGCGAGATGTGCAACGGACTCGATCGCCACATGGGTGAGATCGAGGCCGAGATGCACGGTACGCACAGCACGCTGGCCTCGACGCTGCAGCGCACCGAAGGCTTTCTGCGCGTGTCGGAGCGCCTGATCGAGGTGACGGCCGCCTGCGGCATCGAAACCGGCGACAGCAGGTTCATCCGCGCCGCGCAAGACGCGGCCGGTCACGTCACGGCGCTGCTCGAAGAGGCGCTGCAACAAGGCCAGACCACGTTCGACGAGCTGTTCGACGAGCGCTACGTGCCGCTTGCCGGCACCGAGCCGCAGCAGCACGCCACCCGCTTTGCCACGCTCGCGGACCGCCTGTTCCCGCAGGTGCAGGAAGCGATGCTCGGGTTCGACCCGAGCGTCGTGTTCTGCATCGCGGCCGATCGCAATGGCTACATCGCCTGCCACAACCAGAAGTACAACCACCCGCAGCGCGCCGGCCAGGTGGCGTGGAACACCGCCAACTGCCGCAACCGCCGCATCTTCAATGACCGCACGGGCCTGGCGTCGGCGCGCAACGCGAAGCCGTTCCTGCTGCAGACCTATCGACGCGACATGGGCGGCGGCCACTTCGTGCTGCTGAAGGAAGCCGCCGCACCGATCGTGGTGAACGGTCGGCACTGGGGCGGGCTGCGGTTGGCCTACAAGTTCTAGCGCCCCCGATCTCGGGACCACCGTGCCACCGCGCGGGTCGGCGTGGCGCGTGGCCCCGAAGGGGCCCGATCCAGCTGCGCTATGCGGCCAGCTCGCGCGACGGCGCCGACGTCGAATCCAGCGGCTGCGGCTGCGATACCTCCGGCAGCGCGCCGGTCACCGTGTTGGCGGCGGCCTCGCGCGGGCCAAGGCTGAACTCGAAGCAGGCGCCGCGGCCGAGGTCGCCGATGGCGCGGATCGCGCCGCCGTGGCGCTGGATGATGCGTTGCACGATCGTCAGGCCGATGCCGGTGCCCTGGTAGTCGCTGTCGTCGTGCAGGCGATGAAACGGCTGGAACAGGCGCGAGGCGTGCGTGGCGTCGAAGCCGGCGCCATTGTCGCGCACCTGGTAGACGAGGTGGCCGTCGGCCCCGAGCACGCTGCACAGCGCCACCACCGGGTCGCTCGTGCGGCGGGTGAACTTCGCCGCGTTGCCGAGCAGGTTGGCGAGCACGATGCGCATCTGCGATTCGCTGGCCCAGGCGTGCAGACCCGGCTCGACCTGCCACAGCACCGGCGCCACGCGCTCCACCGCCGGCAGCCCGGCGATCACCTCCTCGGCGAGGTGGCTCAAGTCGACGTGGGCACGCTCGATCGCCTCGCTGGAGCTGCGCGCCAGCGCCAGCAGCGCCTCGAGCGTGGTGAGCATCTCCTGCGTCGCACGCACCTGCAGGTCGAGCAGTTCACCGGCCTCGCCACGCTGCGCCTCGCCCAGCCGACGGCGCAGCAGCTCAGCAAGGCCTTGCACGTGGCCGATCGGCGTGCGCAGCTCGTGGGCCAGGTGCCGCGCAAACGCTTCGAGGTCGCGGTTCGCCAGCTCGAGCTCGCGCGTGCGCGCTGCCACCGCCGATTGCAGCTGGCGGTTGTGCACGATCAGCATCTGCTCGGCCTTCTTGCGCAGCGTGATGTCGCGGCCGACGCCGTGGTAGCCAAGGAAGCGGCCGTTGTCGTCGAAGCGCGGCGCGCCGCTCACCGACACCCACAACGGCGTGCCGTCGCCGCGCGCGACGTGGAACTCCAGCGCGTGGAACGGCCGGCCGGCGTCGAGGTCGGCACGGTGGGCGCGCCATTGCGCGTCGCTCAACGCCTGCGGGTAGAGCTCCCAACGCGTGCGGCCTTCGGATTGCAGTGCCAGGTCGCCGAGGCGGCGGCGCAGCTCGTCGTCGGGGCGCGTGAAACGGTGTTCGGCGTCGGTGGCCCAGTACCAGTCCGCCGACAGGCCGGCGAGGACCGCGTAGCGCTGCTCGCTCGCCTGCAGGCGACGAAAAGACTCCTTGTGCACCGTGATGTCGTGCCCCACGCCTTCGAAGCCGGCGAAGCGGCCGTCGCGGTGGTAGCGCGGGCGCCCGGCGAGCGAGACCCAGCCGCGCGCGCGGCCGCCCAGACCGTCGACCTCGAACTCGAAGTCGCGGAAGCTCTCCTGACGGTCGAGCATGTGGTTGAACGCGCCCCAGCCGCCGCCCGGCGGATGCATGAAGCTCAGCTCGTCATGGCGACGTCCGAGCACGTCGCCGAGCGCGCGTCCGGCAGGCTTGACCAGCGGCGCATCCGCCGACAGCGACGACAGGCGGTGGTTCTCGTCGGTCTCCCAGTACCACTCGCGCGACAGCTCGACGCGCGCCTGCCAGCGGCGCTCGGACTCACCCATCACGCCTTCGACCTGGTCGGCCAGATCGCCGAACGCCGACGGCTCGGCCGGCGGCATGTCGCGCATGCGTTCGACCGCCTGTCGCCAGGCGCCGCGCTGCAGCTCGCGCGCGGTGCGGCGCAACGTGTCGGCAGCGAGCCGGCGTGCGCGCCACTGCACCAGCACCAGCCCGAGCAACGCGCCGAAAGCCAGCGCGGCCGGAAACAGCACGATCAGGAGTTGCGACTGCGTGCGTTCGTGCGGCGTGGTGCCCGCCAGCAGCGGCGCCAGAGCAGCCAGTGCGAACGCAGTGGCCACGCCAGCGAGCAGCGACAGGCCGAGCGAGAACTGCTTGAGCCGGTGCGCGGTGGCGCGGCGCACCGAGTCCGCCGGCGAGGTCTGCGGCCACGGCATCGTCTCGGCCGTCGACGGCGTGTGCGAAGAGCGGGGAGCGGGACGGGACGAACGCGGAGGGCGAGACGTGCGCGGCGGGCGCGAGGGAAATCGAGTGGGTCTGCTCTCTGAGGCCACCAGGTGTCCAGTCAATACCAAGGGGCCCGGCCGCGCTGCTGCATGCTCCGTCCCTTTGGTTGCGATTGTCACATGCTTGCACAGGCCCAGGCAGCCGGCAATCGAACGTTGCCCTCATGCAGGGAGTCGGGCCACCGACTGCTGCGTCGGCGAGACAAACCGCGGGGCCGCGGCGTCGCTCCGTTCAGACTTCCAGCGAGGCGCTGTGACGGCGCGGCTGCTGTACGCCGCTTTGCGAGTACAGGGCTGTGGCAGCCTGACCCGGCATCAAGACGTCGATCGCGCGATCGAGCGCGGCGCTGGCTCGGGCCAATGCATCGCGTTGTGCGGTCACTCGAGCGCTGGCCAGACCGAGCCGAAGGCGCAACGGCAGCGAGGCGCCGCCGCGGCGGGCCGCCGCGGCGAATCGCTCGACCGCGTGCGACAAGGCTTTCTGCAACTCGGCGGCGTGGAGTTCGATGCAGCGCATGTCGTGCGTGCTGAGCGCCGCCTGCAGATCATCGAGATGGCGTTCGACGCAGTGCAGCGTGCCCTCCAGCTCGCCCGAGCCGGGCGTGCCTGCATCGCCGCGCAGCGCCGCGTGTCCCATCGGCTATTGCTTGCCGTGGTTCAGCAGCTCGCGGGCGTTGGCGAGCAGCTTGTCGGCGATGGCCTGCGGATTGATCTGGTACTGGCCGTCGCGGATCGCCTGGGTCAGCCGCTCGACCTTCTGCGCGTCAAACGAGCCGTCGGCCAGGCCGCTGGCGATCACGCTGGCCGCGGCGGACAGCTCCACCTTGGCGCTCGGCTCGGGGCCCGTCGACGACGCCGGCGCGGCGCCGCCGCTGGCGGGCTTGCGATCGGCGCCGGAGGGCGCCACGGCGGTTTTGTTCTCGAGCGGACCGATCTTCATCATGAACTCCACGCAGCACGTCGGCGCGCCGCTGTGATGAGGGTGGTATCGGAAGCCTTGGCGCCGACTTTAGCCCCCGGTGAGCTGTTTCTGCCCCCGCCCCGCGAACCAGGGGGGCGTTTCCAAACGTAGCGCGCCGTCACAGCATCACCTCGACGCGGCGTTGCGCCGTGGCGCGGCCGGTCACGACACGGCCCCCATCGATGCGCACCCTGGCAGGCTGGCCCTCGATGCCGGGACTCAACGCCTGGCCGTCGGCACTGATCGCGAACCCTGACCCGACCGTGACCACGCGCACGGTGTCGCCCGCGGCAAACCACTGGCGTGCCTTGAGGTCAGTCTCGCGCACGGCCTGTCCCGGGCGCAGTGGACGCATCAGCGTGCGGCCGATCGCGGCCTCGGGCTGACGGATCAGAGGGCTGGGGTCGGCCGCGAGGTCGACCTCCTGCAGCTGCAGCTGCGCGGCCTCGATCGTGCTGCCCGCGGGCAGGGGCTGCGTCGCGGCCCAGGCCTTGCCGAACACCTTTACGGTGACCGGCACGAACACGTTCCAGCGCGCGCCTTCGTCGCAGCGCAAGCCGACCCGCGAGCGGCCCCACAGCCGCATGCCGTTGGGGAGGTACGGGGTGATGCGGGTGCACGGTGCCAGTTTCAGCCGCGGGTCGAGTGCGCCGACCTCGACTTCGATGCGCGCCCCCGACGGGACCGCGGCCTGGCTGGCCAGTTGCTGGACCTCGGTGGTCCACGGTTCGCCGGGCTGCGCGATCGCGGCGACGCAGGCGGCAAGCGACAGCGCGGCGAGCGCGAGCGGCCGCGCCCACGGACGCGGACGTCGCGCACACGTGCGCGGCAGGGGGTGAACGGACTTCTCCACGGCCAGCATCGTGACCGCGTGGCCGCGCCACGGTGGTCCGAAATGGCCCGCATTGCGCCGTCTTTTCGCACTTAGGTCCGGCAAGGCGCTGCCCACAATGGGTTCGACGCCGTGCCGTGCGCGCGTGACATCCATCACGTCGCCCGGGGTCGGCGAGCCCTGCAGCCCTTCAGTGGGCGGCACGAAAGGACGGCCGATGCAACGCCTCACCGACGCGCTCGATTTCCAAGCCCAGGCGCTGGTGCTGCGCTCTGAGCGCCAGCGGCTGCTCGCCAGCAACATCGCCAACGCCGACACGCCGGGCTACGTGGCGCGCGACATGGACTTCGCGCGTGCGTTGCGCGAGGCCACCGGCCAGGCGCAGGCGGTGGCACCGGTGGCCACGCAGGCGGGCCACGTCGCGTCCGCCGGCGGGGCGCGCAACGAGCCGCAGCTGCTGTACACGCGGCCCGCGCAGGACAACCTCGATCACAACAGCGTCGACATGGACCGCGAGCGCGCGGCCTTCGCCGACAACACGGTGAAGTACGAGGCGACGCTGCGCTTCATCAACGCCCAGGTGCGCACGATGCTCGATGCGATTAAGGGGCCGAACCAATGACCCGCATGCTCTCTGCGCTCGCCTCCCCCCGGGGTGATCGGCCGGCTTGGGGCGGCCCGGCGCCCGCCGAGCACGCTGATTCAGTTGGAGTGTCGTCATGAGCCTGTTCCAGATCTTCGACGTTGCCGGCAGCGCCACCAGCGCGCAGACGCAGCGCCTCAATGTGGTGGCTTCCAACCTGGCCAACGCCGACACGGTAGCCGGCCCCGACGGCCAGGCCTACAAGGCGCGCCAGGTGGTGTTCCAGACGCAGCTGATGGGCCAGGTTGCCGGCACCGCGGGCCCCGATGGCGCCGCCGGCGTGCGCGTCAGCACGATCGCCGAAGACAACACGCCGGGTCGCCGCGTGCACGACCCCAAGCATCCGGCCGCCGACGCGCAGGGCTACGTGACCTACAGCAACGTCAATCCGGTCGAGGAGATGGTCAACATGATCTCGGCCTCGCGCTCGTACCAGAACAACGTCGAGGTGATGAACACCGCCAAGACCCTGCTGCTGAAAACGCTGCAGCTCGGTCAGTGAGGAGCGAGGCCATGACCACCGCCGTCCAATCCACCACCGGCTCGACCACCGCGGCCGCGTCGACGCTGACCGGCAGCAGCGCCGACACCCAGGACCGCTTTCTGAAGCTCCTGGTGGCGCAGATGCAGAACCAGGATCCGCTCAACCCGATGGACAACGCGCAGGTCACGACCCAGATGGCGCAGATCCAGACGGTCAGCGGCATCGACCAGCTCAACACCACCGTGCAAGGTCTGAACGCGCAGTTCGCGCAGTTGCAGGCGCTGGGCGGCGCCGCGCTGGTCGGCCGCGACGTGCTGATCGCGGGCAATCGCCTGGTCGCCGACACCGACGGCGTCGGCCGCGGCGGCTTCGAGCTCGCATCGCAGGCCGACCAGGTGAAGCTCGAGGTGCTCGACGCCAGCGGCCGCGTGATCGACTCGAGCGATCTCGGCGCGATGGCCAGCGGCCGCCACACCTTCGACTGGACGCCGTCGGCCGGCGTCAACGCCGCCAACGCGGCCAGCTTCCGCATCACCGCCACGCTGGGCACCACCGCGGTGGCCGCCACCACATTCACGCGCGATCGCGTCGATGCGGTGAGTGCCGGTGCGACCGGTCTCGTGCTCGAACTGGCCAACGCCGGCCCGATCACCTACGACCAGGTCAAGGCCTTCGATTGATTCCGATTCCCCCTGTGCGCATCCGAAAGGAGCATCCATGAGCTTTCAGCAAGGCCTCTCGGGCCTCAACGCCACCGCCAAGAGCCTCGAGGTGATCGGCAACAACATCGCCAACTCGGCCACCTACGGCTTCAAGTCGTCGCGCGCCGAGTTCTCCGACGTCTATGCGGCCGCGCTCAACGGCGCCGGCACCAACCAGATCGGCATCGGGGTCAACCTGTCGGCGGTGTCGCAACAGTTCACGCAAGGCAACATCCTGACCACCGAGAACCCGATGGACCTGGCGATCAACGGCGCCGGGTACTTCCAGCTCACCGACGGCAACAGCCCGGTCGTGTACTCGCGCAACGGTCAGTTCAAGATCGATCGCGACGGCTACATCGTCAACAACGACGGCTTGCGGCTGCTCGGCTATCCGGCCAGCGGCAACGGCGTCATCCAGCCGGGCGCCGCCACCGCGCTGCAACTGCCGACGCAGGGGATCAACCCGCAGGTGACCAGCACCATCAAGTTGGAGTTCAACCTCGACTCGCGCTTGGCCACCACCGCGCCGACCTCGGGCCCGGCGATCGACTACTCCGACCCCACCACCTACAACAACGCCACGTCGATGACGGTCTACGACGACAAGGGCCAGGACGTGGCGCTGACCTACTACTTCCAGAAGTCCGGTACCGACACCTGGAACGTGTTCCTCACCGCCAACGGCACCACCGTGGGCGGCACTACGGCCGCGCCGCTGCCGGTGACGACGGTCACGTTCCCTGCCAACGGGTCGGCGCCGACCTCGCCCACCGGGCCGGTGTCGATCAACATCCCGGCGTCCACCAACGCCGCCGGCGCGACCACGCTGCCGATCCCCAACATCCAGCTCGACATGACCAGTGCCACGCAATACGGCACCGGCTTCGGCGTCACCAACATGACGCAGAACGGCTATGCGCCGGGCCAGCTCAGCAGCATCAGCATCGAGAGCAACGGCGTCGTGACGGCGCGCTACTCCAATGGACAGTCGCAGCCGGCCGGACAGATCGAGGTCGCCAACTTCCGCAACCCGCAAGGGTTGCAGCCGCTGGGCGGCAACACCTGGGGCCGCACCTTCGGCTCCGGTGACCCGATCCTCGGCACGCCGGGCAACGGCAACCTCGGCGTGCTGCAGGCCGGCGCGCTGGAGGAGAGCAACGTCGACCTCACCGCCGAGCTGGTGAACATGATCACCGCGCAGCGCATCTACCAGGCCAATGCGCAGACCATCAAGACGGTCGACCAGATCCTGCAGACGCTCGTGAACATGCGGTGACGAAACCACCCCCGAGGCGGCCTAGCGGCCGCCTCCCCCTCAAGGGGGCGCCACCGGCGGGCCGGCCAGGCCGGATCCGCGGTGGCCGCTCGGGGATGCGCCGCCGGGGTGGCGCAGCTGGCGACAGCGCTTCCTTGCGGTGAGCCGGTCAACGGGAGCAAACATGGACCGCATGATCTATCTGTCGATGGCCGGGGCCAAGGCGACGATGCAGCGCCAGGACGCGCTGGCGCACAACCTGGCCAATGCGTCGACCCCGGGCTTTCGCGCCGAGATGACGGCGTTTCGCGCGGTGCCGGTGCAAGGCGATGGCGCCAGCACGCGGGTGTATGCGCTCGAGTCGACGCCGGGCTACAACGCCGAGCCCGGTGCGGTGCAGCCGACCGGCCGCAACCTCGACGTCGCGCTCAAGGGCAACGCCTGGCTGGCGGTGCAGGGCCTCGACGGCACCGAGGCCTACACGCGCGCCGGCTCGCTCGACGTCAACGCCGATGGCCTGCTGACCACGCAGACGGGCCTCCCCGTGCTCGGCGACGGCGGCCCGATCACGATCCCGCAGAACGCGCAGGTGCAGATCGCCCCCGACGGCACGATCACCGCCAGTGTCGGCGCGAACAAGCCGCAAGCCGTGGGCAAGCTGAAGCTGGTGACGCCCGATGGGCCGCTGCAGCGCGGCGAGGATGGGCTCTTCCGCGCGGCGGCCGGTGACCTCAGCGCCGACCCCGAGGCGCGCGTGCAGGACGGCGCGCTCGAAAGCAGCAACGTCAGCGCGGTGGAGACGATGATCGCGATGATCGCGGCGTCGCGCCAGTTCGAGCAGCAGATGAAGATGGTGCACGCTGCGCAGGAGAAGGAGCAGTCGGCGGCCAAGCTGCTGTCGGAGGGCTGAGCCCTGCAGCTCTCGCGCTCTCAGTAGCGCACGCCGAGCCAGCGCGCCGCGAAGGCGCGCGCCGCGGGCACCAGGCCCTGCGCATCGCCCGGCCGGACCAGCGAGCCCCACGACGCCACGCAGGCGTCGAAGATCCACTGCGAGACCAACGGGCCGCGCGCGGCCAGCCGCTGCACGAAGTGCGCGTGGCCGGCGTCGGCGATGCGCTGCGCCTCGTCGGGGTGCGCGAGATAGTGGCGCGTCAATTCGACCAGGTCGCTCAGGTCGGCGGCCACTTCGACGTAGTGGCGGCCCGGCTGCAGGCCGTCGTCGACGATCGCGCAATCGCGCAGCGTCTGCGCCAGCACCAGGCAGCGGCACGCCAGGCCCTCGAACACGCGATAAGTCAGCACGTGGTTGCCCCACGGCGCGATGCAGACGAACGTGTCGCGCAGCTTGCGGGTATGCACGCGCTGGTGGATGCGCGGCACGGTCAGCTCCGGCGGCGCCTGGTAACGGGGCTCGGGATGCGGCAGCAGCCCGCCTTCGAACGGCAGACCCGACGCCTGCATCAGGCGCACGGTCTCCTCGCGCGCATTGCGCCGGCCCGGCAGGTTGTCAGCGCCAGTGCGCGTGGCGTAGAACAGCGTTGCGATCGAGCGCTCGCGCAGCGGTCGTCCGGCGCGTGGCGGCATGGTCTTGAGCATCGGTGGCAGCCAGCCGAGGCGCTCGCGCAGCGCCGGCGGCACGCCGCTCAAGTCGCTCGGCCAGTGGTTGCGCAGAAACAGCCGTGCGCGCCTGGCGAGTTCCGGCGGCAGCCGCGGGAACGAGAAGGTCGGTGCGTCGTCGAGCTGGAACAAGGCGACCTGTGCGCGCGTGTCGAGCAGCGCGCGCAGCAGCGCGTGGTCGAGCGGACGCGCGGTGTCGACGCCCAGGCCGTGCATCCAGACCTCGGTGCCCGGCGGTGGCGTGTCGCCGGGCCCTCCGTGACGCACCACGTGGCGCGCCGCCACCAGCGCCGAGCGGATGTCGCCGGCGCGCGTGCGCGTCAGCTCGTCCTCCTCGGTGAAGAAAAAGCGCATCGGGGGCCTGATGGGGCGGCGGTTCGCCGAGCGTGAATTCTGCCCGCCACGCGAGGCGTGCCGCGGGCGCCGCGCAGCTCCGAGATAGGCCGCGGAGACGTCCCTTATCGCGCCATCGCCGGCCTCAAGGTCGCCGGATCATGGCGCCAGACTTTCGTGGAGGCGTCGCCATGATGCGTTCGCTTTGGATCAGCAAGACCGGCATGGAAGCCCAGCAGACCCAGCTGGACACCATCGCGAACAACCTGGCCAACGTCGGCACCAACGGCTTCAAGCGCGGCCATGCGGTGTTCGAGGACCTGATGTACCAGAACCTACGCCAGGCCGGCGCCAACAGCTCCGAGCAGACGCAGTTGCCCACCGGCCTGCAAGTCGGCCTGGGCGTGCGCCCGGTGTCGCTGTCGCGCAATTTCTCGCAGGGCAACCTGCAGCAGACCGGCAACACGCTCGACCTGGCGATCAAGGGCAACGGCTTCTTCCAGATCCAGGTGCCTGACGGCACGGTGGCCTACACGCGCGACGGGTCGTTCCAGGTCAACTCGCAGGGACAGCTCGTCACCAACAACGGCTTCATCGTGCAGCCGGGCATCACCATTCCGGCCAATGCGACCAGCGTCACCATCGCTGCCGACGGTACCGTCAGCGTGCTGCTGCCGCAGCAATCGGCGCCGACCTCGGTGGGGCAGCTGCAGCTGGCGACGTTCTCCAACCCCGCCGGGCTCGACCCCAAGGGACAGAACCTGTTCACCGAGACCGCCGCGTCGGGCACGCCCAACACCGGCAACCCCACCAGCGATGGCTTCGGTGCGCTGTCGCAAGGCTACGTCGAGACCAGCAACGTCAACGTGGTCGAGGAGCTGGTGGCGATGATCCAGACGCAGCGCGCCTACGAGATCAACTCCAAGGCGATCCAGACCTCCGACCAGATGCTGCAGCGTCTGGGGCAGCTATGAGCCCACCCCCGAAACGGCCTTGCGGCCGTCTCCCCCTCGAGGGGGCAACACCAGCGGCCCGGGACGACAAGCCGCGCAGCGCCGGCCGAAGCCAAAGCCGGATCCGCGGTGTTCGCTCGGGGACGTCGATGCTCCTGCTGGCGCTGGCGTGTCTGTTGCCGGCCTGCGCGTACCTGGAGCAGGTGCAGCGGCTGCCGCACGTGGACGTGGTCGACAGCAAGGGCGTCGAGCCGGTGCCGATGATCGATCCGGTGCGCAACAACGGCGCCATCTTCCAGGGCGACCGCTACCGGCCGCTGTTCGAGGACCATCGCGCGCGGCTGGTCGGCGACACCATCACCGTGCTGATCACCGAGAAGGTGAGCGCGACGCAGAAGTCGACCAGCACCATCGACCGCGAAGGCACGCTCGAGGCCAGCCTCACCGCGGTGCCGTTCGCCAGTCCGAACTCGTTCAACCGCGCGCGCGCCCAGGCCGAGCACAAGAACAACTTCGACAGCAAGGGCACCACCGAGAACACCAACGACTTCTCCGGCACCATCACCGCCACGGTCGTGCGGGTGCTGCCCAACGGCCACCTGATCGTCGCCGGCGAAAAGCAGATCGGCGTCAACGCCAACGTCGACGTGCTGCGCTTCTCGGGCCAGGTGGATCCGCGCGCCGTGTTGCCAGGCAACACCGTGCCGTCGACGTCGATCGCCAACGTGCGCATCGAGCAGCGCGGCCGCGGTCAGCAGGCCGAAGCGCAGTCGATGGGCTGGCTGGCGCGCTTCTTCCTCAGCCTGTGGCCCGTGTGACGGAGCGATGCCGATGTCCACCACCCAATACGACGACCTGATCGAGCTCGTGCCGCAGCAGGCCAGCGAGCGCGCGCTGCATCGCCTGGTCTGGCTGGTGGTGCTGCTGCTCGCGATGGTGGTGGGCTGGCCGGCGGCCCACGCGGCGCGCATCAAGGAAGTGGCCAGCGTGCAGGGCGTGCGCGCCAACCAGCTCACCGGCTACGGCCTGGTGGTCGGCCTCGACGGCACCGGCGACCAGTCGACCCAGGCACCGTTCACCACGCAGAGCATCATCGCGATGCTGCAGCAGATGGGTGTCAGCCTGCCCAGCGGCACGCAGATGCAGCTGCGCAACGTGGCGGCGGTGATGGTCACCACCGAGTTGCCCGCCTTCGCGCAGCCGGGGCAGCGCATCGACGTCAACGTGTCGTCGATCGCCAACGCCAAGAGCCTGCGCGGCGGCACCTTGATCGCCACGCCGCTGAAGGGCGCCGACGGCCAGATCTACGCGCTGGCGCAGGGCAACCTGGTGGTCGGCGGCGCCGGCGCGTCGGCCGGCGGCTCGAAGGTGCAGATCAACCACCTGTCGGCCGGCCGCGTGCCGCAGGGCGCCACCGTCGAGCGCGCCGTGCCGACGCCGTTGCAGCAGGGAGACTGGCTGCAGCTCGACCTCAACGCCGCCGACTTCGCCACCGCGCGCGAAGTGGCGCGCACGATCAACGCTGCCAAAGGGCATGGCGTCGCGCAGGCGCTCGATGCCCGCGTGGTGCGCGTGCGCATGCCGACCGAGCCCGACGACCGTGTCGGCTTCCTGGCGGACATCGAGAACCTCGCGCTGACGCTGGCGCGGCCGGCGGCCAAGATCGTGCTCAACGCGCGCACCGGCTCGGTGGTGATGAACGAGGCGGTGACGCTCGGCGCCTGCGCGGTCGCGCACGGCTCGCTGTCGGTGACCATCAGCTCGACGCCGCTGATCAGCCAGCCCAATTCGTTCAACCAGAGCGGCCAGACCGTGGTGGCCGAGAAGTCCGACATCACGATCACGCAGCAAAGCGGCTCGCTGCTGCAGATGAGTGCCGGCGCGCAGCTGAGCGACGTCGTCAAGGCGCTCAACGGGCTCGGTGCCACGCCGCAGGACCTGCTGGCGATCCTGCAGGCGATGAAGAGCGCGGGAGCGCTCAACGCCGAGATCGAGGTGATATGACGCCCCCCCGAAGCGGCCTGGCGGCCGCCTCCCCCCAGGGGGCGACACCAGCGGACCGGCAAAGCCGGATCCGCGGTGTCCACTTGGTTCCGCGGGTGGCCTGCCACGGGCCAAGCGATCCTTCACAACGGAGCGCCTGAAGTGGTCGCTCCTTTCAATGCCCTGGCCGGCGATGCGCGCAGCCTGCAGGCGCTGCGCAGCGCGGCGGCGAGCGACCCCAAGGCGGCGGCGCAGGAGGCGGCCAAGCAGTTCGAGGCGTTGTTCATGCAGGAGCTGATGAAGAGCATGCGCGCTGCCCAGGTTGGCGACGGTCTGCTCGACAACGACGGCAGCCGCATGGGCACCGAGATGCTCGACGCGCAGATGGCGACGTCGTTCGCCGGCCGGCCCGGCGGCCTGTCGCAGCTGATCGCCAAGCAGCTCGAGCGCCAGATGGGCGTCAACGCGGGGCCGCTGCCGAAGACCGACCTCAAGCAGCTGCCCGGCACGACGGAGGCCGAGCGGGCCTCGCGCGCGCCGCGCATTCCCGAGCGGGCCGCCGCGGCGTTTCTGCGGCAGCACGACCAGGCCGCGCAGGCGGCCGAGCGCGCCAGCGGCATCCCGGCCACCTTCATGCTCGCGCAGGCGGGCCACGAGTCGGGCTGGGGCCGGCGCGAGCTGCGCCGCGCCGACGGCACGCCGACGCACAACCTGTTCGGCATCAAGGCCGGCGCCAACTGGAAGGGCGCGGTGGCCGAGGTGACGACCACCGAAGTCGTCGACGGCCAGCCGCGTCGCATGGTGCAGCGTTTCCGCGCCTATGCCAGCGCCGCCGAGTCGTTTGCCGACTATGCCGCGTTGATGAAGAGCAAGCGCTACCAGGCGGTACGCGAAGCGGGCGGCGACGCGACCGCATTCGCCAACGGCTTGCAGCGTGCCGGCTACGCGACCGATCCGCGTTACGCCGACAAGCTGAGCGGCGCCATCGCCACCGCGCAGCGCCTGCGAGCCACCCAAGCTTGAGGATCCACGCATGACCGCCTCAGCCCTCATGTCGCTCGGCGTGCGAGCGATGTTCGCCAACTACGCCGGGCTGCAAACCGCGGGCCACAACATCGCCAACGCCAGTGTCGACGGCTACTCGCGCCAGCAGGTCGAGCTGCAGACGGCAATCGGCCAGTTCAGCGGCGCCGGCTACATCGGCAAGGGCGTCGACGTCGCATCGGTCACCCGCCTGTACGACCAGTTCCTGTCGCGCGAGGCGATGACGTCGCGCTCGCAGGCCCAGTTCGACGCGACGCGGCTCGACCGCCTGCAGCAACTCGAGTCGGTGTTCGCCGGTGGCGACGACGGCATCGGCCAGGCCACCGGCGCGCTGCTCAACTCGATGGTCGATCTGGCGAGCAAGCCGCAGGACATGGCGGCGCGCAGCGTGGTGCTCGGACAGGCCTCGGAGCTGGCGTCGCGCTTCTCGACCGCAGCCTCGCAGCTCGACAGCATCCAGCAGGGCGTGACGCAGGACCTGAGCGCGTCGGTGGCGCACGTCAACGACGTCGCCAAACAGCTGGCGTCGGTGAACGACCGCATCGCGGCGTCGCGCGGCACCGGGCAACCGCCCAACGACCTGCTCGACCTGCGTGACCGACTGCTCAGCGACCTGTCGGGTTACGTGCAGGTGACGACCATCACGGCCGACGACGGCACGCTCGGCGTCTTCGTCGGCGGCGGCCAGCGCCTGGTGCTCGGCGGCCAGGCGGCCCAGCTGGCAGTCAGCCCGGATCCGTACGACGCGTCGCGCATGGCGGTGTCGATCGTCGACACCGGCGGGCCGCGGCCGCTGTCGTCGTCGCTGCTCGGTGCCGGCTCCATCGGCGGTCTGCTGCGCTTCCAGAACGACGACATGGTGCGTGCGCGCACGCTGCTGGGCCAGCTCGGTGCCGCGGTGGCGGGCACCGTCAATGCCCAGCAGGCGCTCGGCCTCGACCTGCGCGTGCCGCCGGGCACCGGGGCGCCCATGTTCACCGTCGGCGCACCGCAGGCACAGCCGGCGGCCACCAATGCGCGCGTCAGTCCGGGCGGCCCGTTCGTCTCCAACGTCGGGTTGACGGTGACCGATCCGACGCAACTGCAGGCCAGCGAGTACGAGCTGGTGAACAACGGTGGTGCCTGGCAGTTGACGCGCTTGTCCGACGGATCCGTGCAGACCGTGGTCGACGGATCGGTCGTCGACGGCTTCCAGATCAACCTCGGCACACCGCCGCCGGCGGCGACCGACCGCTTCTTGCTGCAGCCGGTGACCTACGCGGCCAATTCGATGGCGCGCGCACTCGACGACCCGCGCGGCATCGCCGCCGCCTCGCCGGTCACCGCCACCGCGGGCACCGCCAACACCGGCACCGGCGCGATCGCGTCGCTCACCGTCGTGAGCCCGAGCGTCGACCCGACGCAGACCGCGACCATCACCTTCACCTCCGGCACCGGCGCCTACAACTGGGAGCTGCGCGACGGCACGACCAATGCCTTGCTGTCGAGCGGCACCGGTACCTGGACCGCCGGACAGCCGATCGCGCTGAACGGCTTCGAGCTGAAGCTGTCGGGCGTGCCGGCCAGCGGTGACACCTTCTCGGTGGCGCAGACGACCTATCCGTCGACCAACAACGGCAACGCGCTGGCGATGGTGGCGCTGCGCGACTCGGTGCTGGTGGGCCGCGTGCCCAATGGCGGCGGCGGCCTGGCCGGCGGCTCGAGCCTCACCGACGCATGGGCGCAGGCGATGGCCGACATCGGCGTGCGCACGCAGGGCGCGCAGACCGCGTCGCAGATCTCCACGCAGGTGGCCGACACGGCCAAGCAGACGCTGAGCAACCGCACCGGCGTCAACCTCGACGAGGAGGCGGCGCGACTGATGCAGTTCCAGCAGGGCTACCAGGCGGCGGCCAAGGTGTTGCAGGTGGCGCAGACGCTGTTCGACACGCTGCTCCAGGCCGCCGGAAACTGACGGAGGCCATCGTGACCCGCATCTCCACCGCCAGCGCGTTCGACGTCGGCCTCGGCACGCTGCAGAAGCGGCAGAGCGACCTCAACGACGCGCAGCAACAGCTCACCAGCGGCAAGCGCATCTCGCGCCTGTCCGACGACCCGGTGGCCGCGGCGAGTGCCGAACGCGCGCGCGCTGCGCAGGCGCGCGCCGATGCCGATCAGCGCGGTGTCGACGCCAGCCGCGCGATCGTGCAGCAGGTCGAGTCGGCGTTCGGCGACGCCAGCGATCTGGTGCAACAGGCGCGCGAGCTGCTGGTGGCCGCCGGCAACACGAGTTACGGGCCGAGCGAGCGTCAAGGCTTTGCGCAGCAGCTGGCAGCGATCCGCTCGCAGCTGCTGCAGGTGGCCAACCGCGGCGATGGCGCCGGAGGCTACCTGTTCAGCGGCCAGGGCGTGGCCGCGCCGCCGTTCGTCGATGCGCCCGGCGGCGTGACCTATGCCGCGACCAGCGGCACCACGCACACCGCGTCGAGCGAGCCGTTGCCGCTGGCGGCCGACGGCCGCGCCGCCTTCCTCGGGGCACGCAGCGGCAACGGCGTGTTCACGACGGCGGCGTCGAGCGCCACCAGCTCGGCATGGATCGATGCCGGCGGCGTCACCGATCCGAGCCAGCTCACCGGGCTGCCGTACAGCGTGCAGTTCACGGTGGGCGGCGCCGGCACCACGTACAGCGTGCTGCGCAACGGCACGGCGACGGCGCTGACCAACGTGCCGTATGTCTCGGGCCAGGCGATCCAGATCGACGGCATGTCGTTCACGGTCACCGGCGTGCCTGCCAACGGGGACAACTTCACGATCACGCCGTCTTCGCCGACGCAGTCGGTGTTCGCCACGCTCGACAAGGCGGTGGCCGCGCTGAACAACCCCAACCTGCCGGCGGGCGCGCTGTCGCAGACCGTGGCCGACGGGCTGCGCGACATCGATTCGGCGGCGATGCAATTGGGCAGCGCTCGCGCCGACTCCGGGTCGTGGCTGCAACGGCTCGACAACGTCGAATCGCGTGTGGCGAACCAGAAACTGCTCGCTCAATCCGAGCAGTCGAATGCCGAAGACCTTGACATGGTGCACGCCATTTCGGACTTCCAGCTCAAACAAACGGGCTACGATGCCGCGCTGCAGGCCTATTCGACGATGCAGCGCCTGTCCCTGTTCGATTACCTGCGCTAATCGCCGCCAGTTCGATGAACGATCAACCCGTCCTGGGTCAGGTGGTGCTCGGCTACTCGCCGATGGTCGACCGCCATCGCGCAATCACGGCGGCGCGGCTCACCGTCTTCCCGAGCCGGCCCGATGCGGCGCCCGATGCCGCCGCGCTGCTCGAGGCGGTGGCCGAGGTGTGGCCCGCCGACGGCGGGCGCGTGTCGCTCAACGTCGCCAGCGAGACCGCGCTGCAGGACCTGGTGCGCTTCAAGCCCGCGCCCAACCTGATGGTGGAGATACCGGCCTTCATGGCCTGCGACATCGCCAACAGCGAGGCACTGCGCGCGATGCACTCGCACGGCAGCACGCTGCTGATCAAGGGCCGGCCGCTGCAGCCGCTGCCGCGAGAGGTACTGCCGTGCTTCGCGTATTCGATCGTCGACCTCGCCGACGAGCGGCGCGACGGCTCGCCGCCGCCGGGCGGCGTGACGCGCACGATCCCGCACATCCAGTCTGGCGTGCGTACGCTGGTGGAGATGGAGCAGGCGTTCCAGCGCGGCGCGATCGCGGTGCTCGGCTGGCCGATCGACGACGTGGCGGCGTCGCACGGCGACAAGAAGAGCGGGCCGCGGCCCGAACTGCAGTTCATCGTCGAGCTGATCAACCGGGTCGATCGCGAGGAGCCGGCCGATCGGCTGGAGGCGGTGCTGAAGACCGACCCCACGCTGGCCTTCCGGCTGATGCGCTACATCAACTCACCGGCGTTCGGCCTCAGTGTCGAGATCAACTCGTTCCGTCACGCGATCATGGTGCTCGGCTACAACCGGCTCAAGCGCTGGCTGGCGCTGCTGCTCGCTTCGGCGAGCAAGGACCCCAACGTCAAGCCCGTGATGTACGCGGCGGTGCGCCGCGGGCTGCTGATGGAGGAGTTGGGGCTCCAGGGCGCGAGCTCCGATCAGCGCAGCGAGATGTTCATCTGCGGCGTCTTCTCGCTGCTCGACCGCCTGATGGGTCAGCCGCTGCCCGAGCTGATGCGCTCGATCCCGGTGCCCGATGCGGTGCGGGCCGCGCTGGCCGACCAGTCGGGGCCTTACCATGCGCAACTCGAGCTGGTGCGTGCCATCGAGTCCGAATCGGTGTTCGACATCCGCAGTGCCGCCGAGGCCACGATGCTCGGGCTGCCGGAGGTCAACCGTGCCGTGCTGCGCGCGCTGGCCAGCGCCCGCCAGCTCGATTGAGAAAGAACGCCACCACCATCACTGCCGTGCGATGACCTTCAGCGCCAAAGCGACCGACCCGGCATCCGTGCTCGATGCCGCCGCTTTGGCGCGCCTGGCCGAGCTCGACCCGCAGGGCACCGCCGGCCTGGTGCAGCGGGTGCTGTCCACCTACGCCAATGCGCTCGAGCGCTCGCGCCAGGAGCTGCTGCTGCTGCGTCAGCCGCTGCAGCACGAGCCGCTGCGCCACCTGGCGCACACGCTGAAATCGTCGTCGGCGAGCGTCGGCGCCCTCGCGCTGTCGGCGCTGTGCGCCCAGGTCGAGCACCATGCGCGCTCGCAGCAGGCTGCCGAGATGGGCTCGCTGCTCGACGCCATGCAGGCCGAGATGCAGCGCGTGGCCGGCGCGGTGCAAGCTATGCTGCGCGCGTAGTCCCTGCCGTCGTTCGTCGTTCATGCTGTCCATCGACTCCCTCGGCGCCGACCCCTCGTACCGGCCGAAACTGCTGCTGGTCGATGACGACGAGGTCAGCCTGATGCTGATCGCGGTGGCGCTGCGCGAACGCGGCTTCGACGTCGCCGAGGCCGGCAGCGGCGAGCGGGCGCTGCAGCTGCTGACCGAGCGGCCCATCGACGCCGTGGTGCTCGACGCGATGATGCCGGGCCGCGACGGCTTCGAAACCTGCCGCGCGCTGCGCGCGATGCCGGGCCAGCAGCACGTGCCGGTGCTGATGCTCACCGGGCTGGACGACAACGCATCGATCTCGCGCGCATTCGAAGCCGGCGCCGACGACTTCTTCGTCAAGTCGCACCAGTGGAGCCTGCTGGCCGGACGCCTGCACTACCTGCTGCGCGCCGCGCAGACGCGCCAGGAGCTCGAACGCAGCAAGTCCAAGCTGGCGCGCGCGCAGGACCTCGCCCGCATGGGCAGCTTCGACTGGCGTCGCAGCGGCAGCAAGACCAGCGGCACGTTCCTGCTGTCGCCCGAAGGGCTGCGCGTGTTCGGCCTGGCGCCGCAGGCGCCGCTGTCGCTGCACCAGGTGCTGCGCATGGTGCCCGAGAGCGAGCGCCATGACCTGATGCGCGTGCTGAGCGACGTGCTTCGCACCAGCACCGTGCTGGCCAAGGACGTGCCGGTGACCGTGGTCGACGGCCGCGAGCGGATCGTCCACGTCGAGGCGGAGCCCGAATTCAACGACTCCGGCTACTGCGTCGGCTACACCGGCATCGTGCAGGACGTCACCGACCGCCGCGCCGCCGAGGACCGCATTCGTCACCTGGCCAACTTCGACGCGCTGACCGGGCTGCCGAACCGGCGCCAGCTGATGTGGCGCGCCGATCGCTCGCTCGAGGCGGCGCGCCGCAGCGGCCACCAGGTGGCGCTGCTGATGATCGACATCGACCGCTTCAAGGTCATCAACGACACGCTCGGCCATGCCGCGGGCGACGACCTGCTGGTCGAGGTGGCGCGCCGTCTGCGCGGCTGCGTGCGCCACAGCGACCAGGTGATGGAGGGCACGCTCGAGTCGCAGGGCTCGCGCTCGCACCGTTCGCTCGAGGCGGTGGGCCGGCTCGGCGGCGACGAGTTCGTCGCACTGCTGCCCGAGGTGAGCGGCGAGGGCGACGCCGAGCGCGTGGCGCAGCGCGTGCTCGACGCCACCCGCGAGCCGATCTTCGTCGGCGGCCAGGAGTGCTTCGTCACCGCCAGCGTCGGCATCGCGCTGTATCCGCGCGACGGCGCCACGGTGGCCGATCTGATGCGCAACTCCGACGTCGCGATGTACTCGGTGAAGTCCGCCGGCCGCAATGCGCAGGCGCTGTACACGCCGCATCTGTCGGGGCGCGGGCGCGAGAAGCTCGAGCTCGAGAGCGCGCTGCACAAGGCGATCGAGCGCGACGAACTGGTGCTGCACTACCAGCCGATGATCGACGTGCGGGCCGCGCGCATGGTCGGCGTCGAGGCCCTGATGCGATGGAACCGCCACGGCACGCTGGTGCCGCCGGTCGACTTCATCCCGCTGGCGGAGGAAACCGGCCTCATCGTTCCGCTGTCGGAGTGGGCGTTGCGCGAGGCGGCGCGCCAGGCCAAGGCCTGGCTGGTGAGCTTCGGCTTCTCCGACGCGGTGGCCGTCAACCTGCCTAACCGACTGTTCGAGCGCTCTGATCTGGTCGAACACATCCACCAGGCGGCGTCGCATTACGGGGTGGCGCACCGCGCGATCCAGCTCGAGATCACCGAGACCGGGTTGATGCGCGACCTGCAGAACGTGATCCCGGCGCTGCATCGGCTGAACGAGATCGGCGTCGAGATCGCGATCGACGACTTCGGCACCGGCTATTCATCGCTTGCCTACCTGACAACGCTGCCGATCTCCGAGCTGAAGATCGATCGCTCGTTCGTACGCGACCTCGGCATCACGCCGCAGAGCTCGGCGGTGGTCACCGCGATCATCGCGCTGGCGCGTTCGCTCGGCCTGCGCGTGGTCGCCGAAGGCGTCGAGAACCTGCGCCAGATGGAGGTGCTGCACCGCCTGGGCTGCGGCGTGATGCAGGGCTACCTGTTCAGCCGGCCGATGCCGCCCGATGACCTCGAGGCGTGGTTGAAGAACACGATCCTGCCGCGCCGCGCGCCGTGGATCGGGCAGGCGGGCGCACTCGACGCGGCCGACGAGGCGCGCGCGCAGACGCTCGGGCGTTGACGGCGCGGCTGCGGTGCTGTGAGCGTGACCGCACCCACCGGCACCGCGACGCCGGCGCAGATCGCCAAGGGCGCGCTGCGCCGGCTGGCGACGCAGCAGCTCGAGCCGACACCGGAGCACTTCGCGAAAGCGTACGCGCAGGAGGCCGGCCAGCCAGCGCCCGACGATCCGGGGCGCGCGTGGGCCGCACTGATCGAGCGGTTGGCGCGCGGGCTCGAGCGTGGCGGCCGCCATTGGACCGGCGCGCGCAAGAAGCAGAGCCTGCAGCGCGTGCTCGACGGCAGCCGCTCGGACGCTCAGCGGTTGCAGCAACGGCTCGGGCAGCTGTTGAGCGCGTGGGACGACGACAAGCCCGCCGGCGAAGTCGAGCCCAGTGGCCTGGCGCCGCTGGACGAGGCCGTCGGCGATGCCTCGCCTGCGGCCGCGTCGCAACAACCCGTGCCGCCGGTGGGCGATGCGTCGCCTGCGCTGGTGCGCGATGCCGGCGGCTGGGAGCCCGTGCTGCACGAAGTGCGCGCGACGCTCGATGCCGCATTGCCGCGCGAACGCCCCGACGCCGCGGCGCTGGCCGACGCGCTGGCGGCCACGGCGCAGCGGCTCGCGGCTGAAGGCCCGCATGCAGCGCTGCTGGCCGAGATCGCCCGTCTTGGCGAGCAGGCTCGCGCCCACCTGTCGCATCGCCATCACCTGCTCGACGAGCTGACGCAGCTGTGTCGAGCCATGACCGACAGCCTCGGCGAGCTGGCCGAAGACGAGAGCTGGGCGCGCGGCCAGTGCGATGCGCTGCGCGAGCGGCTGGGCGAGGGCCTGAGCGTGCGCGGTGTGCACGCCGCGGCCGAACTGCTGGCTGCCACCCGCGCGCGCCAGCACGCGCTGCGACACGAGCGCGAGCAGGCGCGCGACGCGCTGAAGGCGATGATCCAGCACATGCTGGCTGAGCTGGCGGAGCTCGGCCAGCACACCGGGCGCTTCAACGACAACGTGCAGCGCTACGCGCACACCATCGAGCGGGCCGATTCGCTGCAGGGCCTGGCCGGCGTGGTGCAGGAGATGGTCGCCGACACGCGCGCCGTGCACGCCGCGGTCGACGGCGCGCGCGATCGCCTGAGCCGTGAGCACGCGCGGGCCAGCGAGCTCGAACAGCGCGTGCGCGAGCTCGAGGGCGAGCTGCGGCGGCTGTCCGACGAGGTGTCGACCGATGCGTTGACGCAGGTGGCCAACCGGCGCGGACTGCTGCAGGCGTTCGAGGCCGAGAGCTCGCGCGCACAACGCGACGCGGCGGCGCTCGCGGTCGGCCTGATCGACATCGACAACTTCAAGAAGCTCAACGATTCGCTCGGTCACGCCGCCGGCGACGAGGCGTTGAAGGCGCTGGCCGCCACCGTCAAGCAGTCGCTGCGGCCGAGCGACCACGTGGCCCGCTTCGGCGGCGAGGAGTTCGTGGTGCTGTTGCCCGCCACCACCGGCGACGATGCGCAGGCGCTGCTGGCGCGGTTGCAGCGCCAGCTGAGCGCGAGCCTGTTCATGCACGAAGGCCGCGAGGTGTTCGTGACATTCTCGGCCGGGGTCACGGTGCTGCGTGCCGGCGAGCCGCTCGACGGCGCGCTCGAGCGCGCCGATCGCGCGCTGTACGAGGCCAAGCGCACCGGCAAGAACCGCACTTGCGTGGCTTGACCACTCCCGATGCGGCCTCGCGGCCGCCTCCCCCTCGAGGG
Source organism: Burkholderiaceae bacterium (assembly GCA_035499355.1). Classification (GTDB taxonomy): domain Bacteria; phylum Pseudomonadota; class Gammaproteobacteria; order Burkholderiales; family Burkholderiaceae_C; genus JAEUPI01. Next base: position 22,197 of record DATJYZ010000293.1, on the reverse strand, counting down.
GGCGACACCAGCGGAGCGGCGAAGCCGGATCCGCGGTGTCCGCTTGGGGACTCGCCACCGGGGTGGCGGGGGAGGACTGGCAGCCATCTAGCGCGATGGCATAGTCGCGCCCCATGCGCTTGCCCAACCTCCTGGCCACGCCCCGCGGACGCCTGACGGCGTTCTTCTTCCTCTACGTGACCGAGGGGATTCCGCTCGGATTCGCGGCCACCGCGGTGGCCACCCAGTTGCGGCGGCAGGACGTCGGCCCGGCGGAGATCGGCGCCTTCGTCGGCTCGTTCTACCTGCCGTGGGCGTTCAAGTGGGCCTTCGGGCCGTTCATCGACGTGTTCGCCTCCGACCGCTTCGGCCGCCGGCGCGGCTGGATCATCGCGATGCAGGTGCTGATGGCGCTGTCGCTGATGTCGACTTCGCTGCTGACGCTGCCGCAGCAGCTCGGCCTGTTCACGATCGTGCTGCTGGTGCACAACACCTTCGGCGCCATGCAGGACGTGGCGATCGACGCGCTGGCGGTCAACACGCTGGCCGAGCACGAGCGCGGCCTGGCCAACGGCCTGATGTTCGCCGGCGCGGCGATCGGCCAGGCCGTGGGTGGCAGCGGCGTGCTGTTTCTGTCGGGGGTCACCGGCTTCCAGGCCACGTTCTTCTTCGTCGCCGGCAGCATCCTGGCGGTGACGCTGCTGGTCGCGCTGCCGATGCGCGAGCCGCCGTCCGGGCGCCCGCGCGCCGCCGGCCCATCGCGTTGGCGCACGGCGCTGCAGGAGATGCGCACCTTCGCCGTCGAGTCGTTCCGCTCGTTCCTCGGTACGCGCGGTGCGTTCTTCGGGCTGGCCTTCGCGCTGCTGCCGTCGGGCGCGATGTGTCTCGGGCTGGCGTTGCAATCCAACCTGTCGGTCGAGCTCGGCCTCGACGACGATCAGGTCGCCCTGCTGAATCTGTGGTCGGCGGTGATCCAGGCCGGCTTCATGGTGCTGGGCGGCTACCTCTCCGACCGCCTCGGGCGCCGCCGTACGCTCGCCGTGTACATCGCACTGATGAGCTTGCCGGTGCTGTACCTGATGATGGAACTTCAGAAGCACGGCTGGGTGATGCCGGTGCCGCAGAGCGGTGCTGGCCGCGTCGTGCCACCGGCCGTGCTGGTGACCGCGCTGTGGATCGCGACTCTGACCTACGCGGTGGCCATGGGGCTGATGTACGGCACGCGCTCGGCGATCTTCATGGACGTCACCAATCCGGCGGTGGCGGCCACCCAGTTCACCGCCTACATGGCGCTGCTCAACCTGAACATCGCCTACTCGGCCACCTGGCAGGGCATCGCGATCGAGGCGTTGGGCTATCCGAACACCATGCTGATCGACGCCGTCACCGGCCTGTTCTGCCTCGCGTTGCTGCCGTGGATCCGCACGGTGCGCGGCAACCAGCCCGACGGCGGGGCGCGGCTGCGAGCACGCGCCACTGCCGTGGTGCTGGGGCTGGCGTGCGTCGCGTGGCTGCCGTATCGCCTGAATCAGTCGGCGCTCGGTGCCGCGGCGCCGCTGTTCGAGACCTTGTTCACCGTGGTGTTCGTCGCGTCGGCCCTGTTCCTGCTCGCCGGTGCGGCGGTGCTGACGCAGACATCGCGCGCACTGCTGCGGGCGGCGCCGTGGACGGCGCTGCTGCTGTTCGCGATGTACGCGCGGCGCTGGAGCGGCGAGACCGTCGGCGGCCCTGCACAGGCGGTGACGTGGTTGATCCATCTGGCACCAGTGGCCGCCGGCGCGCTGCTGCTCGCGCTGGCCACGCAGGCCTGGCGCGAGCTGCAGGTCGTGCCCGCAGCGGGCGGCGGGCCGCTGCCTCAGACCAGCGCTTCGATCAAGTAAGGCCCGCGGCTCGCGAAGCCGCGTTGCACCTCGCGCACGAACTCGTCTGGCGTGCGCACGCTGGCTGCCGGCACGCCGTGGCCGCGGGCGATCGAGACCCAGTCGAGCGCGGGTGGCTCGAGGGTCAGCATCTGCGTGGCCTTGGGGCCGCTGACGGCGGCACCGACGCCCTTGAGCTCGCCTTGCAGGATGCGGTAGGCGCGGTTGGCGAACACGATCGCGACCACCGGCAACGACTCGCGCGCGATGCTCCACAGCGCCTGCAGCGTGTACATCGCGCTGCCATCGCCTTCGAGCGCGAGCACCGGCCGGCCCGGCGCGCCGATCGCGGCGCCGAGCGCGCCGGGCAGCCCGAAGCCGATGGCGCCGCCCATCACGGTGAGCCAGTCGTGCGGTGCCGCGGCGGCAAAGCGATTGCCGAACGCCCGCCCCGAGGTCACGGCTTCGTCCACCACCACCGTCTGCTCGGGCAACAGGGCCACCAGAGCGTGGCCGATGACGTCGGCGTCGAGCGTGGTGGCCATGCGCAACGCCTCGATGCCCGGCGGCGCGGATGTGGTCGGCGCCGCCGCCGGTGCCGCATCGAGCTCGTCGCACAACGCCTGCAGCGCAGCAGGCACATCCTCGCGCGCATCGGCCAACCGCAGCGTGGCGCAGCCCGGCGGCTTGAGTTGATGCGGCTTGCCCGGGTAGGCGAAGAACGAGATCGGCTCGCTCGCTCCGGCGAGCAGCAGGCACTCGGTGCCCTTGAGGCGATCGACCGCGACGTCCACCGCGTAGGGCAGCCGATCGATGCGCGGGCGGCCGCGCCCGCCAGGCGTGCGCGGGCTGTAGAACTCGGCGATCACGCGGCAACCGGTCTTGCGCGCGACCGCGGTGGCGAGCACCGCGGCACGCTCGCCGACACCGCCGGCGCCCACCAACAGCACCGCGCGCTCGCCCAGCGTGCGCAACGTGCTCGCCGCGGCCCGCACGGCGTCGGCGTCTGGCGCCGGCGCCGGCTCGGGTGCCGGCGCGCGCACCGCGTCGCCGCCCGCGCCCCACGCGGTGTCGGCCGGCAGCACCAGCGTCGCGATGCGGCCGAGCGCGCCGTCGCGCGTCGCCGCGATCGCCTGCGCGCCGTCGAACGCGACCTCGTGCGCGCTGGGCGACGTCCGCACCCAGTGCGACACCGGCCGCGCGATGCCTTCGATGTCGCTCTTCAGCGGCGATTCGAAGCGCGCGTGGTCGTGCGCATGATCGCCGACGATGTTGACGATGCCCGAGCGCGCCTTGCGCGCGTTGTGCAGGTTGGCGAGGCCGTTGCCGAGGCCGGGGCCCAGGTGCAGCAGCGTGGCCGCGGGCTTGCCCGCCATGCGGTAATAGCCGTCGGCCGCGCCGGTGACCACGCCTTCGAACAGGCCGAGCACGCAACGCGGTCCGGCAATGCGGTCGAGCGCAGCGACGAAGTGCATCTCCGACGTGCCCGGATTGGTGAAGCACACGTCGACACCGTTGGTGGCGAGCGTGGCAACCAGCGATTCGGCGCCGTTCATCGTGGACCCTCTCGGTGGCGAGGCACGATGCTATCGCCCGCAGGCGAACGCCGCGGATCCGGCTTTGCCAGTCCGCTGGCGTTGCCCAATCGAGGGGGCGGCCGCTAGGCCGCTTCGGGGATTGGCCGATACCCCTCGATCTGGTCGAAGTTCATGTAGCGGTAGACCGTGTCTGCGTCCTTGTTGATCACGCCCATGTCGGCGTGGTACTCGGGCACGGTCGGCAGCCGGCCGAGCCTGGAAGCGATCGCGGCGAGCTCGGCCGAGGCCAGGTAGACGTTGGTGTTCCTGCCCAGTCGGTTCGGGAAGTTGCGCGTGCTGGTGGAGACCACCGTCGCGCCTTCGCGCACCTGCGCCTGGTTGCCCATGCACAGGCTGCACCCCGGCATCTCGATGCGCGCACCGGCGGCGCCGAAGACGCCGTAGTGGCCCTCCTTGGTCAGCTCGGCGGCGTCCATCTTGGTCGGCGGCGCCAGCCACAGGTTGACGGGGATGTCGCGCCGTCTCTCGAGCAGCTTGCTGGCGGCGCGGAAGTGGCCGATGTTGGTCATGCACGAGCCGATGAAGACCTCGTCGATGGCCGTGCCGGCCACTTCACTCAGCAGTTTGGCGTCGTCGGGGTCGTTGGGGCAGCACAGCACCGGTTCCTTCAGCCGGTCGAGATCGATCTCGATCACCGCGGCGTAGTCGGCGTCGCGGTCGGCCTCGAGCAGTTGCGGATCGGCGAGCCAGGCCTGTACCGCGTCGATGCGTCGTTGCAGGGTGCGCCCGTCTGCGTAGCCGTCGGCGATCATGCGCTTCATCAGCACGACGTTGCTCCTCAGATACTCGATGACCGGAGCCTTGTCGAGCTTGACCGTGCAGCCTGCGGCCGAGCGCTCGGCGCTGGCGTCGGACAGCTCGAACGCCTGTTCGACCTTCAGCTGCGGCAGCCCTTCGATCTCGAGGATGCGGCCGGAGAAGATGTTCTTCTTGCTTTGCTTGTCGACCGTGAGCAGGCCTTGTTGGATCGCCGTGTACGGAATCGCATGCACCAGGTCGCGCAACGTGACGCCGGGTTGCATCGTGCCCTTGAAGCGCACGAGCACGCTCTCCGGCATGTCCAGCGGCATCACCCCGGTGGCTGCGGCGAACGCCACCAGCCCCGAGCCCGCGGGAAAGCTGATGCCGATCGGGAAGCGCGTGTGCGAGTCGGCGCCGGTGCCGCAGGTGTCGGGCAGCAGCAGCCGGTTGAGCCACGAGTGGATGATGCCGTCGCCGACGCGCAGCGAGACGCCGCCGCGGTTGCTCATGAAGGCCGGCAGCTCGCGGTGCGTCTTGATGTCGACCGGCTTCGGGTAGGGCGCGGTGTGGCAGAAGCTCTGCATCACCAGGTCCGCCGAGAAGCCGAGGCACGCCAGGTCCTTCAGCTCGTCGCGCGTCATCGGACCCGTGGTGTCCTGCGAGCCGACGGTGGTCATCTTCGGTTCGCAATAGGTGCCCGGACGCACGCCCTGGCCCGCCGGCAGGCCGCAGGCCCGACCCACCATCTTTTGCGCCAGCGTGAAGCCCCTGCCGCTGTCGCGCGGGGCCTGCGGCAGGCGGAACGCCTTCGAAGGCGTCAAGCCGAGGCATTCGCGCGCCTTGGCCGTCAACGAGCGGCCGATGACCAGGTTGATGCGGCCGCCGGCGCGCACCTCGTCGAGCAGCACGTCGCTCTTCAGGCGGAACGTGGCGACCGTGGTGCCGCCCCTGGTGATCGTGCCGTCGTACGGATGGATGTCGATCACGTCGCCCATCTCGAGGCCGGAGACATCGACCTCGATCGGCAACGCGCCGGAATCCTCCTGCGTGTTGAAGAAGATCGGTGCGATCTTGGCGCCGAGCGTGACGCCGCCAAAGCGCTTGTTCGGCGCGAACGGAATGTCCTGGCCGGTAGCCCAGATCACGCTGTTGGTCGCGCTCTTGCGCGAACTGCCGGTGCCGACCACGTCGCCGACGTAGGCGACCAGGTGGCCCTTCTTCTTCAGGTCCTCGATGAATGCGATCGGACCGCGCTTGCCATCCTGCTCCGGCCTGAACGCAGCGCCTGGGCGCAGGTTCTTCAGCATCGCCAGTGCGTGCAGCGGAATGTCGGGCCGGCTCCAGGCGTCGGGGGCGGGCGACAGGTCGTCGGTGTTGGTCTCGCCGGGCACCTTGAACACGGTGACCGTGATCGTGCGCGGAACCTCCGGGCGCGCCGTGAACCACTCGGCGTCGGCCCACGACTGCAGCACGGCCCCGGCCAGGACGTTGCCGTCCCGCGCCTTGTGCGCGACGTCGTGGAAGTAGTCGAACACCAGCAGCGTCTTCTTCAGCGCCGTCGCCGCCGCAGCGCCGACCGCCGCGTCGTCGAGCAGGTCGATCAGCGGCTTGACGTTGTAGCCGCCGACCATCGTGCCGAGCAGTTCGGTCGCGCGCTGCCGTGAGATCAGCGGGACTGCGAGGTCGCCGTGCGCCACCGCGGCGAGGAACGAGGCCTTCACTTTGGCCGCGTCGTCGACACCCGGTGGCACCCGCTGCGTCAGCAGGTCGAGCAGCACATCGGCTTCGCCCGGCGGCGGCTGCTTGATCAGCTCGATCAGCTCGGCGGTCTGCTGCGCAGACAGCGGCAGCGGCGGAATGCCGAGCACGGCGCGCTCGGCGGCATGTTGGCGGTAGGCGTCGAGCATCGGGGGTGTCCTCGTGGTGGCTCAGGGTTGTCGCCATTCTAAGTCTTATATAAGACTTGGCCAAGGCCATGGGGTCTCGCCGCGGCATTGCAGATGTCATGCACGCGGGCCACCCGATGCGCGAGCGGCAGCCAGCCACGAAAAAGCCCGCCGTCGAGGCGGGCTTCGGATCGATGCGCTCGCGCGGGCGCGTCAGGTGTTGTCACGCATCCATTGTTCGGCCCACTTGTCCGAGCGCTGCTGTTCGCGGGCGCCGGCGCTCATGGTCCAGACGAGGGCGCCGGTGGCAAGGCCGAGCGGCACGATGGCGAGAAAGACGTTGATCATGTGAGAGCGGGGTTGATTGAGGAAGGTGGAAAGAGGGCGCACCAGAATGATGCTGCAGTGCAGCATAACAGACGAGGGTGGCACCGTGCGCCAAGTCCGACCAGAGCGAAGGCTCTAAACGCCGGCGGTCAACAAAGAGCCCCGCCGCGGCGGGGCTCTCGGCTGAAGCGCAACGCGTCAGGCCTTCTGGCTCGGATGCACGCAGTTGTCGACCATGCGCTGGCCGATCTTGCTGTTCATCAGCATCGACTTGTTGGCGATCTGCAGCCACATCATGCCGTTCTTCTTGTCCTCGAGGCGGACGGCGCCGGTGGTCGTGGCTTCAGGGGCCATCAGGTACGACTTGCCCTTGAATTCGACGTTGAACCAGCCTTTCTGTCCCGGCACCGCGGCGACGTTGACCGACTGGTCGAACTCGCAGCGCGATTGGCCGAGCAGCACGCGGTCGGCAGTGCTCAGTTGGTCGGGGGTCAACGCGGCCGCATGCTTGGCCGATTGAGCCGACACGCTCAGGGGCGCCGCGATCGACATACCCACCGCTGCGGCGACGGCAATTGACAGGCGTTTCATTGGATCTCTCCTTGAGGGAAGCACAAGTGAGATCCATTCTTTCGGGCGCCTCTTGCACGATGGGTTGCAAGTTGATTCGGCGCGCGAATACGCCCGTGTCACTGTTCACGGCACCCTAAGCCGTTGCGACACGCGGTCGCTTGTATCAAACGCGAGCGGGCGAATGCGCAAATTTCACGCACGCGCACGCGCACGCGCACACGTAACCGCTCGCGCGCCCGCGATGGCGCGTCGCCTGGCTACGGCTTGCGAGCGGCGCCCTGCACGGCCTGCACCGCGGCGCGCTGCTCCGCGTGCATGCAGCCGTCGACCATGCGCTGTCCGGCGCGCGCATTCATCAGCATCGACTTCGACGGGATCTGCAGCCACACGATGCCGGCCTTCTTGTCCTCGAGCCGGATCGCGCCGCTGGTGGTCTCCTCGGGCACCACCGTGTACGACGCCTGCTTGTAGGTCAGCTTGAAGTGCCCGGGCTGGCCCGAAATTGGCAGCACGCTGACGGTCTGGTTGAACTCGCATGCGGCATCGCCGGTCAGCACGCGATCGGCGATCTGCAGTTGCGCCTCGCTGACGCGCTGCGCGGTCTCCTGCCCGAGCGCCAGGCCCTTGGCGCGGTCCTCGCGCTGTTGCTTGTTGGCGGCCGGGCTCTGCGGCTTGGGCTGTACATCGGCGGCGCTGGCACTCGGCGCGATCAACAACAGCCCGATCGTGCTCAACACCGTCGCGCAGGCCGCGCGGCGGACGCCGTTCGTTTGCAATGCCGAAAGCTGGTTCATGCGGGTCTCCTCGTTCAATGGTTCCTCGGCGAATCGCCGAACCAAGCCTGCTCGATCTCGGCCGGCAGAGGTTGCCGGGTTCGTCGTGCCCGTTCAATCACCTGCCAGTAATAGCGGTAACTGGCGCGATCGTGCAGCACGTCGCGGTGGCGGATCGGCGCCCAGCGCGCCGCCTCGGCCGCGCCGATGATCTCGATCGCCTCGTCGAGCTCGGCCACGGTCGGTGCGAACACCTCGACGATCGGCTGGATCTGCGACGGGTGGATGCTCCACATGCGCGTGTAGCCGAACTCGTGCGCTGCGCGCGTGGCCGCGGTCTGCACGGCCTTGGCGTGCTTGAACTCCGTGATCACGCTGTGCGACGGCACCTTCGCGGCGCAGTGGCAGGCGGCAGCGATCTCGAGCTTGGCGCGGCGCACCAGCGGATGCTCGAACTGGCCCTGCGCGCTCATCGCGCCGACCGGAATCGCGCCCTGGTGCGCCGACACGAAGTCCATCAGCCCGAACGACAGCGACTGCACGCGCGGCAACGCCGCGATCGCGAACGCGTCGCGCAGCGCGCCGTGCGTCTCGATCAGGAAGTGCACCGCCGGCCGCTGGCGCACGGCGTGGCGCGCGCAGGCGGCGTCGATCGCCTTGACCGCCTGCCTGGCGTCGGCCAGGTCGCGCGGCTTCGGCACCATCAGGTACGGCAGCCGGGCGCCCGCGCCCTTGATCAGCGTGTCGACGTCGTCGTCGAACGACGCATGGTCGACCGGGTGCACGCGGGCGCCGACGCGACCGAAGCTGTTCTCGCTCGACATCAGCAGGTCGAGCGCCATGCGCACGTGCTCGGCCTCGTGGCCGACCGGCGCACCATCCTCGCAATCGAACGTGACGTCGAACACCGGCCCCATCTCGACCTGCAGCGCCAGGCTCTTGCGCATGCGCTCCTCGACGCCGCAATAGTGGTCGCACACCGGAATCGACGGCGCGAGGGCGCCGTCGGCGAACAACACCTTGCGCGGGTCGTCGATGTTGGCGGTCACCGCAGCGGCCCGCGGCTCACAGCAGGTGCTTGACGCCTTCCTGCTCTTCCTGCAGTTCCTTCAGCGTCAGGTTGATGCGCTCCTGGCTGAAGGCGTCGATCGCAAGGCCTTCGATGATCTTGTACTCGCCGCCGGCACAGGTGACGGGATAGCCGAACATCACGTCCTTCGGGATGCCGTATTCGCCATTGGAGGCCACGCCCATCGTCACCCACTTGCCGTTGGTGCCCAGCGCCCAATCGCGCATGTGGTCGATCGCCGCGTTGGCGGCCGACGCCGCCGACGACAGGCCGCGCGCCTCGATGATCGCGGCGCCGCGCTTGCCCACCGTAGGCAGGAACACGTCCTTGTTCCACGCCGCGTCGTTGATCATGTCCTTCACCGATTGACCGCCGATGGTGGCGAAGCGGTAGTCGGCGTACATCGTCGGCGAGTGGTTGCCCCAGACGCACAGCTTCTCGATCGACGCCACCGGCTTGCCGGTCTTGGCGGCGATCTGCGAGGCCGCGCGATTGTGATCCAGCCGCAGCATCGCGGTGAAATTCTTGCGCGGCAGCTGCGGCGCCGACTTCATCGCGATGTAGGCGTTGGTGTTGGCCGGATTGCCGACCACCAGCACGCGCACGTCACGGCTCGCTGCACTGTTGAGCGCCTTGCCCTGCGCGGTGAAGATCTGCGCGTTGGCGGCCAGCAGGTCCTTGCGTTCCATGCCGGGTCCGCGCGGCCGCGCCCCGACCAGCAGCGCGTAGTCGGTGTCCTTGAACGCCGCCGCCGGATCGCTGAACGCGTGCATGCCGGCCAGCAGCGGAAACGCGCAGTCCTCCAACTCCATCATCACGCCCTTGAGCGCCTTCTGTGCCTTCTCGTCCGGAATCTCCAGCAGCTGCAGAACGACAGGCTGGTCCTTGCCCAGCATCTCGCCGGCGGCGATGCGGAACAGCAGGGCGTAACCGATCTGGCCGGCGGCGCCGGTGACGGCCACGCGGACGGGCTTCTTGCTCATGAAACGACTCCAGGGTATGAAGGGCGTGTTGCAGCGTTCGAGTGCGCCTCGACGCGTCGAAAGGCGAGTGTAGGTCACGCCCCGGCCACCCGAGCGCGAAGCCTGTGCTGCAATGGCGGCCATGAGCCCAGCGCCCAAGCGTTCGAGCCTCCCTGCGCGCCGCGCCGACGGCGCCGCGGCGTTCAAGCCGCTGTACCGCAAGATCACGCAATTGATCGTGCAGGACATGCAAGCCGGCGTGTGGAAGCCCGGCGAGATGATCCCGAGCGAGTTCGAGCTGGCCGACCGCTTCGGCGTCAGCCAGGGCACCGTGCGCAAGGCGATCGACGACCTGGCGGCCGAGAACCTGTTGACGCGCCGCCAGGGCAAGGGAACCTTCGTCGCCACCCATGCCGAACAGACCACGCGCTACCGCTTCCTGCGTCTGGCCGCCGACGACGGCAGTGGCCGCGACCTGCAGCGCCGCCTGCTGCACTGCCGCCGCATGCGGGCCGGTGCCGACATCGCGCGCCCGCTCGAGCTGAAGAGCGGCGACCCGGTGGTGTTCGTGCGCCGGCTGCTGCTGGCGGAGTCGCGTCCGGTGGTGCTCGACGACATCTGGCTGCCCGGCCGCCTGTTCAAGGACCTCACCGCCGAGCGGCTCGCCGCCTACGAAGGCCCGATGTACGCACTGTTCGAAGCCGCCTTCGGCGTGCAGATGATCCGCGCCGAAGAGAAGATCCGCGCCGTCGCGGCGACACCGGAGTCGGCGGCGCTGCTGGCGGTGACGGTGGGCTCGCCGCTGCTCAGCGTGGAGCGGCGCTCGCTCACCTATGGCGAGCGCCCGGTCGAATTGCGGCGCGGGCTGTACCGCACCGATGCACACCACTACCGCAACGAGCTGCAGTGACGCCGGCACGCCGGCCCCGTGCGCGGGTCGGCATCCTGGGTTGAAATAAAATCGTTCGGTTCAGCGCGCAGCGAGGGCATACAACCATGGCAGACGACCACAAGCCACGCCCGGTCTATACCAATATCCACGTCTCGCAAATCGTCGCCTACCGTCTGCCGCCTGCCGGCGTGGTGTCGATCCTGCATCGCATCAGCGGCGCCCTGATGTTCCTGCTGCTGCCGCTGGTGGTGTGGCTGCTGGACGTGAGCCTGACCAGCGAGGTGTCGTACGAGCGCTTCAGCAGCGCCTTCGTCGCCGGCATCGGCATCGTGCCGGCGTTCCTGCTGAAGCTGGTGATGCTGGCGCTGATCTGGGCCTTCCTGCACCACCTGATCGCCGGCGTGCGCCACCTCTGGATGGACGCGACCCACAGCGTCAGCCTGCAGCAGGGGCGCATCTCCGCGTTGATCACCCTGGGCTCGAGCATCGCGCTGACCGTCGTGCTCGGCGCCAAGCTGTTCGGTCTGTACTGAGGCGGCGCGATGGCTTCGAGCAACGACACCTTCGGATCCAAGCGGCTGGTCGTCGGCGCGCACTACGGGCTGCGCGATTGGCTGAGCCAGCGCGTCACCGCGGCGCTGATGACGCTGTACACGCTGGTGCTGGTCGTGCAGCTGATTGCCGGCCCCAAGCTCGGCTACGTGCGTTGGGCTGCGATCTTTTCGCAGCAGTGGATGCGCTTCGCGACTTTCGTCGTCATCGTCGCGCTGGCGTGGCATGCGTGGGTCGGGCTGCGCGACATCTGGATGGACTACATCAAGCCGGTGTGGCTGCGGTTGACGCTGCAGGTGGCCACGATCGTCTGGCTGGTCGGCTGCACCGGCTGGGCAGTGCAGGTGCTGTGGAGGCTCTGACATGACTCACCCCCGATGCGCCTGCGGCGCCCGCCTCCACAAGGGGCGCCGCCAGCGGCCCGGCGAAGCCGGATCCGCGGCGGCCGCCTGGTTGCACGGGATCATGCGTCGAAAGTGCTGCCCAAGCGGCATGGAGAACTGAGTCGATGGCTTCTCTTTCCAGGCGAAAGTTCGACGTCGTCATCGTCGGCGCCGGCGGCTCGGGCATGCGCGCGTCGCTGCAGTTGGCGCGCGCCGGCCTCAACGTGGCGGTGCTGTCCAAGGTGTTCCCGACGCGCTCGCACACTGTGGCTGCGCAGGGCGGCATCGGCGCCTCGCTCGGCAACATGAGCGAGGACAACTGGCACTACCACTTCTACGACACCGTCAAGGGCAGCGACTGGCTCGGCGACCAGGACGCGATCGAGTTCATGTGCCGCGAGGCGCCCAAGGTCGTCTACGAGCTCGAGCATTTCGGCATGCCGTTCGACCGCAACGCCGACGGCACGATCTACCAACGCCCGTTCGGCGGCCACACCGCCAACTACGGCGAGAAGCCGGTGCAGCGCGCCTGCGCGGCCGCCGATCGCACCGGCCACGCGATGCTGCACACGCTATACCAGCAGAACGTGAAGGCGCGCACGCAGTTCTTCGTCGAGTGGATGGCGCTCGATCTGGTGCGCGACGCCGACGGCGACGTGCTCGGCGTGGTCGCGCTCGAGATGGAGACCGGCGAAGTCAGCATTCTGCAGGGCAAGTGCACGCTGCTGGCCACGGGGGGCGCGGGGCGCATCTACGCCGCCTCGACCAACGCCTTCATCAATACCGGCGACGGCATGGGCATGGCCGCGCGCGCCGGGTTGCCGCTGGAAGACATGGAGTTCTGGCAGTTCCACCCCACCGCGGTGGCCGGCGTCGGCGTGCTGCTCACCGAAGGCTGCCGGGGCGAGGGCGCCATCCTGCGCAACGTCGACGGCGAGCGCTTCATGGAGCGTTACGCGCCGACGCTGAAAGACCTGGCGCCGCGCGACTTCGTGTCGCGCTGCATGGACCAGGAGATCAAGGAGGGCCGCGGCTGCGGCCCCAACAAGGACTACATCCACCTCGACATGACGCACATCGGCGTCAAGGACATCCTGAAGCGCCTGCCCTCGGTGTACGAGATCGGCCACAACTTCGCCAACGTCGACATCACGAAGGAGCCGATCCCGGTGGTGCCGACCATCCACTACCAGATGGGCGGCATCCCCACCAACATCCACGGCCAGGTGGTGGCACCGAAGAACGGCAACCCAAACGCGGTGGTCGGTGGCCTCTACGCGGTGGGCGAGTGTTCGTGCGTCAGCGTGCATGGCGCCAACCGGCTGGGCACCAACTCGCTGCTCGACCTGTTGGTGTTCGGCCGCGCCGCCGGCGACCACATCGTGCGCTCGCTCGCTGACGCGCCCAAGGCGCACAAGGAGCTGCCCGCCGACGCCACCGACCTGCCACTGGCGCGCCTGGCGCGGCTGGAGGCGGCCACCGACGGCGAGTACGCGCAGGACGTGGCCAACGACATCCGCGCGACGATGCAGCACCACGCCGGCGTGTTCCGCACCCGCGCGCTGCTCGACGAGGGCGTCGCCAAGATGGTCGAACTGCGCCGGCGCACCGAGGCGATCGGGCTGAAGGACAAGTCCAAGGTGTTCAACACCGCGCGCGTCGAGGCGCTCGAGGTGGAGAACCTGATCGAGTGCGCCCAGGCCACCATTGTCTCGGCCGCCGCGCGCAGGGAGTGCCGCGGCGCGCATACGGTGGTCGACTACGAGCGCGGCGCCGACGACCCGCTGTACCCGCTCGGCCGCAACGACGTCGAGTGGATGAAGCACAGCCTGTGGTACAGCAAGGGCAGCCGGCTCGACTACAAGCCGGTGCAGCTCAAACCGCTGAGCGTGGAGTCGATCCCGCCCAAGGTAAGGACCTTCTGATGACAGCCGCCGCTCCCGACGAAGGCGCCGCACTGACGGCGGCGCCCGACAGCACCTACCTCAACTCGCGCTTCGAACGCGTGACCAACCTCAAGCGGCGCACGTTCCAGGTCTACCGCTACGACCCCGATCGCGACGAGCGGCCGCGCATGCAGATGCTGACGCTCGACCTCGACGGCTCCGAGCGCATGCTGCTCGACGCGTTGATCAAGCTGAAGTCGATCGATCCGACGTTGAGCTTCCGCCGCTCCTGCCGCGAGGGCGTCTGCGGGTCCGACGCGATGAACATCAACGGCAAGAACGGGCTGGCCTGCCTGACGAACCTGCGTCGCTTGAAGGATCCGATCGTGCTCAAGCCGCTGCCGGGGCTGCCGGTGGTGCGCGACCTGATCGTCGACATGACGCAGTTCTTCAAGCAGTACCACTCGATCAAGCCGTACCTGGTGAACGACGAGGTGCCGCCCGAGAAGGAGCGGCTGCAGAGCCCCGAACAGCGCGACGAGCTGAACGGCCTGTACGAGTGCATCCTGTGCGCCAGCTGCTCCACCAGCTGCCCGAGCTTCTGGTGGAATCCCGACAAGTTCGTCGGCCCGGCGGGCCTGCTGCAGGCCTACCGCTTCATTGCCGACAGCCGCGACCAGGCCACCGGCGAGCGGCTCGACAACCTGGAAGACCCGTATCGGCTGTTCCGCTGCCACAGCATCATGAACTGCGTCGACGTCTGCCCCAAGGGCCTGAACCCGACCAAGGCGATCGGCAAGATCAAGGAGCTGATGGTCCGGCGCGCGGTGTAGGCCCGCCGATGGAGCCTGCCCTCGACGCCGTCGCGCTCAACCGCCTGAGGTGGCGCTGCCGGCGCGGGCTGCTCGAGAACGACATCCTGATCGAGCGCTACTTCGCCCGGCACGGTTCGTGCATCACGCAGCGGCAGGCCGACGGCCTGAGTGCGCTGATGGACCTGCCCGACAACGATCTGCTCGATCTGCTGCTGGCGCGCCGCGAGCCGGAGGGCGCGCTCGACCGGCCGGCGGTGCGCGAGGTGCTGGCCGACCTGCGGCCCCACCGGGGCGCGTAGAGTACGAGGCAAAGCCAACGAGGAAGCCAAGATGACCCCCTCCAACGTCAAAGCCACCCTGTCGTTCTCCGACGGCAGCCCCGCGATGGAGCTGCCGATCTACAAGGGCAGCATCGGGCCGGATGTGATCGACATCCGCAAGCTCTATGCGCAGACCGGCAAGTTCACCTACGACCCGGGGTTCCTGTCGACCGCGTCGTGCAACTCGACCATCACCTACATCGACGGTGACAAGGGCGAGCTGCTGTACCGCGGCTACCCGATCGAACAGCTCGCGGTGAAGTGCGACTTCCTCGATACCTGCTACCTGCTGCTGTACGGCGACCTGCCCAACGCCAGGCAGCAGAAGGACTTCCACAAGCTGGTGACCAACCACACGATGGTCAACGAGCAGATGCAGTTCTTCCTGCGCGGCTTCCGGCGCGACGCGCACCCGATGGCGGTGATGACCGGGCTGGTCGGCGCGCTGTCGGCCTTCTATCACGACAGCACCGACATCAACAACCCGGTGCACCGCGACATCGCCGCGATCCGGCTGATCGCCAAGATGCCCACGCTGGTGGCGATGGCCTACAAGTACGGCATCGGCCAGCCGTTCATCTACCCGAAGAACGACCTCTCGTATTCGGCCAACTTCATGCGCATGATGTTCGCCACGCCGTGCGAGGAGTACGTGTCCAACGACGTGCTGGTGCGGGCGATCGACCGCATCTTCATCCTCCACGCCGACCACGAGCAGAACGCCTCCACCTCGACGGTGCGCCTGTGCGGGAGCTCCGGCACCAACCCGTTCGCGGCCATCGCGGCCGGTGTGGCCTGCCTGTGGGGCCCGGCGCACGGCGGTGCCAACGAGGCGGCGCTGAACATGCTCAAGGAGATCCAGCGCGAGGGCGGCGTCGAGAAGATCGGCGAGTTCATCAGGAAGGTCAAGGACAAGAACAGCAACGTCAAGCTGATGGGCTTCGGCCACCGCGTCTACAAGAACTACGACCCGCGGGCCAAGCTGATGCGCGAGACCTGCCACGAGGTGCTGAGCGCGCTCGGCCTGCACGACGACCCGCTGTTCAAGCTGGCGATGGCGCTGGAGAAGATCGCGCTGGAGGACGATTACTTCGTGTCGCGCAAGCTGTACCCGAACGTCGACTTCTACTCCGGCATCGTGCAGAGCGCGCTCGGCATCCCGGTGAGTCTGTTCACCGCGATCTTCGCGCTGGCGCGCACGGTGGGCTGGATCGCGCAGCTCAACGAGATGATCGGCGACCCCGAGTACAAGATCGGCCGGCCGCGACAGCTCTACGCTGGCGCCGTGCGGCGCGATGTCAAGCCGATCGGCGAACGGCCGTAGCGGCCGGCACGAGCGCGTGGACGCGGCCGGTCACGCCGCGTCGCGCGCCAGCCGCACGCCGCTGAACTGCCAGCGCGCGTCGGTGGGGAAGAAGTTGCGATAGCTGGCGCGGATGTGCGAGCGCGGCGTGGCGCACGAGCCGCCGCGCAGCACCGTCTGGTTGACCATGAACTTGCCGTTGTACTCGCCGACCGCGCCGTCCCATGCGCGAAAGCCGGGGTAGGGCTGATAGCTGCTCGAGGTCCATTCCCAGACGTCGCCGAACAGCTGCCGGACGCCGGCGCCGACGCGCGCCACCGGCATCGGGTGCAACGCCTGCGACTCGACGAAGTTGCCGGCCGCGACCGCGGCATCGCCTTGCGCACCGGCCGCGTGCTCCCATTCGGCCTCCGTGGGCAGACGTGCGCCGCGCCATGCCGCATGGTGTGCGTCGGCCCAGCGCGCAAACGCATCGGCCTCGAAGTAGCTCACGTGGGTGACCGGCGTGTGCGGATCGATCGGCGCCAGACCGTGCAGCGTGAAACTCAGCCAGCCGCGCGCGCCGTCGCGCTGCCAGTACAGCGGCGCGTCGATTCCGTGCTGGCGCAGCCAATCCCAGCCCGCCGACAGCCACCAGCGCGCCTCGCCATAGCCGCCGTCGGCGACGAACTCGGCCCACTCGCCGTGCGTGATCAGGCGGTTGCCGAGCGCGTACGGCCGCAACATCTGCGCGTGGTGCGGGCACTCGTTGTCGAACGCGAAGCCTTCGCCGCCATGGCCGATCTCGACGAGGCCGCCCGCGAACGCCACCCAATCCATCGCCAGCGGTGCCACCGTGGCCAGCGGCCACGACGCACGGTACACGGGCGCCAGCGGGTTGCACGACAGCACGTGCTTGATGTCGGTGAGGATCAGCTCCTGGTGCTGCTGCTCGTGCTGCAACCCGAGCTCGACCAGCGCGTCGATCGCGGGGTCGTGCGCGCGGTCGAGCAGTGCGGCCATGCGCTGGTCGACTTGCGCGCGGTAGGCCCTCACCTCGGCCAGGCTGGGTCGCGACAGCAGTCCGCGCTGCGGCCGCGGGTACTGCTCGCCGACCTGCTGGTAGTAGCTGTTGAAGAGCACGCGATAGCGCGGGTGGAATGGCTTGAAGCCGCGCTCGTGGCGCTCGAGCACGAAGGTCTCGAAGAACCAGGTCACGTGCGCCAGGTGCCACTTGGTCGGGCTGACGTCGGGCATCGACTGCACCTGCGCGTCGGCCTCCGTGAGCGGCTCGGCCAACGCCAGCGACTGCGCACGCACCTGCGCGTAGCGCCGCGCCAGGGCACTCGGTTCGATCTGCGGACGGGGCAGTGGACTCATGACGATGTGTCCCTTCGAGTCGGGATCGATGGGTTCGGGCGCACCGCGCCTGAGCGGCTCGTCGCGCTGGCCGATTAGACCTTACACATGGAATTCCCGCTTCGGCAAGGCATGCTGGGTACCCATACTGAGACCATGACCGAGCCCCGCTTCGTTCAGCTGCACCACGAAGACAGCGCCTCGCTGCGCCACGAATTGGCGCAGGGTCTGCTGGGCGCGCCGGCGAGCGTGTCGCCCAAGTTCCTGTACGACGCGCTCGGTTCGCGTCTGTTCGACGCCATCACCGAACTGCCCGAGTACTACCCGACACGCACCGAACGGGCCATTTTCGATGCGCATGGCCTCGAGATGGCGGCCATTGCCGGCTGCGGCCGCACGCTGGTCGACCTGGGTGCCGGCAACTGCGAGAAGGCGGCGCGCCTGTTCCCGGTGCTCGAGCCGCTGCGCTACGTGGCGGTCGACATCTCGGTGGAGTACCTGCGCCACGCGCTGTCGAGCTTGCAGCGCCGCCACCCCAGCATCGAGATGGTCGGCGTCGGTGCCGATTTCTCGACGACGCTGCACCTTCCGCCCGAGGCTGGCGGCGGCGAGCGCCTGCTGTTCTACCCCGGGTCGAGCATCGGCAACTTCACGCCGGGCGAGGCGCTGCGGTTCCTGCGCCAGGCGCGCGCCGCCAGCGGCGCCGGCGGCGCGTTGCTGATCGGCGTCGACCTGGTCAAGCCCAAGCCCGTGCTCGAGCTCGCCTACGACGACCCGCTGAAGGTCACGGCCGCGTTCAACCTCAACCTCTTGCGGCGCCTGAACCTGCTGCTCGGCTGTGATGCGCGCATCGACGACTTCGATCACGTGGCGCTGTTCAGCGAGATCGGCAGCCGCATCGAGATGCACCTGCAGGCGCGGCGCGCACTGACGCTGCGCTGGCCCGGCGGTGAGCGCGCGCTGGCCGCCGGCGAGCGCATCCACACCGAGAACTCCTACAAGTACACGATCGACGGCTTCGCACGCCTGTTGCGCGATGCCGGCTTCGCGCACACGCCCCACTGGACCGATGTGCGCGCGTGGTTCGCCGTGTTCCTGGCCTCCTGAGGCGCTTCATCGCTCGTTATGTAGTTGTACTACATAACGATATCCCGGGCGAGCTGCAAGAGCCCCGCAATGTGCTCGGGAAATGCCCCATTGGGCGGCCGCAGCGTCGATGTATAAACAAGCATATATCGATACCCGCCTGCACCCACCATGCGTCGTCTGCTGATCGTGTGGTTCGCCACCCTCCTGGCGCTGCCAGCCGCCGCCGCCGACCTCACCGTCTCGGCTGCCGCCAGCCTGACCAACGCGTTCAAGGATATCGGCCCGATGTTCGAAGCCGCCAACCCGGGCACCAAGGTGCTGTTCAACTTCGGCGCCTCGGGCGCATTGCTGCAGCAGATCGCCAAGGGCGGCGCGCCGGTCGACGTCTTCGCCAGTGCCGACCAGGAGACGATGGACCAGGCGCAGAGCCAGGGCCTGGTGCAGGCGGCGCAGCGGCGCGACTTCGTGTCGAACAGGCTGGTGGTGATCGTACCCACCACGGCGGCCAGCACGCCGCAGGCGGTTGGCGACCTGGCGCAGGCGGCCTACCAGCGCATCGCGATCGGGCTGCCGGCCAGCGTGCCGGTGGGGCGCTACACCAAGGGCGTGCTCGAGGCCGCCGGCCTGTGGGGCGCGATCGAGCCCAAGATGGTGGGCGCCAACAACGTGCGCCAGGCGCTCGACTACGTGGCGCGCGGCGAGGTCGATGCCGGCTTCGTGTATTCGACCGATGCGGCGATCATGACCGACAAGGTCAAGGTGGCTCTGACGGTGCCGACGCAGGAGCCCATCCTGTACCCGGTGGCACCGCTCGCGGCCAGCGCCAACGCGGCGATCGCCGCCAGGTTCGTCGAGTACCTGCAGTCCGCGCCTGCGCAGGGCGTGCTGGCGAAGTACGGCTTCGGCAAGCCCTGATCGGTGGACCGGTCGGATGGAGGGGGCGTGGGTCGCGCTGCTGTTGACGCTCAAGGTGGCCGGCTGGGCCACGGCGTTGAACCTGATCCTCGGTGTCGGCATCGGCTTCGCGATGGCGCGCCTGCGCTTTCCGGGCCGCGACGTGCTGGACGCGTTGTTCACGCTGCCGATGGTGATGCCCCCCACCGTGCTCGGCTACTACCTGCTGGTGCTGATCGGCTCGCACAGCCCCCTGGGCAGCTGGCTGATCAAGACCTTCGGCATCCGGCTGATCTTCACCTGGCAAGGCGCGGTGATCGCGGCCACCGTGGTGGCGTTTCCGCTGGTGTTCAAGGCGGCGCGCGCCGCGTTCGAAACCGTCGATCCGCAGCTCGAGGACGCGGCGCGCACGCTCGGCATGCGCGAGGCGGCGGTATTCTTCCGCGTCTCGCTGCCGCTGGCCTGGCACGGCATCCTGGCCGGGCTGCTGCTGTCGTTCGCGCGTGCGCTGGGCGAGTTCGGGGCCACGTTGATGGTGGCCGGCAGCATCCCGGGGCGCACGCAGACCTTGTCGATCGCCGTCTACGAGGCGGTGCAGGCCGGACAGGACGACACCGCGAACTTCCTGGTGGCCGTGACGTCGATCGTCTGCATCGCGGTACTGCTGTCGGCCAACCGCCTGGTCCCTGGACGCGTCGCGTCGCGCGAATAGCAGGGTGCAGATGATCTGGGACGTCGAGCTTCACCGCGTGCTGGTGCACGACCGGTCTCGTTTCGAGCTCGACGTGCGTTTTGCGAGCGACGCGTCGAGGCTGGTGCTGTACGGTCCGTCGGGTGCCGGCAAGACCCAGACGCTCAAGATGATCGCCGGCATCGCGCGGCCCGATGGTGGTCGGGTCGCCGTGGCGGGGCGCGTGATGTACGACAGTGCCTCGCAGCTCCTTCTGTCACCACAGGAGCGACGTCTCGGCTACGTGTTCCAGGACTACGCGCTGTTCCCGCACCTGACCGTGCGCCAGAACATCGCGTTCGGCCTGCGCCAGGGGCTGTTGAATCCGTCGCGTGCGTTCGCCGCGGTGGCCGTCGAGCGCTGGGTCGAGGCGTTCCACCTTGAATCGGTGATCGGCCACTACCCGCACCAGCTGTCCGGTGGCCAGCGCCAGCGCACGGCGCTGGCGCGAGCGCTGGTGAACGAGCCCGCCGCGCTGTTGCTCGACGAGCCGTTCGCGGCGCTCGACAAGGGTCTGCGCCAGCGCCTGCGTCAGGAGTTGAAAGAGCTGCAGGAGCAGCTGCACATCCCGATGCTGCTGATCACGCACGAGGACGACGACGTCAAGGAGCTCGCCGACCAGGTCGTGATGCTCGAGGCCGGTCGCGTGGTCGACGGCACCCTGGTGGCGGAGGTGGCCCCTGCCACATGAGTCTCGCTCCGGAGATCGCATGACACCGCGTCGGCGCCAGGCGAACGGCCGGCTCGAGTTGCAGGGGTCGTTGTGGCTCACGATCGGCGGCCAAACCCTCGGCGGGCACGACCGGCTCGCGCTGTTGCGCGCCGTGGCTGAGCAGGGCTCGATCACGCGTGCAGCCAAGGCGCACGGCATCAGTTACAAGGCCGCCTGGGATGCCATCGACGCCATGAACACGCTGGCCGGCGAGCCGCTGGTCGAGCGCGCGGCCGGCGGCCGCGGCGGTGGGTCGACGCGGCTCACCGCGCGAGGCCAGCGCTTGGTGGAGCGTTTCGAGCAGATCGATGTCGCGCATCAGCGCTTCATCAGGCTGCTCGACGAGCAGTCGTTCGATCTCGATCAACCGTTCTCCTTGCTGAAGGTCCTGAACATGAAGACCAGCGCCAGAAATCAATTCGTCGGCATCGTCACCGCGCTGCGCTCCGGTGCCGTCAACGACGAGGTGGAGATCACGCTGCCCAGCGGCCAACGCATCGTCGCGGTGGTAACCCAGGAGAGTGTTCAGTCGCTCGGCTTGCGGACCAAGATGACGGCCATCGCACTGGTGAAGTCATCGTCGATCGTGGTCGCCACGGACCTCGAGGGTGCGAAGGTCTCGGCGCGCAACCAATTGGCAGGTACGGTCAGCGCGGTCACCCCGGGTGCCGTCAACGCCGAGGTGGTGATCGACCTCGATGGAGGTGGCAGCATCGCCGCCATCGTCACCGAAGGCAGCGTCAAGTCGCTCGGGCTGAAGATCGGCACCCGCGCAACAGCGTTGTTCAAGGCCACCAGCGTCATCCTGGCCGTCACGGCGTGAGGTGGCGCCGTCCGCGCTAGCGCGCCAGCATCGCCATCAGCTTGCGGATGTCATCGCGGCATGCTACGGCGGCCTGCTGCTCGATGCGCCGGTAGAGCGCCACCAGCTCGCGTCCTACCTCGGTGAGCTCGCAGCCGCCGCCATGGATGCCGCCTTTGACGCTTTCGATCGCCGGCTGGCGTAGCGAGTGATTGAGCTCATCGAGCAGGAGCCAGGCGCGCCGGTACGACATGTCCAGACTCTTGGCCGCCGCGGTGATCGAGCCGTTGCGCTCGACGGCTTCGAGCAACGCGATCTTGCCGGGCCCGACGGCGATCACGCTGCCATCCGTGATGCGCATGCGAAACCGCAACTGCGGCCGGCTGCGCGCTGACGGTGCGTCTGCGTTGGCAGTGGTGGCCCGGTGGCGGGGTGGCATCGATCCGACAGAGGTTGTCCGCGACGACCTGCAGCATAGTGCAGCCCAGCCGGCGAATCGCACGGAGGACGCCGCGCGCGGCCCCGATCAGGGCACGACGACGAAAGACTTGCCAGACGAGATCGACCAAGGGGTATTCGATGATTCGAGCGTCTACATTCCTTCGGCTGACGGAGATCGATCCATGAGTTCTTCGGCATTCCCACCTGATGGCGCGACGCGCCGGACGATCGCCTTCGCGGGCTTCTGCGTTGTCGGCGGCGCCGTGCTGTGGC
>DATJYZ010000292.1:0-15692 GCA_035499355.1 Burkholderiaceae bacterium | reverse complement strand
ATGGTGATGGCGGCATCGGCATGGGCAAGGGCAAGGCGCGTGAAGTGCCGGTCGCCGTCCAGAAGGCGATGGAAGAAGCGCGCCGCAAGATGGTGAAGGTCAGCCTGAAGAGCGGCACGCTGCATCACGCGGTGATCGGTGAGCATGGCGCCGCAAAGGTGCTGATCCAGCCCGCGTCGGACGGTACCGGCATCATCGCGGGCGGACCGATGCGCGCCGTGTTCGAAGTGATGGGTGTGCAGAACGTGCTGGCGAAGTGCTTCGGCTCGACCAATCCATACAACGTGGTGCGCGCGACGCTCGATGCTCTGAACCGCATGAACACGCCGTCGGAGATCGCGGCCAAGCGCGGCAAGAGCGTCGAAGAGATCTTCGGCTGAAGCGAAGGAACCCCCATGGCTGACACCAAGACCATCAAGGTCAAGCTGGTCAAGAGCCCGATCGGCTGCAAGCAGTCGCACCGCGACACCGTGCGTGGCCTGGGCCTGCGCCGCCTGAACAGCGTGCGCGAATTGCAGGACACGCCGGCCGTGCGTGGCATGGTCAACAAGGTCTCGTACCTGGTTCAGGTGCTCTGAGAGCGAGACGAGGATCCTCATGCAACTGAACACCATCAAGCCCGCCGCCGGCAGCAAGAAGGCACGTCGCCGCGTCGGCCGCGGCATCGGCTCGGGCCTGGGCAAGACCGCAGGCCGCGGCCACAAGGGTCAGCGCTCGCGTGCCGGCGGCTTCCACAAGGTCGGCTTCGAAGGCGGCCAGATGCCGCTGCAGCGCCGCCTGCCCAAGCGCGGCTTCAAATCGTTGCTCAAGGGCTACTCGGCCGAGATCACGCTGGGCGAGCTCGAGCGTCTGGGCAAGGACGAGATCGACCTGCTGACGCTGAAGGCCGCGGGCCTCGTGAAGGAGATGGTCAAGACGGTCAAGGTCATCAAGAGCGGCGAGCTCAAGCGCAAGGTCAGTCTCAAGGGCATCGGCGTCACCGCCGGCGCCAAGGCGGCGATCGAAAGCGCCGGCGGCAAGGTCGAAGCCGTTCCCGCGGCCGAGTAACTGCCGGACCCACGCAACGACTAGCTAGATACAGGCAGTGGCAACCTCAGCGAATCAACTGGCCAAGAGCGGCAAGTTCGGCGATCTGCGTCGCCGGCTGGTCTTCTTGCTGCTCGCGTTGGTGGTCTACCGCGTCGGTGCGCACATCCCGGTGCCGGGCATCGACCCGAACCAGCTGCACGAGCTGTTCAAGACGCAGCAAGGCGGCATCCTCAGCCTGTTCAACATGTTCTCGGGCGGTGCGCTGTCGCGCTTCACCGTCTTCGCGCTGGGCATCATGCCGTACATCAGCGCGTCGATCATCATGCAGTTGATGACCTACGTGATCCCGTCGCTCGAGGCGCTGAAGAAGGAAGGTGAGTCGGGCCGCCGCAAGATCACGCAGTACACCCGCTACGGCACGCTCGGGCTCGCCTTGTTCCAGTCGCTCGGCATCGCGCTGGCCCTCGAGGGCTCGCCCGGCCTCGTGCTGGCGCCCGGCTTCGGCTTCCGCATGACAGCGGTGGTGAGCCTGACCGCGGGCACGATGTTCCTGATGTGGCTCGGCGAGCAGGTCACCGAACGTGGCCTGGGCAACGGCATCTCGATCCTGATCTTCGCTGGCATCGCGGCGGGGCTGCCCAACGCGATCGGCGGCCTGTCCGAGCTGGTGCGCACCGGCGCGATGAGCGTGATCGTCGCGATCTTCATCATCGCGGTCGTCGCGCTGGTCACCTTTGCGGTGGTGTTCGTCGAGCGCGGCCAGCGCAAGATCCTCGTCAACTATGCCAAGAGGCAGGTCGGCAACAAGGTCTACGGCGGCCAGAGCTCGCACCTGCCGCTCAAGCTCAACATGTCCGGCGTGATCCCCCCGATCTTCGCCAGCTCGATCATCCTGCTGCCGGCCACGATCGTCGGCTGGTTCGCCACCGGGCAGGAGCTGCGCTGGCTGAAGGACATCTCGCAGGCGCTGTCGCCGGGGCAGCCGATCTACGTGCTGCTGTACGCCGGCATGATCGTGTTCTTCTGTTTCTTTTACACCGCGCTGGTGTTCAACAGCCGCGAGACGGCCGACAACCTCAAGAAGAGCGGCGCCTTCATCCCGGGCATCCGGCCCGGCGAGCAGACCGCCAAGCACATCGACCGCATCCTGTCGCGGCTGACGCTGGCCGGCGCGATCTACATCACCGCGGTGTGCCTGCTGCCGGAGTTCCTGGTGCTGAAGTACAACGTGCCGTTCTATTTCGGCGGCACCTCGCTGCTGATCATCGTCGTCGTGACGATGGACTTCTGGGCCCAGGTGCAGAGTTATGTGATGAGCCAGCAATACGAGTCGCTGTTGAAGAAGGCGAACTTCAAGACCAGCTGACACAAGAAGGGCCACGACACGAACACCCATGTCCAAAGACGACGTCATCCAGATGCAGGGCGAGATTCTCGAGAACCTGCCCAACGCCACGTTCCGAGTGAAGTTGGAAAACGGGCACGTTGTCTTGGGTCACATCTCCGGAAAGATGCGTATGCACTACATCCGCATCCTGCCGGGCGACAAGGTGACCGTGGAGTTGACCCCCTACGATTTGACGCGCGCCCGCATCGTGTTCCGCGCCAAGTGAGCGAGATGGAGAGCCAAGCATGAAAGTCGCAGCATCGGTGAAGAAGATGTGCCGCAACTGCAAGATCATCCGGCGCAAGCGCGTCGTGCGCGTGATCTGCACGGATCCGCGCCACAAGCAGCGTCAAGGCTGAGATCGTTAAGGACAGACCATGGCACGCATTGCCGGCATCAACATTCCCGTCCACAAGCACGCCGAGATCGGCCTCACGTCGATCTACGGCATCGGCCGCCCCACCGCGCAGAAGATCTGCGACACGGTGGGCATCGCGTATTCCAAGAAGATCAAGGACCTCACCGACCAGGAGCTCGAGAAGATCCGCGAGGAGATCGCGCGCCTGACCATCGAGGGCGACCTGCGCCGCGAGATCTCGATCAACATCAAGCGCTTGATGGACCTGGGCACCTACCGCGGCATGCGCCATCGCCGCGGACTGCCGGTGCGCGGACAACGCACCCGCACCAACGCGCGCACACGCAAGGGCCCGAAGAAGGGCGCTGCCGCGCTGAAGAAGTAAGCCTGCCCGCCACCGCATTCGAGGCACTCACACAATGGCCAAACCTCCCGTCAACACCGCCGCACGCCGCGTCAGCAAGAAGGTCCGCAAGAACGTCGCCGACGGCGTCGCGCACGTGCACGCTTCGTTCAACAACACGATCATCACGATCACCGATCGCCAGGGCAGCGCGCTCGCGTGGGCGTCCTCGGGCGGCCAGGGCTTCAAGGGCTCCCGCAAGAGCACGCCGTTCGCCGCCCAAGTGGCTGCCGAGACGGCTGGCCGCGCCGCGCAGGAGCAGGGCATCAAGAACCTCGACGTGCGCATCAAGGGGCCGGGGCCGGGCCGCGAGTCGAGCGTGCGTGCGCTGGCGTCGCTCGGCATCCGCATCAATTCGATCAGCGACGTCACGCCGATCCCGCACAACGGCTGCCGCCCGCAGAAGCGCAGAAGGATTTGAACCTCGGACGCGGTTCGCCACGGCGGAACCGCTGTCCACTCCGTGACACGTCTGAGCGTACTCGAACAACACCCGCCAGACTCGCGCGAACGCTCGGCCTCGAAGGCCGCGCGGCTCGCGTCAGATGAAGCAGCAAAGGAAAGCAAGTGGCACGTTACCTCGGTCCCAAGGCCAAGCTGGCCCGCCGCGAAGGCACCGATCTCTACCTGAAGAGCGCACGCCGCGCGATCAGCGACAAGGCCAAGTTCGACAGCAAGCCCGGGCAGCACGGCCGCACGTCGGGCTCGCGCACCAGTGACTTCGGCCTGCAGCTGCGCGAAAAGCAGAAGGTCAAGCGCATGTACGGCGTGCTCGAGCGGCAGTTCCGCCGCTACTTCGCCGAAGCCGAGCGCCGCAAGGGCAACACCGGCTCGAACCTGTTGTCGATCCTGGAGTCGCGGCTGGACAACGTGGTCTACCGCATGGGCTTCGGCTCGACGCGCGCCGAGGCGCGCCAGCTGGTGTCGCACCAGAGCGTGACGGTCAACGAGAAGGTCGTCGACATCGCGTCGTACCAGGTCAAGACCGGCGACACCATCGCGCTGCGCGACAAGGCCAAGAAGCAGCTGCGCGTGCAAGACGCGCTCAAGCTGGCCGAATCGGTGGGTCTGCCGGCCTGGGTGCAGGTCGACGCGTCGAAGTTCTCCGGCGTGTTCAAGGCGCTGCCCGATCGCGACCAGTTCGGCGCCGACATCAAGGAAGCGCTGATCGTCGAACTCTACTCGAGGTAAGAAAGATGGAAGGCGAGTCGATGGCCTCTGGCCATCGACCCTTTCCGTGGATGCCCCGCTTCCCGGGTGCGAGGCATTCGATGTTCCCCATCCCGGCATGGTCCATCAGCCTTATCGGTGTAACGAGCCGAGGGTATTGAGAGGAACTAGAGAAAGCATGCAAACCAATCTTTTGAAGCCCAAAGCCATCAACGTCGAGCCGCTGGGCGGCCATCGTGCCAAGGTCACGCTCGAACCGTTCGAGCGCGGTTACGGCCACACGCTGGGCAACGCGCTGCGGCGCGTCCTGCTGTCGTCGATGGTGGGATACGCGCCGACCGAGGTCACGATCGCCGGCGTGCTGCACGAGTACAGCACGGTCGACGGCGTTGCCGAAGACGTGGTCAACATCATGCTCAACCTGAAGGGCGTGGTGTTCCGGCTGCACAACCGCGACGAGGTGACCCTCGTGCTGCGCAAGGAAGGCGAAGGCCCGGTCACCGCCGGCGACATCCAGACCCCGCACGACGTCGAGATCATCAACCCCGATCACGTGATCGCGCACCTGGCGCAGGGTGGCAAGCTCGACATGCAGATCAAGGTCGAGAAGGGCCGCGGCTACGTGCCGGGCAACCTGCGCCGCTTCGGCGACGAGCCCACCAAGAGCATCGGCCGCATCGTGCTCGACGCCTCTTTCTCGCCGGTCAAGCGCGTCAGCTACGCGGTGGAGAACGCCCGCGTCGAGCAGCGCACCGACCTCGACAAGCTGGTGATGGAGATCGAGACCAATGGCGCCATCAGCCCGGAAGAGGCGATCCGCGCCTCGGCCAAGATCCTGGTGGAGCAGCTCGCGGTGTTTGCGCAGCTCGAGGGCAGCGACATCACCAGCATCATCGATCAGCCGAGCAGCCGCACCGCGCAGTTCGACCCGATCCTGCTGCGCCCGGTCGACGAGCTGGAGCTCACGGTGCGCTCGGCCAATTGCCTGAAGGCCGAGAACATCTACTACATCGGCGACCTGATCCAGCGCACCGAGACCGAGCTGCTGAAGACGCCCAACCTCGGCCGCAAGAGCCTCAACGAAATCAAGGAAGTGCTGGCCTCGCGCGGCCTCACGCTCGGCGCGCGGCTGGAGAACTGGCCGCCGCAAGGCCTCGACAAGCGCTGAGGCCACGAGCAAAGACAACAACCAGCAGGTCGACACCCGAGGCTCCCCGAAGAAGAGCCGGCCTGCGCCCCTCGGTACCTGACACGGCCGAGGCCGACAACGACGAAAGGACCCAGCGCCATGCGCCACCGTCACGGACTTCGCAAACTCAACCGCACCAGCGAGCATCGCCTGGCGATGCTGCGCAACATGTGTGTCTCGCTGCTGACCCACGAGGCGATCAAGACCACGCTGCCCAAGGCCAAGGAGCTGCGTCGCGTGGTCGAACCGCTGATCACGATGGGCAAATCGCCCAGCCTGGCCAACAAGCGCCTCGCGTTCTCGCGCCTGCGCGACCGCGCGGCGGTGGTCAAGCTGTTCGGCGAGCTGGGGCCACGCTACGAGAAGCGCCCCGGCGGCTACACCCGCATCCTCAAGATGGGCTTCCGTGTCGGCGATGCCGCCCCGATGGCCTTTGTCGAGCTGGTCGATCGGCCCGAGCCGGTGGCCGCCGATGCTGCCAAGGCCGAAGGCGCGGCCAAGGTCGATTGACTGCCAGGCGCTAGGGTCCACGGTTCATGAAAGAAGGCCGGCACTGCCGGCTTTCGTGTCTTTGCCCCTGCGCGACAATGCCGCCCAGGAACCCTGCAGCGCCCGCTCGCCCCTAAGCAGCCGTGACGCCCGACGTCCGCTCCCACCGCCTGCCGGCCCGAATGCTGGCGGCTTTGATGTTGCTGGCCGCGATGGGGGCCGCCCAGCTGGCGCGAGCGGCCGACGCGAATCAGGAGTTCCTCGAGCCCGAGCAGGCTTTCCGGTTCTCTGCACGCGCCGCCGACGATCGCCACGTCGAGGTGCTGTTCAAGATCACGCCCGGCTACTACATGTACCGCGAGCGCTTCAGCGTTGCATCGGACGACGCCACGCTGGGCGCGGTCGCGATGCCGGCGGGCAAGGTCAAGTTCGACGAGACCTTCCAGAAGAACGTCGAGACCTATCGCAACGAATTGCGCGTCAGCGTGCCGGTCGACAAGGCGCCGGCGAACTTCGTGCTGAATGTCGTGTCGCAAGGCTGCGCCGACGCCGGCTTGTGCTACCCGCCGATGACCAGCACTGCCGCGGTGAGCCTGGCCGCTTTCGGCGGCGATGGCAGCGCGCGGGTGCAGCTGGCGGCCGCAGACAGCGGGGCGTTCGGCCTCACCGGCCCGGGCAGCGGCAGCTCGACGACTGCCGGTGCCGCGTCGTTGTTCGACGGCAGCGGCGTCGACAGCGTCCTCAAGAGCGGCCGCTTCTGGCTCGTGGTGAGCGCGTTCTTCGTGATGGGGGTGGCGCTTTCGTTCACGCCGTGCGTGCTGCCGATGCTGCCGATCCTGTCGTCGATCATCGCCGGCAGCGAGGGCCCGGTGTCGCGCCGCAGGGCGCTCGGCCTGGCCGCCAGCTATTCGTTCGGCATGGCGCTCGTCTACGCGAGCCTCGGCGTCGCCGCCGGACTGGCCGGTGAGGGCCTGGCGGCGAGCTTGCAGTCACCGCCGGTGCTCGCGCTGTTCGCGCTGCTGCTGGCCGCTTTCGCGCTGTCGATGTTCGACGTCTACGAGTTGCGGCTGCCCGCGGCATTGGCGACGCGGATGACCGCGCACTCACAGCGGCTGCCCGCCGGGCAGGCCGCCGGCGTGTTTGCGATGGGCGCGGTGTCGGCGCTGATCGTCAGCCCGTGCGTCAGCGCGCCGCTGGCCGGTGCGCTGGTGTTCATCAGCCAAACACGCGACGTCGCACTCGGCGGCACCGCGCTCTTCTCGCTGGCCGCCGGCATGAGCGTGCCGCTGATGGTGGTGGGCGGCTCGGCGGGCGACTGGCTGCCGACGTCCGGCCCCTGGATGACGGCGGTCAAGCGTGCGTTCGGCGTGCTGCTGTTCGCGGTGGCGATCTGGATCGTGCAGCCGGTGCTGCCAGGCTGGGCGGCACTCGGCGCGTGGGGCCTGCTGCTGCTGGTCACGGGCTTCATGCTGCGGCCGTTCGACCCGCACCACCACACGCATGCCGCCGCGCCGCGCACCTGGCTCAAGCAGGCGTTCGGCGTGGTGGCGTTGATCCTCGGCGCGATGCAGATCGTCGGCGCTGCCTCGGGCGGCAACGATCCGCTGCGCCCGGTGCAGCACCTGGTGCCGACGCCTGCCGCAGCGAACGCCGGCGCCGCACCCGGCTTCCAGCCGGTGCGCAGCAGCACCGAGCTCGACCGCCTGCTGCGCGCGCCGGGCCGCCCGGTGATGCTCGACTTCTATGCCGACTGGTGCGTCTCCTGCAAGGAGATGGAGCGCTTCACCTTCAGCGATGTGCAGGTCGCCCAGCTGATGTCGCGCGCGCTGCTGCTGAAGGTCGACGTCACCGCCAACAACGCCGACGACCGCGAGCTGCTCAAGCGGTTCCACCTGTTCGGCCCGCCGGGCACCATCTTCTTCGACGCCCAGGGGCGCGAGATCGATGGCCTGCGCGTCATCGGCTTCCAGAACGCCGAACGGTTCACCCGCACGCTGCAGGCCGCTGGCCTGTAGCCGCACTCCGCCGCACTCGCGCGAGCACCCGCGGCGCCGTGTTTCGCCGGGTCTCGCGCTGGCGCGTTCCGCGGCACACTCTGGTGCAGTGGCCCTCGAGGCCGTTGACCGCAGGAGCCCACGATGCCGACTTCCTCACCATCCGCGGCCGCCGGGCACCGCCGCGCCGGCTCGCCGGTGCGCATCGGTGGTGCCTCCGGCTTCTGGGGCGACAGCATGGTCGGGGCGCCGCAACTGGTGCGCTCGGGGTTGATCGACTACCTGGTGTTCGACTACCTCGCCGAGACGACGATGTCGATCCTGGCCGCCGCGCGCGCCAAGAAGCCCGAGTTCGGCTACGCCACCGACTTCGTCGACAGCGCGATGAAGCTGGTGTTGCCCGAGGTGATGCGCCGCGGCATCAAGGTGATCGCCAACGCCGGCGGCATCAACCTGCGCGGCTGCGCCGACGCACTGACGGCGCTCGCCGCCTCGATCGGGCTGTCGCCGCGCGTCGCGGTGGTCGAAGGCGACGACGTCGGTGCGCTGATGCCGTCGCTGCGCGGCGAAGGTGTGCGCGACCTCTACAGCGGCGAGCCGCTGCCCGCCGAGGTGCTGAGCGCCAACGCGTACTTCGGTGCGCTGCCGATCGCCGCTGCGCTGTCGGCCGGCGCCGACATCGTGATCACGGGGCGCTGCGTCGACAGCGCCGTGACGCTGGGACCGCTGATCCACGAATTCGGCTGGTCGGCGGCGGACTACGACCGCCTGGCTGGCGGCAGCCTCGCCGGCCACATCATCGAGTGCGGCTGCCAGGCCACCGGCGGCCTCTACACCGACTGGCGCGAGGTGCCCGACTGGGCGCACATCGGCTATCCCATCGTCGAGTGCGAGGCCGACGGCAGCTTCGTGCTGACCAAAACGCCGGGCACCGGCGGCATCGTGCGCAGCGCGTGCGTGGCCGAGCAGCTGCTCTACGAGATCGGTGACCCGGCGAGCTATCTGCTGCCGGACGTCAGCTGCGACTTCCGCCACGTGCGCATCGAGCAGCTCGATGACGAACACGTGCGCGTCGGCGGTGCCCGCGGCCGTGCACCGACTTCCACCTACAAGGTGTCGGCCACGCAGCTCGACGGCTTTCGCTGCGCGGGCATGCTGGCCATCGTCGGCATCGACGCGGCCGCCAAGGCGCAGCGCAGCG
This sequence comes from Burkholderiaceae bacterium, assembly GCA_035499355.1. Lineage (GTDB taxonomy): Bacteria > Pseudomonadota > Gammaproteobacteria > Burkholderiales > Burkholderiaceae_C > JAEUPI01. Next base: position 6,472 of record DATJYZ010000292.1, on the reverse strand, counting down.
GTGAGGCGATCGTCGAGCGCACGCGCGAGATCCTGCAGCAGATGGGCCTGCCCGACTACAGCGCGGTGCGCATCGAGCTGTTCGGGGCCGAGTCCCTGTACGGGCCGCACGCGCGCACGCGCGCCAGCCGCGAGGCAATGGTGCGGGTGACGGTCGACCACCCGACGAAGAAGGCGCTCGACGTGTTCGCGCGCGAGATCGCGCCGGCCGGCACCTCGTGGTCACCGGGCACGACCGGGGCTTCCGCCGGGCGGCCCTCGCCGTCGCCGCTGATCAAGCCGTTCTCGTTCCTGCTCGACAAGTCACGCGTGCCGGCCCGCGTATCGATCGCCGGCGAGCGCGTGGCGGTGGAGGTGCCACTCGGCGAGGCCGACCCGTTGGCGCCCGCGGTGACACCCGAGCCCGCGACCTGGGTCGACCCGGCGGACGAGGTATTGCTCGACGTGCCGCTGATCAAGCTGGCCCACGGCCGCAGCGGCGACAAGGGCAACATCTCCAACATCGGCATCGTCGCGCGGCGGCCCGAATGGCTGCCGCTGCTTTGGCAGCGCGTGACGCCCGATGTCGTGCAGCGCTACTTCGCCCACCTCGTCAAGGGCCGGGTCGAGCGCTTCCTGCTGCCGGGCATCGACGCCATCAACTTCATGCTGTACGACGCGCTCGACGGCGGCGGGCCGGCGTCCGGCCGCTTCGATCCGCTCGGCAAGGGCATGGCGCAGATGCTGCTCGACATGCCGGTGCCCGTGCCGGCATCGCTGGCGGCACGGCTGTGAGCCGCGCTGCTAGCGCCCGGTCCAGTTCGGCTTGCGCTTCTCGTTGAACGAGGCCAGGCCTTCGCGCGCGTCGTCGGTCATCGCCAGCAGGGCAATCTGGCTCTCGGTGTAGGCGATCGCCTGGTCGAACGACATCGACTCGATCGCGCGCAGCGCGTACTTGCCGCGCCGGATCGCGGTCGGTGACTTGTCGACGATGCGCCGCACCAGCCAGTCGACCTTGGCGTCGAGCTCGGCAGCGGGCACCACGTGGTTGAGCAGGCCCGCGTGCAGCGCGGCCGCGGCGTCGAACGGCTCGCCGCTCAGTGCCCACTCGCGCACCAGGCGACGTGGCACGATGGCCTGCAGCAGGCTCATCACCTGCATCGGAAACACGCCCACCTTCACCTCGGGCAGCCCGAACATCACGTGGTCGGCAGCGACCGCCATGTCGGTCATGGCCAGCAAGCCCATGCCGCCGGCCATGCAGGCGCCGTTGACGCGGGCGATGCTCGGCACGGTGGTGTTCTGCGCCTCGCGCAACATGTCGGCGTAGTCGACGTTCGGCTTCGCGAAGTCGAACGCGAAGGCCTTGCCGGGCTGCAGGTCGGCACCGGCACAGAACGCCTTGTCGCCGGCGCCGGTAAGCACGATGACGCGCACGTCCGCGTCGGCATGTGCGGCGGCGTAGCCGGCGCGGATGCCGGCGATCACCTCGGCGTTGAGGGCGTTGCGCTTGTCGGGCCGGTTGATCGTGATCCAGAAGGCGTGGCCGCGCCTGTCGTGAAGCACGGCTTCGGGTGCGCTCATCGTGCGGTCTCCTCGGCCTTTGCGGCCGGTGTCGCGGCGATCGACGCCTCGATCTCCGCCACCACGCGGCGTGCGGCCACCTGGTCACCGGCGCTGACGTGCAGCGCCTTCACGGTGCCGGCGATCGGCGCCGCATGCACGTGCTCCATCTTCATTGCCTCGAGCGTGATGATCGGCTGCCCCGCAGTGACGGCTTGGCCGACGCCCACCTGCACGGCAACGACGCGCCCGTTCATCGATGCGCGCAGTTGGCCATCGCCAGTCTGGCCGGCGTGCCGCAGCGCGGCATCACGCGTGGCGTCGACGACTTCGAATGATTCGCCGTCGATCGCGAGCCACAGGCACTCGCCGTCGCGGTGCCAGGCCACGCGCGCCATCACGCCGTCGCAGGCGACGCGCACGTGAAGCGCGCCGAGTTCGACCACTTCGACCTCGTGGTGTTGCGTGTCGAGCGTCACCGCGTGGCGACCGCGGTCCAAGCGCACCAGCATCGCGGCCTGCGAGTGCCCGTCGATGGTGAAGCGCATCGCGATCGGCCATGCGGCTGATGGCAACGAGCCTCCGCCGCCGTGGCGTGCGCCGGGCGACGTCTCGAGCAGCAGCGCGGCAGCCAGCGCACGCACGCGTGGCTCACCGCCGGCATCGGGGCGCAGCAGCGCGTCGGCCTGCTGCGCGATGAACGCTGTAGTCGCACCACCGGCGGCGAACACCGGATGCGCGAGGCAGCGCAGCAGGAACGCCTGGTTGGTCTTGATGCCGAGCGCCACCGTGTCGGCGAGGCCGGCGATCAGCTTGCGGCGCGCTTCGTCGCGGCTGGCGCCGTGGCTCACGACCTTGGCGATCATCGAATCGTAGTGCGGCGTGATCTCGGTGCCCGACTGCAGCGCATGCTCCACGCGCAGCCGCGGCGTCGGCTGCCAGCGACCGAGCGTGCCGCTTTGCGGCATGAAGTCGCGCCCGGCGTCCTCGGCGCACAGCCGCACCTCGATCGCGTGGCCCTCGCGCCGCACCTCGCGCTGTTGCAGCGGCAGCGGCTCGCCGGCGGCGATGCGCAATTGCAGCGCGACCAGGTCGAGGCCGGTGATCGCCTCGGTCACCGGGTGCTCGACCTGCAGCCGCGTGTTCATCTCCATGAAGTAGTACTGCCCTTCGCGGTCGAGCAGGAACTCCAGCGTGCCGGCACCTTCGTAGCCGATCGCCCTCACCGCGGCGACCGCAGCCGCGCCCATGCGCTCACGCAGCTCCGCGCTCACCGCCGGCGACGGACTCTCCTCGATCAGCTTCTGGTGGCGGCGCTGCACCGAGCAGTCGCGCTCGCCGAGGTGGATCGCGCGGCCGTGGCGATCGGCCAGCACCTGGATCTCGATGTGCCGCGGCTCGACGATGGCCCGTTCGAGCAGCACGGCACCGTCGCCGAAGGCATGCTGCGCCTCGGATTGCGCGGCGCGCAGCGAATCCGCAAATTCGCTCGCCGAGTTCACCAGCCGCATGCCGCGTCCGCCGCCGCCGGCCACCGCCTTGATCATCAGCGGATAGCCGATGCGCTCGGCCTCCACGGCGAGCCGCTGCGGGCTCTGGTCGTCGCCGTCGTAGCCCGGCACGCAGGGTACGCCGGCACCGAGCATGAGCCGCTTGGCAGCCGCCTTGTGGCCCATCGCATCGATGGCTTCCGGCGACGGCCCGATGAACACCAGCTTCGCCTCGCGGCACGCGCGCGCGAAGTCGGCGTTTTCGGCGAGGAAGCCGTAGCCCGGGTGCACGGCGTCGGCGCCGCTGCGCCGTGCGGCATCGATGATCGCTGCGATGTTCAGGTACGACGTGGCGGGTGCCGGCTGGCCGATGCACACCGCCAGGTCGGCCTCGCGCACGTGCAGCGAGTCGGCGTCTGCGGTCGAGTACACGGCCACCGTGCGGTAGCCCAGGTCGCGCGCGCTGCGCATGACGCGCAGCGCGATCTCGCCGCGGTTGGCGACCAGCACCTTGCTGAACGGCGTCGCGATGGTCACGGACGCGCCACCGAGAACTGCATGCGCTGCGGCTGCCGCGCATCACCTTCACGGCAGATGGCGAGCACCTGCGCGAGCACGGCGCGCGTGTCGCGCGGGTCGATCACGCCGTCGTCGAGCAGGTGCGCGCTGGTGACGAAGACGCTCATCTGGCGGTCGAAGCGCTCGACGATGCGCTGCTGCATCGCGTCGATCTGTGCGCGGTCGACCGCGCCGCCCTTGCGCGCCATCGCGGCCTCGCTGACGATCGCCATCGTGCGCGCGGCCTGCTCGCCGCCCATCACCGCGGTCTTGGCATTGGGCCACGAGAAGCAGAAGCGCGGGTGGAAGCCGCGCCCGCACATGCCGTAGTTGCCGGCACCGAACGAGGCCCCGCAGTGGATCGTGATCTGCGGCACCGTGGCGTTGGTGACCGCCTGGATCATCTTCGAGCCGTGCTTGATCATGCCGGCCTCTTCGTGCGCGCGGCCCACCATGTAGCCCGTGGTGTTCTGCAGGTAGACGATCGGCGTGCGCGACTGGCAGCAGCTCTGGATGAAGTGCGTGGCCTTGTTGGCGCCGGGCACGTCGATCGGCCCGTTGTTGGTGATGACGCCGAGCGGCCAGCCTTCGAGCCGGATGTGGCCGCACACAGTGGCCGCACCGTAGTTCTCGCCGAACTCGAGGAAGTCGGAGTCATCGGCGATACGGGCGATGATCTGCTTCATGTCGACCGGGCGCTTCCAGTCCATCGGCATGATGCCCAGCAGCTCCTCGGCATCGAGGCGCGGTGGCTTGAAGGCGCGCGGCGCGGCGGTCTCGCGCGGCCAGTCGATCTTGGCCAGGATCTCGCGCGCGATGCGGATCGCGTCGCGATCGTCCTCGGCCAGATAGTCGCCGAGCCCCGACACCGTGGTGTGCATCTCGGCGCCGCCGAGCTCCTCCTCGGTGGCCACCTCGCCGGTGGCGGCCATCAGCAGCGGCGGCCCGGCGAGAAAGGCGCGCGAGCGGCCGCGCACCATCACGATGTAGTCCGACAGGCCCGTCTGGTAGGCACCTCCGGCCGTCGACGAGCCGTGGGTGATGGTCACCACCGGCAGCCCTGCAGCCGACAAGCGCGCCAGGTTGCGGAACAGGCCACCACCGCGCACAAAGTGCTCGACGCGATACAGCATCAGGTTGGCGCCGGCGCTCTCGACCAGCTGCACGAACGGCAGCTTGTTCTCCAGCGCGATCTCCTGGATGCGCAGTTGCTTGTCCAGCCCCATCGCCTGCATGGCGCCGGCGTCGATGCCCGAGTCCGACGCGGTGATCATGCAGCGGATGCCCGAGACGTAGCCGATGCCGCCTATCACGCCGCCGCCGGGCACGCTCTTGTCGAGGTCGGGGTCGTCGAGGCCGAGCCCCGCGAGCGGCGCGATCTCGAGGAACGGCGTGCCGGCGTCGAGCAGCAGCGCCAGGCGCTCGCGCGGCAGCAGCTGGCCGCGCTTCTCGAAGCGCTCGCGCGAGGCTGCCGAACGCTCTACGGCGCGTCGCTGGTACACCCGCGTGCGCTCGATCAGCGCGAGCATGCCGTCGCGGTTGGCGATGAAGGCGTCGCCATGCGGCGAGACCGCGGACTCGATCTGGGCCATGTCAACCGGCATCGCGCAGGAGCGCCGGCACCTCGGCGAGATGGAAGCCGTTGAACGCCTCGGTCGGTGCGTCGCCGATGCGCGGCCACATGCGCCGCGCGTTGGGCCCGGCACCATCGACGCGCAAACAGGCGCCGGAGATGAACGTGGCGGCCGGCGACAGCAGGAACACCACCGCCGCCGACACCTCGCTCTCGGTGCCCATGCGTTGCGCCGGGATGGCCTTGGCCGCTGCGCGCAGCACCGGACGGAACTCCGGTGGGTAGCGGTCCATGCCGCTGGAGGCGATGACGCCCGGCGCCAGCGCATTGACGCGCAGCGGCGCCCACTCCAGCGCCGCCGTCTCGGTGAAGTTGAGCATGCCCGCGCGCGCCGCGCCGGAGTGCCCCATCCCCGGCATGCCGTGCCACATGTCGGCGATGATGTTGACGATGCCGCAGGTGGCCTGCGCCACGTGCGCACGCATCCACTGCGTGTAGCACTCGCGCGAGAACAGGAAGCCGCCGGTCAGGTTGTTGCGCACCACGGCGTCCCAACCCTTGGCCGAAATGGCCTCGAGCGGCGACGGGAACTGGCCGCCGGCGTTGTTGACCAGGCCGTCGATGCGGCCGTGCGCCGCGAGGATCGCCGCCACTGTGTCGCGCACCGTGGCCTCTTCGCGGATGTCGCATGCGTGCGTGCTGACATTGCCGCCGGCCTCGCGCAGTTCGGCGGCCGTGCGCTCGAGCCTTTCCGGTGTGCGGCCGACGATTGCCACTGCGGCGCCGAGGCTCACCAACTCGTGCGCGATGCAGCGGCCGATGCCGGTGCCGCCGCCGGTGACGACGACCACACGGCCTTCGAACAGGCCAGGGCGAAAGATCGATCGATAGCCTTGGTCACTCATCTGCGATGCCGTGGACGTGCGGGAGAGAAGTCGTGTCGCGCATTGGACACCAGCGGCAGCGCCCCGACGCGACCGGGTCTGCCCTAGGCGGCGTGCTCGTTCCGCCGAGCCCAGCATGCTAGAATGCGCGACTCCAGACGCGGGGTGGAGCAGCCTGGTAGCTCGTTGGGCTCATAACCCAAAGGTCGCAAGTTCAAATCTTGCCCCCGCAACCAGAATTCCTCAGCGCCGACGCGCACTTGCGAAGCCCGCCAACTAGCGGGCTTCGGCGCTTCTGGGGTTCTGTGCCCGCCCTGTGCCCACTTCGTGCCCACACTGTGCCCGTCGCTTGAGCACGCGAGGTCGAAATGACCTTTGGGACATGTGCCTCGGCACGACCATTGGGTCAAGCTAGCGACCATTGGG
>DATJYZ010000291.1:0-12996 GCA_035499355.1 Burkholderiaceae bacterium | reverse complement strand
CACACGCGCCGCTTCAACCCGAGTCATCAGTGGGTGCACCGGCGGATCCAAGCGGGGGAGTTGAAGATCCAGCAGATGGACGTGCAGACTTATTTCTTCCGCCGCACCAACATGAACGCGCTCGGCCAGGCGCGCAGCTGGACCGACCACCTGCTGTGGCACCACGCGGCGCACACGGTGGATCTGTTCGCCTACCAGGCACGCTCCCCGATCGTCAAGGCCAATGCGGTCCAGGGCCCGATCCATCCGACGCTGGGCATCGCGATGGACATGAGCATCCAGCTCAAGGCGGCCAACGGCGCGATCTGCACGCTCTCGCTGAGTTTCAACAACGAGGGCCCGCTGGGCACGTTCTTCCGCTACATCGGCGACACCGGCACCTACATCGCGCGCTACGACGACTTGTTCAACGGCAAGGACGAGAAGATCGACGTCTCCAAGGTCGACGTGTCGATGAATGGCATCGAGCTGCAGGATCGCGAGTTCTTCGCCGCCATCCGCGAGGGCAGGGAGCCCAACGCCAGCGTCGCGCAGGTGCTGCCGTGCTACGAGGTGTTGCACCAGTTGGAGCAGCAATTGCAATAGCCTTTGGCGTGCGCTGTCTGCACGGGGTTTGACCCAGGGCAAACGGCTGCGGCGACTTCGCTGGCAAGGTAGGCCCCGTCGCGCAGGTGCGCGCGAGGGGTTTCGATGAGCCGGACCGACGACACCGGGATTCCGGGCACGACGCTGTTCGATGGCGCGCAGGCGCGCAAGGGCTATGCGCTGAACAAGATGTGCTACTCCTTCAACGAGGCGGCCAACCGGCAGGCGTTCCTGCACGACGAGGAGGCCTACTGCACGCGCTACGGGCTGAACGCCGAACAGCGCGAAGCCGTGCGGCAGCGCGACGTGCTGCGCCTGATCGCCGCCGGCGGCAACGTCTACTACCTGGCCAAGCTGGCCGGCATCTTCGGGCTCGATGTGCAGGACCTCGGTGCGCAGCAGACCGGTGTCAGCAAGGACGCATTCAAGGCGCGGCTCGTGGCCGCACGGGGGTGAAACGCATGGCACGGGTCATCGGCGCAATCACCACCTCGCACGTGCCGGCCATCGGCGGGGCGATGGCCAAGGGGCTGCAGGCCGAGCCGTACTGGAAACCGTTCTTCGACGGGTTTCCGCCGGTGCGCCGCTGGCTGGCGGAGGTGAAGCCAGACGTCGCGGTGGTGTTCTACAACGACCACGGGCTCAACTTCTTCCTCGACAAGATGCCGACCTTCGCAGTCGGCGCAGCGCCCGAGTACCGCAACGCCGATGAAGGGTGGGGCATTCCGCAGGTGCCGCCGTTCCGCGGCGAGCAGGATCTGTCGTGGCACCTGATCGAGTCCCTGGTCGGCGAGGACTTCGACATCACCACCTGCCAGGAGATGCTCGTCGACCACGCCTTCACGCTGCCGATGGCGCTGCTGTGGCCCGACCAGCAGTGGCCGGTGCGCGTGGTGCCGGTGTGCATCAACACCGTGCAGTTTCCGCTGCCTTCGGCCAGACGCTGCTATCGGCTCGGCGAGGCCGTCGGGCGCGCGATCCGCTCCTGGGCCAGCGACAGCCGCGTGCTGGTGGTCGGCACCGGCGGGCTCTCGCATCAACTCGACGGCGAGCGCGCCGGCTTCATCAACAAGAACTTCGACGAGCGCTTCATGGCCAGCCTGGCCGACGACCCCGAGTGGGCCACACGGTACTCGATCCACGATCTGGTGCGACTCACCGGTACGCAGGGCGTCGAACTGGTGATGTGGCTGGCGGCGCGGGCGGCGCTGGGCCCGGTGGCGCGCGCGCGGCACGGCAACTACCACATTCCGATCTCGAACACGGCATCGGGCCTGATGCTGCTCGAGCCGGCCTGAGCAGCGCTCGGCAGGCGTGGGCTGCGGCTCGCTCGCGGCGCGGTCACAATGCGGGCCGCTGTGCGCGATCGAGAAGAGGCAGCCACGCATGACCACCCGCACCGATGATCCGGCCGAAGTCCTCATGCAACTGGCCGAGGCGCGCTACAGCTGCCGCGGCTACCTGCCGCAAGCCGTGCCGCAGGCGACGATCGAGCGCATTCTGACGATCGCGCAGCGCAGCCCGTCGTGGTGCAACTCGCAGGCGTGGCAGCTGACCGTCGGGTCCGCTGCGGCCACCGAACGCGCGCGGGGCGCGCTGCTGGCGCACCTGCGGCAGGCGCCGCCGAGGCCGGACTTCGACTGGCCGCGCGAGTACCGCGGCGTCTATCAGCAGCGGCGACGTGAATGCGGCTTCCAGCTCTATGCCGCCGTCGGCGTCGCACGTGGCGACAAGGAGGGCGCCGAGCGCCAGCGGCTAGAGAACTTTCGCTTCTTCGGCGCGCCCCACGTGGCCATCGTGACCAGCGAGGAGCCGTTGGGCACCTATGGCGCGATCGACTGTGGCGCGTACGTCGGCATGTTCATGCTGGCGGCGCGCGCCTGCGGCGTGGCGTCGATCGCGATGGCGTCGGTGGCGGCGTATCCGGACTTCTGGCGCCAGCTGTGGAAGCTGGACCCCGAGCGCAAGGTGGTGTGCGGTCTGGCGTTCGGCTTCGAGGATCCGGACCACCCGGCCAATGCGTTCAGGACGACACGGGCCGGGCTGGACCAGGCGGTGCAGTGGCAGCCCGACTGACCGGGCTGCCAGTCCGTCGGCCTACTTCTGCGCGGCCAGCCAGATCTTGTCGGTGGTGGCGCCGCTCGGCGTCTTGGTGATCACCGGGTCGCTCTTGCCCTTCATCAGCGTGTCCACCGTGCGCTGATAGGCCTTCATGTCGAGCTGGCCGGTCTTGCCGGTGCCCACCAGCTTGGCGATCTCGCCCATCATGCGCGTCTGGTGCTTCTCGGTCTGCGCGCCCGAGGCGTCGTTCTTCAGCACGATCTTCACCGCGTCGGCCTGGTTCTTCACCGCGTCGTCCCAGCCCTTCATGCTGGCCTTCACGAAGCGGGCGAGCTTGTCGGCCATCTTGGGATCGGCGATCGATTTCTCGGTGGCGTACAGGCCGTCTTCGAGCGTGGCCACGCCCTGGTCCTCGTACTTGAAGACCGTCAGCTGCTCGGGCTTCATGCCCGCGTCGATCAGCTGCCAGTACTCGTTGTAGGTCATCGTGCTGATGCAGTCGGCCTGCTTCTGCAGCAGGGGGTCGACGTTGAAGCCCTGCTTGAGCACCTTCACGCCATCGGCGCCGCCGGTGGTCTTGAGGCCGAGCTTGTCCATCCAGCTGAGGAACGGATATTCATTGCCGAAGAACCAGACACCCAGGGTCTTGCCCTTGAAGTCGGCCGGTGACTTGACGCCACTGTCATTGCGGCAGGTGAGTTGCATGCCAGAACGCTGGAACACCTGCGCGATGTTGACGATCGGCACGCCTTTCTCGCGCGTGGCCAACGCCGAGGGCATCCAGTCGACGATCACGTCGGCACCGCCGCCGGCGATCACCTGGCTGGGATTGATGTCGGGCCCGCCGGCCTTGATGGTCACGTCGAGGCCGACGTCCTTGTAGTAGCCCTTGTCCTTGGCCACGTAGTAGCCGGCGAACTGGGCCTGCGTCACCCACTTCAACTGCAGCGTCAGCTTGTCTTGCGCGTGCGCGCCGGCTGCGGCCATGGCCAGGGCCAGCGCGGGCAGCAAGCCGGCCATCTTCTTGATCGTCATCGAGAATTCTCCTCAGGGGTTGGTCAAGCGCGATAACTAGCGTGCCAGAAAGTCATCACGCGTTCCACTAGGGCAATCAGCCCGTAGAAGATCGAGCCGGCCAGCGCGGCGAGCGCGATCGCGGCCCAGACCACGTCGACGTTCATGCGCGCCACCTCGGCGCTGATGCGAAAGCCCAGGCCGTAGATCGGCGAGCCGAAGAACTCGGCCACGATGGCCGAGATCAGCGCCAGCGTGGAGTTGATCTTCAGCGCGTTGAACACGAAAGGCAGGGCGCTCGGCAAGCGCAGCTTCAGCAGCGTGGCGGTGTGGCCGGCACCATAAGTGCGCATGAGGTCGCGGTGCATCGCATCGACCGACGCCAGACCGGCGAGCGTGTTCACCAGCATGGGGAAGAACGTGACGATCGCCGCCACTGCGGCCTTGCTCTGCCAGTCGAAGCCGAACCACATCACCATGATCGGCGCGATGCCGACGATCGGCACTGCGCCGGCCAGCCCGGCCAGCGGCAGCAAGCCGCGTTGGATCAGGCGATAGCGATCGGCCAGCAGCGCGACGCCGAAGCCGGCGCCGCAACCGGCGCAGTAGCCGGCCAGCACCGACACGGCGGTCTGCTTGAAGTCCGGCCACAGCACGTTCCAGCGCGCCGACAGCGCCTCGCCCACCGCGTGCGGCGCGGGCAACAGCACGCGCGGCACATCCCAGCCGACGACGAGCATCTCCCACAGGTACAGCATGGCCAACCCGAACAGTGCCGGCGCCAGCAAGCCCAGCACGCGGCCTTGCCACTGCGCCAACCGGCCGAGCACGAACCACAGCAGCACCACCCAGCCGCCCAGCGCCCACCACACCCCGGGCGCGTCGGCGCCGTGCGGCTGGTCGCCTTGCACGCGATGCAGCAAGGCGGCCGCCAGCGCGACCAGCACCAGCACGCCCAGCGCGGTGACGAGCAGCCGCCGGTTCATGCGGCCGCGGCTCCCATCAGGCGCCCGACGACGCGCTGCACACCGCCGACCGCGGCCACCAGGGCCACGCCGAGCAGCGACGCCATCAGCAGCGCCGACCAGATCTGAATGGTCTGGCCGAAGTACGAGCCCGACAGCAGCCGGGCACCCAACCCGGCCTGCGCGCCGGTGGGCAACTCGCCGACGATGGCGCCGATCAGGCTGGTGGCGATCGCGATCTTGGCGCTGGCGAACAAGAAAGGCACCGCCGCCGGCAGCCGCAGCTTGACCAGTTGCTGCGCGGTGCTCGCGCTCCAGGTGCACATCAGGTCGAGCTGCAGCACCTCGGGCGAGCGCAAGCCCTTGACCATGCCAATGGCCACCGGAAAGAAGCACAGGTACATCGAGATCACCGCCTTGCTGACCAGCGGCGGATAGCCGAGGCTGCCCAGCACCACCACCACCATCGGCGCGATGGCCAGGATGGGAATGGTCTGCGACGCGATGATCCACGGCAGCAGCCCGCGGTCGAGCACGCGGCTGTGCACCACGCCGATCGCGATCAGCACGCCGAGCACCATGCCGAGCGCAAAGCCCAGCAGCGTGGCCGACAGCGTGACCGCGGCGTGGAAGACCAGGCTGCGCGGGCTGTCGAGGTCGGTGCCGAACACGCTGAGCCACCAGTCGGCCACGATCTGATGCGGAGCCGGCAGCACCGGCCGCTCCATCGACCAGGTGGCGGCGACCAGTTCGTGCGCGCCCCAGGGGTTGCCGACGCCGTTCAGCCGCTCGATCACCTGGGGGGCGTTGAGCCACACCGCGGCGGCGTACCACACCGCGAGCAGCACGCCCACCACCAGAACCACGGGCCCGACGGCCCGCAGGTCAATCTTCATAACTGTGGCCCGAGCGCAGCGCGGCGCGCACGCGCTGGGCGATCTCGGCAAACGCCACCGACTCGCGGATGTCGAGCCCGCGGCCGGCCGGCAGGTGACTCTCGATCACCTCGATGATGCGCCCGGGCCGCGGGCTCATCACGACGATGCGGTTGGACAGGAACACCGCTTCGGAGATCGAGTGGGTGACGAAGACCACCGTCTTGCCAGTGCGCTCCCACAGGCGCAGCAGCTGGTCGTTGAGGTGGTCGCGCGTGATCTCGTCGAGCGCACCGAACGGCTCGTCCATCAACAGCAGCTTGGGTTCGAACGCCAATGCACGGGCGATCGAGACGCGCTGCTGCATGCCACCGGACAGCTGCCATGGAAACTTCTTCTCGAAGCCCGTGAGGCCGACCAGCTCGAGCTGCTTCACGGCGCGCGCCTGGCGCTCGCCGGCGGACAGGCCCATGATTTCCAGCGGCAGGATCACGTTGCGCAGCACGTTGCGCCATGGGTAGAGTGCCGCGGCCTGGAACACATAGCCGTAGGCGCGACCGAGCCGTGCCTCGCCCGGCGAGACGCCGTTGACCGTGAGGCTGCCAGAGGTCGGCCGCTCCAGATCGGCAATCGCGCGCATCAGCGTGGTCTTGCCGCAGCCCGACGGCCCGATGAACGAGACGAATTCGCCGCGTTCGATGGTGAGATCCACCGCAGACAGGGCCGTCACCGGCCCGTCGGGGGTTTCGAAAACGAGCGAGAGATTCTTCGCTTGGACGGCGGGCTGGCTCAATGGCGCACCCTTGGCGCTGCGCGCCATGCCGCCGAGCGGGAGCATTCGCGCTTGGAGCGGCCCGGTGCGCTCATCCCTTCGCGACACCCGCGCGCTCGAGCATCGCGTGCAGCAGCACGTTGCAGCCGGCGGTGATGTGCTCGGGCTTGGCGTCTTCGATCTCGTTGTGGCTGATGCCGTCCTTGCAGGGGATGAAGATCATGCCCGCCGGCGCCAGGCGCGCCATGTAGACCGCGTCGTGGCCGGCGCCGGAGACGGCCGGCATGTTGGAGTAGCCGAGTTGCTTGGCGGCGCGCGCGACGGCGTCGACGCACTCCGCGTGAAACGGCTGCGCAGGATACGACGACACCAGCTCGATCGTGATCGGCAGGCCGCTTTCGGCACTGAGCTTGGCGGCCACCGCGCGGATGTCGGCGTCCATCGCGTCGCACAGCGCGTCGGTCGCGTTGCGCAGGTCGATCGAGAACTTCACGCGCCCCGGGATCACGTTGCGGCTGTTCGGGTGCACATGCACCATGCCGACCGTGCCGCGGCCGTGCGGCGGGTGGCGGTGCGCGCAGGCCACCACCTCCTGCATCAGCTTGCTGGCCACCTGCAGCGCATCCTTGCGCAGCGCCATCGGCGTCGGCCCGGCATGCGCCTCCATGCCGGTGACCACGCAGTCGTACCAGCGGATGCCGAGCACGCCGGTGACGACGCCGATCGTCTTGTCGTTGTCCTCGAGCACGGGGCCCTGCTCGATGTGGGTTTCGAAATAGCAGCCGATCGGGTGTGCCCCGGGCTCTTCCGGCCCGACGTAACCGATGCGCTCGAGCTCGCCCTTCACCGTCTTGCCCTCGGTGTCCTTGGCGGCATAGGCATGCTCGAGCGTGAAGGCCTTGGCGAACACGCCCGAGCCCATCATCACCGGCACGAAGCGCGAGCCTTCCTCGTTGGTCCAGAACGCCACCTCGATCGGGGCCTCGGTCTCGATGCCATGATCGTTCAGCGTGCGCACCACCTCGAGCCCGGCGAGCACGCCGTAATTGCCGTCGAACTTGCCGCCGGTGGGTTGGGTGTCGATGTGGCTGCCGGTGATGACGGGCGGCAGGCTGTTGTTGCGGCCTGGCCGGCGCATGAAGCCGTTGCCGATCTTGTCGATCGTCACCGTCATGCCGGCAGCACGCGCCCAGCCGGTGACGAGGTCGCGCCCCTGCTTGTCGAGATCGGTCAGCGTCAGGCGGCAGACGCCGCCTTTGGGCGTGGCGCCGATCTTGGCGAGCTCCATCAGCGCGTCCCACAGGCGCGCGCCGTCGATGCGCAAATCTTCGGTCTTGGTCTTGACTTTGGTGTCCATGGTGACTCCATCGATCACAGCGTTAGGGAGTGCCTCCGGTCATGCGCGTTGCACGGCGCTGGGTGCCAGGGCCTTGGTCCGCTTGTCGACCGCGGTGAAATTGGCGCCGAAAGCAGGGCGCTTGACATAGCGGCCGGCGCCTTGCGTGGCGCGCAGGTCGCCGTTGGCGAACACGACCTTGCCCTGGCTCACCGTGTGGCTGGGCACGCCGCGCACCGTGCGGCCTTCGAACACGTTGAAGTCGAGCTTGGAGCGGTGTGTCTTGGCCGAGATCGTCTTGGTGCCCTTGGGATCCCACAGCACGATGTCGGCATCGGCGCCTTCGACGATCGCGCCCTTGCGCGGGTAGATGTTGAAGAGCTTGGCGCAGTTGGCCGACGTGATGGCCACGAATTCGCTGGGTGTCAGCCGTCCGCTGTTGACGCCGGCGTCCCAGATCACGGCCATGCGCTCCTCGACACCGCCACAGCCGTTGGGGATCTGCGCGAAGTTGCTGCGCCCCGCCGCCTTCTGTGGTGCGCAGAAGGTGCAATGGTCGGTGGCGGTGGTGTGCAACTGGCCGGACTGCAGGCCGCGCCACAGCGCCTCCTGGTGACCCTTGGGCCGGAACGGCGGGCTCATCACGTAGGCAGCGGCGGTGGCGAAGTCGGGGTTGCGGTAGACACTGTCGTCGATCAGCAGGTGGCCGGCCAGCACCTCGCCGTACACGCGCTGGCCGCGCGCACGGGCGCGCGCGATCGCATCGGCCGCCTCGATGCAGCTGACGTGCACGATGTAGATCGGCACGCCCAGCACGTCGGCAATCGCGATGGCGCGGTTGGCAGCTTCACCCTCGACCATCGGTGGGCGCGACAGCGGGTGGCCTTCGGGGCCGGTGATGCCCATCTTGAGCACCTCCTGCTGCAGCAGGAACACCAGCTCGCCGTTCTCGGCATGCACGGTGGGCATGGCGCCCAGCTCCAGCGCGCGCTTGAAGCTGTTCACCAGCGTTTCGTCGTCGCACATGATGGCGTTCTTGTAGGCCATGAAGTGCTTGAAGCTGTTGACGCCTTCTTGCTGCACCAGCTTGCCCATGTCGGCGTGCACGGCGTCGCTCCACCAGGTGACCGCGACGTGAAAGCCGTAGTCGGCGGCCGCCTTCTCGGCCCAGCCGCGCCAGTTGCGAAAGGCGTCCATCAGCGGCTGCTTGGGATCGGGGATCACGAAGTCGATGATCGACGTCGTGCCGCCGGCCAGCGCCGCCGCGGTGCCGGTGAAGAAGTCGTCGACCGCCACCGTGCCCATGAACGGCAGCTGCATGTGCGTGTGCGGGTCGATGCCGCCGGGCATCACGTATTGCCCGCCGGCGTCGAGCGTCTGCGTGCCGGCAGGCGCTTGTGCAGGCGCGGCGGCGCCCACCGCGGCCACCTTGCCGGCCACGCACAGCACGTCGGCCGCGAATTCGCGGTCGGCGTTGACCACCGTACCGCCGCGGATCAGAAGGGAATTGCTCATGCTTGGATTCTCCTGTCGTGGGCGCCGCGCTCAGCCCGCCGCCCGCATCGGGTTGTTGGGGTGCGTCGTCCAAGGCCCATAGTCTGCACTCACCGGGGCGCCGGTGCGAGCGTCGAGCTGCCCCGGTGGCACTTGCCGCATCGTGATGCAGCCGGGCACCGGGCACACCGAGGTGCAGAGGTTGCAGCCCACGCACTCGGCCTCCACCACCTCGAAGTGGCGCTCGCCGTTCTTCGTCAGCGTGATGGCCTGGTGGGACGTGTCTTCGCACGCGACGTGACAGCGCCCGCACTGGATGCACAGATCCTGATCGATCACCGCCTTCTCGGTGTAGTTCAGGTTCAGGTTCTGCCAGTCGGTCACCGAGCCGATGGCCTTGCCCTGGAACGCAGACACCGTCTTGTAGCCGTGCTCGTCCATGAAGTTGGACAGGCCGTCGACCATGTCGCGCACGATCTTGAAGCCGTACACCATGGCTGCGGTGCACACCTGCACCGTGCCGCAGCCGAGTGCGATGTACTCGGCCGCGTCGCGCCAGGTGGTGATGCCGCCGATGCCCGAGATCGGCAGTCCCGCAGTCTGCGTGTCGCGCGCGATGTCGGCCACCATGTTGAGCGCGATCGGCTTGACGGCCGGGCCGCAGTAGCCGCCGTGCGAGCCTTTGCCGTCGACGGTGGGGCTCATCACCATCCGCTCGAGGTCGACACCCATGATCGAGCTGACGGTGTTGATCAGCGACACCGCGTCGGCGCCGCCAGCCTTGGCCGCGCGCGCGGGGTAGCGGATGTCGGTGATGTTGGGCGTGAGCTTCACGATCACCGGCAGCTTGGAGTGCTGCTTGCACCAGGTCGTGACCATCTGGATGTACTCGGGCACCTGGCCCACCGCCGAGCCCATGCCGCGCTCGCTCATGCCGTGCGGGCAGCCGAAGTTCAGCTCGATGCCGTCGGCGCCGGTGTCTTCGACGCGCGCGACGATGGCCTTCCACGCCTGTTCTTCGCAGGGCACCATCAGCGACACCACCAGCGCGCGATCGGCCCAGTCGCGCTTGACTTGGGCAATCTCGTCGAGGTTCACCTGCAGCGGCCGGTCGGTGATCAGCTCGATGTTGTTGAAGCCGATGACGCGCCGGTCGGGCGAGTGCAGGGCGCCGTAGCGGGGCCCGCTGACGTTGACGATCGGCGGGCCGTCTTCGCCGAGCGTCTTCCAGACCACACCGCCCCAGCCAGCCTCGAAGGCGCGGTTGACGTTGTATCGCTTGTCGGTCGGCGGCGCCGAAGCGAGCCAGAACGGGTTGGGGCTCGGGATGCCGAGAAACGTGGTGCGCAGGTCCGCCATCTCAGCCTCCCATCAACGTGTCATGCATCGATTGCGCAGCGACCTTGCCGTGCTCGACCGCCTCGACGGTCAGGTCGCGCCCGCCGGCACGGCAGTCGCCGCCGGCCCACACCCTGGGGTGGTTGGTGCGGCCGTGCGCGTCGGTGGCGATGCGGCCGGCCTTGAGCGCGATCGCGGCGCCCACCGGCGCGGCGACGAAGGTCTGGCCGATCGCCCGCAGCACCATGTCAGCCGGCAGCGTGAAGCCGTCGTCGGTGTCGGCCAGCTTGCCGTCGCGCAGCGTGGTCGATGCGAAACGCACGCCGGTGACCTCGCCGCCCTGGGCTAGCACTTCCTTCGGCGTGGCCCAATGGCGGATCTTGACTCCGTGGGTCTGCGCCCAATCCTGCTCGTACGACGACGCCGACATCGCCTCGGCACCCCGCCGATAGACGATGGTCGACTCCTCGGCACCGAGCAGGCGCGCCTGCACCGCCGCATCCACCGCGGTCATGCCGCCGCCGATCACGACCACGCGGCGGCCGACCGGCAATTGCGACAGGTCCTTCGCCTGCCGCAGTTCGGCGATGAAGTCGACCGCAGCGCGCAGTCCGCGCGCCTGCGGCTCCGCGATGCCGAGTGCGTTGACCCCGGCCAAGCCGAGGCCGAGGAACACCGCGTCATAGCCCGCGAGCAGCGAATCCAGCGTGATGTCACGACCCAGCTGCGCGTCGCAGCGCACCTCGATGCCGCCGACCGACAGCAGCCACTCGACCTCCCGTTGCGCGAAGCCACCGGTGGTCTTGTAGGCGGCGATGCCGTACTCATTGAGGCCACCGAGCTTGGGCTTGGCGTCAAACAGCACCACCGCGTGACCGCGCCACGCCAGGCCGTGCGCACACGCCAGGCCCGCCGGACCGCCGCCAACCACCGCAACACGCTTGCCCGTGGGTGCCGCACGCTCGAACAGCGCGGCGCCCGGGCGGGCGAAGAAGCCGTCGGTGGCGTAGCGTTGCAACTGGCCGATCTCCACCGGCTTGCTTTCGTTGGTGTTGCGCACGCAGGCCTGTTCGCACAGCACCTCTGTGGGGCACACGCGCGCGCACATGCCACCCAGCGGGTTGGCCCGCAGGATGGTGGCGGCCGCGCCGCGGACGTTGTCTTGCGCAATGCGTTGGATGAAGCTGGGGATGTCGATGCCCGTGGGACAGGCCGCGATGCACGGCGCGTCGTAGCAGTAGTAGCAGCGCTCGGCCTCAATCAGCGCCTGCGCGCGTGCCAGCGGAGGATGCGCGTCGCCGAAGTTGCGCGCGTACTCGGGCGCCGTCAGCCGTCCGCCGTGCAGGCCGTGCGCTCGCGCTTCGGTGCGGGGACCAGCCGCGTCGGTCGAAGCGCGGGTGCCGCGCTCGGGTGTGGCCATGCGCTTGTTCTCCTCTATGCGGTTGTTCGCCGATGCCGCGTCGATGGCGAGTGGCAGGCACGCAAGACCTGGGCCACCGAGGGCGCTGCGGCCCCATGGTGGCTCGCCGGCAAAGTTTTACCAGTTGGTAATTTCCCGCGTGACACCGGCCAGCGAGCGCGGCACCGTGCCCGCATGTCTAGCGCCGCGAGCCGTCGAGTCAGGACCTTCGGGGCTGCGTCACAGGCAGCGAAGGCGAGCGGCGCGGGCGGCTCGGAGCCCGGTGGCGCCAAGACGAGGCCGCCGCGCGCCGCGCGGGTCGAGAAAGAGCGGCTCATCCTGCGCGAGGCCGAAGCCCAGTTCGCGCGCTACGGATTCGAAGGGGCGTCGCTGGAGAACATCGCGGCGGCCGCCGGGTTGAGCCGGCACAACCTGCTGTACTACTTTCCGAGCAAGGCGGCCTTGTACCGCCGTGTGCTCGACGACGTGATGACGCAATGGCTGGCCGGCATGGGCGAGCTTGCAGTGGGAGACGACCCGGCGCAAGGGCTGCGCCGGTACATCGCAGTCAAACTGCGCTCGTCGCGTGAGCGGCCCGGCGGTTCGGCCGTCTTCACGAAAGAGGTGATCGCCGGCGCGCCACGCTACGCGGACGCCATCACCCACCGGGTGGCACCCGCATTGGCGGGCGATGTGCGGGTGTTCGAGCGCTGGGCCCGCCAGGGGCGGATCGCCCGGCTGGACTTCCGCCACCTGATGTTTGTCATCTGGGCCGTGACCCAGGCGTACGCCGATCTCGCGCCCCAATTCGCGCTTCTGTTGGGCAAGCCGGCGTTGGGTGGCGCGGACTTCGCCGCTGCTCAGTCGGTGATCGAACGTTTGGTGCTGCGGGGGATCGCTCGCGATGAAAAGGGGACGTAGCGACTGCGGGCTGCGCAAGTAGGCGTCGCGGCTCGGCGTCCTCACCCCTTAGTGCGTTCAACTATGAGTTGACATAATATACATTGTCGCGCTATTGAACATGCAGATCTGCAGGCCCCAGGACATGCAAAGGCCGCTCGTCTGAGCGGCCTTCGCTGGGGTGTCGGTGAGCTACCGGAGTCGATTCCGCCGGACTGATCGATCGCGTTCTGGCGGCGGCGATCCGCGCTGGCGAG
>DATJYZ010000290.1:0-7054 GCA_035499355.1 Burkholderiaceae bacterium | reverse complement strand
GTTCGTCGTGGCGGTGTTGTTGATGTTCGGCGTCGACGGTCTGCTGGGCCTGCCCTTCGATCGCAGGAATCGCCGATGAAGCCGAGCCGCCGCGACGCCGCCATTGCGTTGCTGGGCATGCTCGGCACAGCCGGTGCCGCGGTGGTCGGACGGCCGACACAGGTGGTGGCCGAGATGGGCCTCGGTCTTCGCCTCGAGGATGCCTTTCCCAACGCGTTCGCCGACTGGACCATCGATTCGACGCTGCGCCCGATGGTGCCCAACCCGCAGGTCCAGCGCTTCGTTGCATCGGTGTACGACCAGACGCTGGCGCGCACCTATACAAACGCGCGCGGTTACCGCGTGATGCTCTCGGCCGCGTACGGCGGGCACCAGAACGATTCGATGGATGCGCACCGGCCCGAGCAGTGCTATCCGGCCCAGGGCTTCATGGTCACCAAGGGTACCTGGCGCGCGACGCTGCCGATCGATGGGCAGGCACTGCCCGTGCGCCGCATGGTGGCCGCGCTGGGCGCGCGCAACGAACCGATCACGTACTGGCTCGTGGTCGGCCGCGAGGTCACGCAGTTCGGCCTCGCGTACAAGTGGGTCACCTTGAAATACGGCCTCACCGGGCGAATCCCCGACGGGATGCTGGTGCGCGTGTCGTCGATCGATGGCAACGAGGACCGTGCCTTTGCGCAGCAGGACCGCTTCCTGACTGACCTGATGGGCCATCTGCAGCCCGACTTCCGGCAGCGCCTGCTCGGAGCGCTTCGTGACTGAGGCATCGATGTTGACTCGCCGCGCACTGATCACCGGCATCACAGGCCAAGACGGCGCCTACCTCGCGGAGCTGCTGCTCGACAAGGGCTATGAGGTGCACGGCATCAAGCGGCGCGCCAGCCTGCTCAACACCGACCGCATCGACCACCTGTACCAAGACCCGCACGCCAGCGATCGCCGCCTGATCCTGCACTACGGCGACCTCACCGACACGGCCAGCCTGATCCACGTGATGCAGCGTGTGCAGCCGCATGAGGTCTACAACCTGGGCGCGCAGAGCCACGTCCACGTCAGCTTCGAGCAACCCGAGTACACGGGCAACGTCGACGGACTGGGGCCGGTGCGGCTGCTGGAGGCGATCCGCATCCTCGGCCTGGCGCGAACCACGCGCTTCTACCAGGCCAGCAGCTCCGAACTCTACGGCCTGGTCCGCGAGACACCCCAGTCCGAGACCACGCCCTTCTATCCCCGCAGCCCGTATGCCGCGGCCAAGCTCTACGCCTTCTGGATGACGATCAACTACCGTGAGGCGTACGGGCTCTTTGCCTGCAACGGCATCCTGTTCAACCACGAGAGCCCGGTGCGCGGCGAGACCTTCGTCACCCGCAAGATCTCTCGCGGGCTGGCGCGCATCGCGCTGGGCCTGCAAGACTGCCTCTACCTCGGCAACCTCGATGCCAAACGTGACTGGGGTCACGCGCGCGATTTCGTCGAGATGCAGTGGCTGATGCTGCAGCAGGACACGCCCGACGACTACGTGATCGCCACCGGCGAGCAGCACAGCGTGCGCACGTTCGTCGAGCGCGCCGCACGCGAGTTGGGCCTGCAGCTGATGTTCGAAGGCCAGGGGGAGCGCGAAGTGGGGGTCGTCATCGAGGTCGAGCCTCGCAACGATGCCCCGGTTCATTGCAAGCCCGGCGACGTCATCGTCCGCGTCGATCCGCACTACTGGCGGCCCACAGAGGTCGAGTCGTTGCTCGGCGATGCCGGCAAGGCCCGCCAGAAGCTCGGCTGGCGGCCCCACACGACGTTCGACGAACTGGTGCGCGAGATGGTGATGGCCGACCACGCGACGGCCAAGCGCGATGCGCTGGTCAAGCTGGCCGGCTTCCGGACCTTCGACCACCATGAGTAACCCGCCGTTCGCTCGCTGGCTCGATCGCGCCCAGCATCGCCTGGCGCGAGCGAACGACGAATGGTTCGGCCCGCGCGAGTTCGAGGCCGCCCGCTGGTACGGCGACCCGGTCATCAGCATCGTCTGCGACGACGGGTGTCTGAGCGACCTGTCCAAGGTGGTCCCGGTGCTCGACGCTCATCGCGTGCAGGGCGTGTTCGCGCCCGTGGCGTCGTGGGTCGGAACCAGCGGCCACATGAGCGCCGCCGACCTGCGCGCGCTGGCTCGCGGCGGCCACGAGATCGCATCGCACCTGGACCATCACGAACCGCTGCATCGCCGACCCGAGCACACGTGGCAAGAGGCGTTCCAATCGTCACGCGCAGCGCTGTCGGACGCGTGTGGCACCGATGTCACCACGCTCGTCTTCCCACACGGGCACAACAGCCTGCCGGTGCGGCAGGCCGCGCTCGAGCACTACGACAGCGCCCTGACGACCTGGCGAGGCTTCAATCGCGGGGTCTTCAACCGCTATGCGCTGCGGCGCGTGCCGTTCGGATCGCACTTGGCGCCCGCCGATCGCGATCCGCTGGCACACCGCCAGTTGATCAACGATGTCCTGGCGCGACCAGCCTGGTTGATCTGGATGGTGCACAGCGCCAACCCCAGCCATGACGAGCGGCAGATCGATCGCCTGCACGCCATGCTGCTGCTGGCCGCGCAGCTCGGTATCCAGGTTCTGACGATCCACAACACCTGGCGTCATCTGCGAAACCTGCGTCGAGCGGCGCAGCGTAAGAACGCCGGCTACCCAGTCGAGCAAGGCACCACATGACATCACATTCCCAGACCATCTTTGTGAGCGGGCACCAGGGCCTGGTGGGCAGCGCGCTCCTGCGTCGTCTGCGCTCCAGCGGACACTACCGCCTGCTGGCTCCATCGCGACAGCAGCTCGACCTGTGCGACCAGCACGCGGTGCGCGACTACCTCGCGCGCGAGCATCCGGACTATGTCTTCATCGCGGCAGGCCTGGTCGGCGGCATTCTCGCCAACAACACGCGTCGCGCGGAGTTCATCCATCGGAACCTGATGATCGCGGCCAACCTGATCGACGGCGCGCACCAGGCGGGCGTCCAGCGTCTGATGTACTTCGGCTCCAGTTGCATCTATCCGCGCAATGCGGCGCAGCCGATGTCAGAGGAGGCGCTGTTGAGCGGCTCGCTCGAGCCGACCAACGAGCCCTACGCAATCGCGAAGATCGCCGGGCTCAAGCTCGCCGAGAGCTACAACCGCCAGTACGGCCGCCAGTACGTGAGCGTGATGCCGACCAATCTGTACGGCCCGAACGACAACTACGACCTCGAGCAGTGCCACGTGCTGCCGGCGTTGATCCGCAAGGTACACGAGGCCAAACTCAGCGGCGCTGGCGAGATGGTGGTCTGGGGCACCGGCACTCCACGACGCGAGTTCCTCTATGTCGATGACCTGGCCGACGCCTGCGTGCACCTGTTCGAGCGGGAGTACGACGGTCCGCTGATCAACATCGGCTGCGGCGAGGATGTCTCGATCGCCGCACTGACCGAGCAGGTGATGGAGGTCGTCGGATTCGACGGCCGCATCGTGTTCGACACCTCCAAGCCCGACGGCATGCCGCGCAAGCTGCTCGACGTGTCACGCTTGAACGAGTTGGGCTGGAAGGCCCGTACACCCTTGAAGGAAGGCATCCGCCGAGCGTATGCCGACTTCTGCGCACGCCACGAGGCGGCGCTCGCGCACTGACGCGACTCCTATCGCTCGCGCATGCGTGCCGTGGCCGCCGTGCTGTCGCCGCGACCCTTCAGCCTGGGCATGGTCGGCCCCGCGGCGCCGCGCGAGTTTGCCGACCATCTCGGACAGTCTCCAGACGCACTGCCAGGCGGCCTGGGCGGCTCCCCGGTCAACCTGCTGACGCGCGAGCTGCTGCGTCGTGGCCATCGCGTCACCCTTTTTACGCTGGATCCGCTGCTGTCCGCCGAGCGGGTGTTTGAGGGCCCGCAACTCAAGGTCGTCGTCGGGCCTTACCGGCCGCGAGCGCGAGACCGTGCGCGCGACCTGTTCGGCCGCGAGCGCTCTTTCCTGCTTCAAGCGATCACGCGCGAACGACCTGATGTGCTGCATGCCCAGTGGACATACGAGTACGCCTGGCCCGCGCAGCAGAGCAAGCTGCCGCTGGTGGTCACCGCCCACGACGCACCGTTGAACGTGTTGCGGTTCAACCCGACCGCTTACCGGCTGGTGCGCACGTTGATGGCCTACCGTGTGCTGGCACGCGCGCGCAACGTGGTCGCGGTGGCACCGCACGTCAGCGACCACCTGAGGCGCTTCATGCTCTACGACGGGCCTCGCCAGGTCATCCCCAACGGCATGCCGGAGGCGCTGTTCAACGTCGAGGCGCCGCCATCCGACCAGCAGCGGCCACCGTGCTTTGGCACCGTGCTCAGCGGTTGGGGGGCCTACAAGAACGGACGCGCCGCGATCGAGGCATTTGCCGGCCTGCGTAAGACAAGACCCGAGGTCACGCTGCACATGTTCGGACCGGACCATGGACCGGGCCAGGTAGCGCAGCAGTACGCCGTCGGCCGCGGCATCGCAGAAGGCATCCAATTCGTCGGCGCGCTGCCACACCGACAGCTGCTCGACCGCCTGGCACGCGAGGTCGACGTGCTCGTGCATCCCTCGCTGGAGGAGGCACAGCCGATGGTGCTGATCGAGGCGATGGCGCTGGGCATCCCGGTGATCGCAGGCCGGCGCAGCGGTGGCGTGCCGTGGACACTCGACGACGGCCGCGTCGGTCTGCTGGTCGATGTCCGGGACCCGCCCGCGATCGCCGAAGCGATGAAGGCGCTGCTCGACGACAACGCCCGACGTCGCCAACTGGGCCAGCAGGGCAAGGACCTGGCGCGACAGCGATACCACATCGCGACGATCGCCGCGGCCTACGAGCCGATCTATCAGCGACTGCTGCAGGAGGCTCACGCGTGAGCGCCAGGCCTGACGACGGCGGACTGCGCGTGCTTCACGTGCTGAACGAGTTGCTGCCTTCCGGCGCCGAACAAATGCTGCGCCAGGCTGCCCCGCAGCTTCGGGCGGCCGGCTGCGACCTGCATATCCTCACCACCGGCCTGCAACCCGGGTCCTTTGCGGCACCGCTGCAGGCCGCCGGCTATCGCATCCACCACAGGCCGTGGTCGCGCTGGCCGCCGTTCTATGTCGCCCTGGCGCGCGACTGGCGCGGGCTCGCGTTCGACGTTGTGCATGTGCACGCCGAGCGTGGCAATTTCGGCTACCTGCTGGCCGCGCACGCCGCAGGCGCTTCAAGCGTGGTGCGCACGGTGCACAACCACTTTGCCTTCGATGGTGTGTTGCGCCTGCGTCGCGCCATCGAGCGACGCATTGCCGCGCGGCTTGGCACTCACTGGGTCAGCATCGCGCCCGGGGTGGACGACAACGAGCGCGATCGATACGGCATGCGACCGACGTTGATCGCGAACTGGTACGACAGCACGCGGTACGCCACGCCGAGCGCCGCCCAGGTCGCGGCGGCGCGCCAGGCCCTGCAGATCGACGCGCGCACCACGGTGCTGCTGGTTGTCGGCAATTGCTCGCCGATCAAGAACCATGATCTGCTGCTGCACGCGTTGGCTCGCTGCAAGTCACAGGACTGGCTGCTGCTGCATGCAGGCAGGGAGCATCCGGATCACCCCGAGCGCGAGCTGGCGCAGGCGTTGGGCATCGCCGACCGGGTCCGCTTTCTCGGCGCGGTGTCCGACATGCTGCCCCTGCTGCGGGCCAGCGATTGCTTCGTGATGCCGTCGCTCCGCGAGGGCTCGAGCATCGCGTTGCTCGAGGCGTTGGGCGTCGGGATGCCCGTGCTGCTGGCGCAGTCACCGGGCCTGGTCGACCTGCGCCGCTGGTTCGACGATCTGGTGTTCGCCCGACCCGACGTCGACGACTTTGCCGCTGCACTGGCCTGCCTGCTCGACCGATCGCGCGAACGAGACGCCGAACGCGCGCTACGCACGAGTGCCATCGCGCGCAGGCAGTTCGGCATCGAGCGCGGCGTGCGCGCCTACCTGGAGCTGTACCGCACCGATTTGCGGCGCCAGCGGCCACCAACCTTGTTGCGCGCACGCTGATGGCAGCGCACACGACCCGATCGACTCGCGCGGCGTGGTTGGTGGCGTTTGTCGCCGTGGCGGCGGCAGGGCTCTTCGCTCGCCTGACCCTGTTTGATCTGAGCAACCCCGATCTGGAGGACCACTTCCTGGTCTGGCTCGAGCACATGCGAACACTCGGCTTCTGGCAAGCGGTGTCCGAGCCGTTTTCGGCGTACGGCTACACGCCGCTGTACAGCTATTGCCTGGGCCTGGCCAATGCACTGGCGGGTCAGCAGGCCAGTGGGCTCTGGGTCATCAAGTCGATCTCGATCCTGTTCGACCTGATCACCGCAGGCCTGATGGCAGGCCTGGCCTGGCGCCGTTGGCGCACGGTGACGGCCGCCGCGCTCGCGTTCGGTGCCGTGTGGTTCGCGCCGACGGTGCTGCTCAACGGCGCGGCCTGGGGTCAGTTCGATGTGGGCTACGCCTGCTGGCTGCTCGCCATGGTGATGGCGATCGTGCATCGGCGCCCGCTGCTGGCCATGGCGTGCTTCGGACTCGCGCTGGCCGTCAAGGCTCAGGCGGTGTTTCTGGGTCCGTTCGTGTTGATGCTGCTGATGCGCCGCGAGTTGCCGTGGCGTGCGATGGTCATCGTGCCGGCGGTCTACGCCGCGCTCGCACTGCCGGTCGTGTTGGCCGGGCGCAGCTGGTGGGAGGTGGCCAGCATCTATGCCACCCAGGCCGGCACGCAGCACGCGCTGGCGTACGGTATCCCGAATCTGCACTTCTTTCTGGCGCGCTGGATTGGCACATGGACCCCAGCGATCGCCGGCATCGCGGTCGGTGTCGCGACGCTGGCGAGCGCCGCGTTCGCGTTCAGTGGCCGCTGGATCGTGGATCATCCGCTGCGTCCGCAGACCGTGCTGCTGGCTGCGGTGTTGTCCGCGATGCTGGTTCCGCACCTGTTGCCACACATGCATGAGCGCTACTTCATGCCCGCCGAAATCCTGGCCATCGCATGGGCCGTGTGGCTGCCGAG
>DATJYZ010000289.1:0-2006 GCA_035499355.1 Burkholderiaceae bacterium | reverse complement strand
ACGTGGCCGAGCACCCGCTGACCTTGCAGGAGACGTTTCTCGCCACCAACTCGCAGCGCATGGAGTCGCTGAGCTTCGTGTCGCCGTTCGCCTACACCATCGACTGGCTGATCTTCTTCAGCGACGCCAGCAAGGCGCTGTCCATCGGCATCGTCAGCGTGGTCGGCGTCGTGCTCGGCAGCGCCGCGGTGGCGCTGGCGACGCGCAACTTTCACTGGGAGGGCTTTCGCGACGCCGAAGACACCGCCAGCCACCTGATCGGCGCCACGCTGATGGGCGTGGGCGGCGTCACTGCGCTCGGCTGCACCATCGGCCAGGGCTTGTCGGGCTTGTCGACGCTGTCGATCGGCAGCTTCGTCGCGTTGGCCGGCATCCTCGCCGGCGGCGTGCTCGCGCTGCGCTGGCAGATGTGGATGCTGGAGCGCACGCCGTGATGGCAACCCCTGCCGTCGCGGCCGACCTCGAGCGCCGCTTCGGCGGCGTGCGCCGTCTCTACGGTGACACCGGCTACCAGCGGCTGCGCGCTGCGCACGTCGTGGTGGTGGGCCTGGGCGGCGTGGGCTCGTGGGCGGTGGAAGCGCTGGCGCGCAGCGGCGTCGCCGCGCTGACGTTGATCGACCTCGACCACGTGGCCGAATCGAACATCAACCGCCAGCTGCAGGCGCTGGAATCCACGCTCGGCCAGGCCAAGCCGGTGGCGCTGCGCGAGCGCATCGCGCAGATCCACCCGGGTTGCGACGTGGGCGTGGTCGAGGCGTTCGTCGAACCCGACAACTGGCCTGCACTGCTGCCGCAGGGTCGGCGCGTCGACGGCGTGATCGATGCCTGCGACCAGGTGCGCGCCAAGCAGGCGATCGCGCAGTGGTCGCTGCAGACGCGCGTGCCCACGGTGTGCGCCGGCGCGGCCGGCGGCAAGCTCGAAGCGCAGCAGGTGGAGGTGGCCGACCTGGCCGACGTGACCCACGACCCGCTGCTGGCCGCGCTGCGCCAGCGCCTGCGCAAAGCGGGCGCGGCGCCGCGCGGCAGCGGCGCGATCGGGCTGCGCTGCGTGTTCTCGCGCGAGACGGTGGCGCGGCCGCAGGAAGCCTGCGACGCCGACGCGCCGCCGGCCGACGGCAGCCTCAACTGCCACGGCTACGGCTCGAGCGTGGCGGTGACCGCCACCTTCGGCATGGTGGCCGCCGGCGAGCTGATGCAGACGATCGTGCGCGGCGCCGCGCGCTGAGGCCGACGGCCGAGATGCCTCAGGGTGCGGTGCTAGAATCGCGCGCTCTACCCCCGGGGTCGTTAGCTCAGTCGGTAGAGCAGCGGACTTTTAATCCGTTGGTCGCAGGTTCGAATCCTGCACGACCCACCACCGGATGCGAAGTCCGCGCGTCGTTCGCGCGACGCGCACAACAGGGCTCTTAGCTCAGCTGGTAGAGCAGCGGACTCTTAATCCGTTGGTCGTAGGTTCGAATCCTACAGGGCCCACCAATCACATCGAACGGCTCAGACGAATCCGTCCGAGCCGTTGTCGTCTATAGCTCTCGCCCGTAGACGATGAACCCCTTGTGCTCGCCGACCTTGTCGTACAGCGCCCGGCCTTTGCTGTTGGACGTGTGGGTCTGCCAGTAGACGCGAGAGCAACCTGCCTGCCGGGCGGCCTCGTAGACCGCCAGGATCAGCTGGCGGCCGATGCCTTGACCGCGCAGGTGCGGGGCGGTGAACAGGTCCTGCAGGTAGCACACGTCGCGCAGCCGGGTGGTGCTGCGGTGGAAGAGGTAGTGCACCAGGCCGACGATCTGATCCTGGTGCTGAGCGACGAGCGCCCGGACGGGCTCGTCGGGGTCGAAGAAGCGCTCCCACGTTGCGCTGGTGATCTGCTCGGGCAGGGCGGTGTCGCCCGCCCGGCCGTAGAAGGCGTTGTAGCCGTCCCAGAGCGGGCGCCACGCCGCGAGATCGGTGCGTTCGATCGGACGAACGAGACTGGGCTGCACAGTGATCTCCCGCTGTTCGCGATGCGC
>DATJYZ010000288.1:0-3649 GCA_035499355.1 Burkholderiaceae bacterium | reverse complement strand
GATGAAGTTGCGGTTCATCGCCCGGCACATGATGTAGCTCAGGATCGCGCCGGACGAGCCGACCAGCGCACCCACCACGATCAGCAGGTCGTTGCTCAGCATGAAGCCGGTGGCCGCGGCGGCCCAGCCCGAGTAGCTGTTCAGCATCGACACCACCACCGGCATGTCGGCGCCGCCGATGGCCATCACCATATGAATGCCGAACAGCAGTGCGACCACCGTCATCACCAGCAGCGGCGTCATGCCGGCCTGGATGTCGGGCGCCTGCAGGAACGCACGGCCGAACCAGATCACCACCAGCAGGCCGGCCAGGTTGAGCCAGTGGCGCGCCGGCAGCAGCAGCGGCTTGCCGCCGATCTTGCCCGACAGCTTGCCGAAGGCGATGACCGAGCCGGAGAACGTGACGGCGCCGATCAGGATGCCGATGTAGATCTCGATCTCGTGGATGGCTTTCTCGGCCTCGGTCGGGAACACCGTGGAGGTGTCGACGTAGCTCGCGTAGCCCACCAGACAGGCCGCCAGGCCGACCAGGCTGTGCATCAGCGCCACCAGCTCCGGCATCTGCGTCATCTGCACCTTCTTCGCGGCGAAGAGGCCGACGCTGCCGCCGACGACGAGCGCGCCGACGATCCAGGCGTAGCCGCCCGGCGTGACGCGGGGCCCGAATACCGTGGCCAGCACGGCGATGGCCATGCCGATGATGCCGAATACGTTGCCGCGGCGCGCGGTCTCCGGGTTGGACAGGCCGCCCAGGCTGAGGATGAACAGGATGGTGGCGCCGATGTAGGAGACGATGGCCAGGCTCGCGGTCATGATTCGCTCCGCTGGGCCGCCCCACGGAGCGAACGCCCCCTCGGGGGGCAGCGCAGTGCACGAAGTGCCAAGCGTGGGGGCTTCATAGTCGTCCTCACTTGCGGAACATCGCCAGCATGCGCCGCGTCACCGCGAAGCCGCCGAACATGTTGACGGCGGTGAGCGCGAGCGCAACCACGGCCAACAGGAGAATCAGCGCATTCGGCCGATCAGCACCGGCGCCGGCGAGCGGCGGCGAGATCTGGATCAGCGCGCCGATGGCGATGATCGACGAGATCGCGTTGGTCACGCTCATCAGCGGCGTGTGCAGCGACGGCGTGACGTTCCAGATCACCATGTAGCCGACGAAGCAGGCCAGCACGAACACCGTGAAGTGCGCCAGGAACGACACCGGCGCGTACAAGCCCACCAGCAGGAACGCCAGCGCACCGAGGCAGAACACCAGGGCCAGCGACCTGGCAGACATCGGCTCGCCGGCACCGTGGCCATGCCCCTTGGACGCCGGCACGGCCGCGGCGGGTTTGGGCGGCGGTGCGGGCGGCAGCTTGGGCGGCGGCGCCGGCCAGGTGACCGCACCGTCCTTGATCACCGTGAGGCCGCGGATCGCGTCGTCGGCGAAGTCGACGTTGATCGTGCCGTCCTTGGTCTTGCACAGATCCTCGGTCACGCGCAGCAGGTTGGTCGAGTACAGCGTCGACGACTGCCTGGCCAGCCGGCTCGCCAGGTCGGTGTAGCCGATGATCGTGACCCCGTGGCGCACCACGGCCTCGCCCGGCACGGTGAGCTCGCAGTTGCCGCCCTGCTCGGCGGCCATGTCGACGATCACGCTGCCGGCGCGCATGCTCTTCACCATCTCGGCGCTGATCAGCTTGGGCGCGGGTTTGCCCGGGATCAGCGCGGTGGTGACGATGATGTCGGCGTCCTTCGCCTGCTGCGCGTACATCGCGCGCTGCGCGGCCTGGAAGCCCTCGCTCATCACCTTGGCGTAGCCGCCGCCGCCGGAGCCTTCTTCCTCGTAGTCGACCTTGACGAACTCGCCGCCGAGCGACACCACCTGGTCGGCCACTTCGGCCCGCGTGTCGTTGGCACGCACGATGGCGCCCAGGTTCGCCGCGGTGCCGATGGCCGCCAGCCCGGCCACGCCGGCGCCGGCGATGAACACCTTGGCCGGCGGGATCTTGCCCGCCGCGGTGATCTGCCCGTTGAAGAAGCGGCCGAACGCGTTGGCCGCCTCGACCACCGCGCGGTAGCCGCTGACGCCAGCCATCGAGGTCAGCGCGTCCATCTTCTGCGCCCGCGACAGCTGCCGCGGCAGGCAATCGATCGCCAGCACGGTGGCGCGCTTGGCCGCCAGTTGCTGCATCAGCTCGGGGTTCTGGGCCGGCCAGATGAAGCCGATCAGCGTGCCGCCTTCGCGCATCAGGCCCACTTCGTCGGCGCTCGGCGGGCGCACCTTGAACACAATGTCGGACTTCGCCCACAGCTCGGCGGCCGAGCCCACGACGTCGGCACCGGCGGCGCGGTAGGTGTCGTCCGCGAAGTTCGCGGCGTCGCCCGCGCCGCTCTGCACGCTGACCGCGAAGCCGAGCTTGATGAGCTTTTCCGCCACGTCGGGCACGGTGGCCACGCGCTTCTCGCCGGCCGCCGTTTCCTTGGGAACTCCGATCCGCAAAGCCATGACTCGAACTCCTCAGGTCTGGGCCGTTATGCCGCTGTGCATGGTCTCTTCTCGCGGCCGTACCGTCGCGCGCCGCGGCCTCGGGCCGCGCGCGTCGAGTGCCGGCGCATTCTGCCAGCCATCGGTAGCATCGCCCCATGGGCCACACCCGATGGAAAACCAGCGTCACCGTGGCGGCCATCGTCGAGCGCGACGGCCGTTACCTGGTGGTGGAGGAGCACACGCCCGACGGCCTGATGCTCAACAACCCGGCCGGCCACCTCGATCCCGGCGAGACGCCGCTGCAGGGCGTGATCCGCGAGACGCTGGAGGAGACCGCGCGCGCGTTCACGCCACGCTCGCTGCTGGGCGTCTACCTGTCGCGGGCCCGGCGCGCGGATCCGGCCTCCGACGTGACCTACGTGCGCCTGGCGTACGTCGGCGAGGTCGGCGAGCCCGTGCCGGGCCGCACGCTCGATGCGGAGATCGTGCGCACGCTGTGGCTGACGCCCGACGAGCTGCGCGCGCAGGCGGCCCGCCATCGCAGCCCGCTATTGATGCGCTGC
This sequence comes from Burkholderiaceae bacterium, assembly GCA_035499355.1. GTDB lineage: Bacteria > Pseudomonadota > Gammaproteobacteria > Burkholderiales > Burkholderiaceae_C > JAEUPI01. The sequence continues at coordinate 613 of DATJYZ010000288.1, read as the reverse complement.
GTCGATGACCACGGCGCCGGACTCCGCCATCCGCTGGAGCTGGTGTTCAGCGATCCCAGCGTCAGCGCGCCCTGAAGCGGGCCGCGCTGCGCGATACTGCGGCGCCAGCGCAGCCGTCAGGAGCCGCCGATGACCGTCACGATCGCCCAGCGGGCGCCGTTCCCGGTGCACGTGGAACCCGGCAAAGACTACTTCTGGTGCCGCTGCGGCAACAGTAAGAGCCAGCCGTTCTGCGACGGCTCGCACAAAGGTGGGCCCCACGCGCCGATCAAGTTCACGGCCACCGAGTCGGCGACGCTGCACTTTTGCGGCTGCAAGCACAGCACCCACCAACCGTTCTGCGACGGCACTCACCGCACGATATAGCCGCGCACCGGCCCCGCCACCGGGCCGAAAACTAGAATTGCGGCATGCATGCATCGCGGGTGGTGGTCGGCCTGTCCGGCGGGGTCGACTCCGCGGTCGCGGCCTGGCTGCTCAAGCGCGCGGGCCACGAGGTGGTCGGCATCTTCATGAAGAACTGGGAGGATGACGACGACACCGAATACTGCTCGTCGAACGTCGACTTCGTCGACGCCGCAGCGGTGGCCGACGTGATCGGCATCGAGCTCGA
>DATJYZ010000287.1:0-14471 GCA_035499355.1 Burkholderiaceae bacterium | reverse complement strand
ACGGCAACGTGCGCAACTCGATCACCGACTGGAAGCTCGGCGCCACCTACGACCTGAAGGGCTGGACCCTGGGCGCGGCCTACATCGACACCAACCGCAGCTTCACGCTGGGCACGGCCGCGACCCAGAACAGGGAAATCGGCAACAGCACGCTCGTGCTGTCGGTGAGCAAGAGCTTCTGACAGCCCTCTCAGGGGGAGAAGCGCAGCCGGGAAACCGCCACCCGAGGCGGCGGGCGACGATGCGATCGCGGACAGCTCGCGCAAGTCGTGACGCCGATTCAACAATCGCCCGCAATCACCCCACCGACACGTCGGTTTGGAGGCATTCGCGCCGGCTACGGGCCTCGCCGCGCGGTCAGTGGATGACGTTCGACTTGACCTGCCTCAACGCAAGGCGCGATCCGCAACACAGAATGCAAACGGGGCAAGCAGTGATTGACACTTTCTTGATCCCGCGGCTGACCGAATTTGCACGGTCTTGATGCCTGCCCTCCTAGACTGCCGAGTCGTTTGGAAGGACACCCATGGACGTTGCCTACATCGCGCTCTTCATCCTGTTCTGGCTGCTGATGGCCGGCATGGCCATCGGCTGCGACAAGCTCAAGGAGATCAAGTCATGAGCCCGATGATCCTCGTGGGCATCCTCGTCTCGCTGGGGCTGCTGGTGTACCTGCTGGTGGCCCTGCTCTACCCGGAGAAATTCTCGTGAGCACCCAAGCCTGGCAACTGCTGGTGATCTACACGGTGGTGCTGCTGGCACTGTCGTACCCGCTCGGCCGCTACATCGCCGCGCTGATGGACGGCCGGCTGCAATGGGCCGCGCGCGTCGAAGGCCCGCTGTACCGCGTGTGCGGCATCAAGGCCGACGCCGAGATGGGCTGGCTGCACTACGCGCTGGCGATCCTGCTGTTCAACGGCCTCGGCGTGCTCGCCGTCTATGCGCTGCAGCGGTTGCAGCTGTGGCTGCCGCTGAACCCGCAGGGCATGGCCAACGTGTCGCCCGATTCGTCGTTCAACACCGCGGTCAGCTTCGCCACCAACACCAACTGGCAGGGCTACGGCGGCGAGTCGACGATGGCCTACCTGACGCAGATGCTCGGCCTCACGGTGCAGAACTTCTTCTCCGCCGCCACCGGCATCGTCGTGGTGATCGCGCTGATCCGCGGGCTGGCGCGCCACAGCGCCAACAGCATCGGCAACGCCTGGGTCGACCTGACCCGCATCACGCTGTGGCTGCTGCTGCCGCTGTCGATCCTGATCGCGCTGGTCGAGGTGCAGCAAGGCGGCATCCAGAATTTCGACGCCTACCAGGACGCCAAGACGCTCGAGGTGGTGAAGTACCAGGAGGCCAAGAACGGCCCCGACGGACAGCCGTTGAAGAACGAGAAGGGCGAGCCGGTGATGGAGGACAAGACCAGCGACAAGCAGACGCTGGCGATGGGCCCGGCCTCGTCGCAGCTGGCGATCAAGATGCTCGGCACCAACGGCGGCGGCTTCTTCAACGCCAACTCGTCGCACCCGTACGAAAACCCGACGCCGCTGTCGAACTTCGTGCAGATCGTGTCGATCTTCCTGCTCGGGTCGGCGCTGTGTTTCACGTTCGGCCGCATGGTGGGCGACGCCCGGCAGGGCTGGACCGTATGGGCCGCGATGGCGATCCTGTTCGCGGTTGGCGTGTTCGCCGCCACGCACTACGAGGAGCAGGGCAACCCGCAGTTCACTGCGCTCGGCGTCAACCAGGCAGCGACGGCCGACCAGCCGGGCGGCAACATGGAAGGCAAGGAGGCGCGCTTCGGCATCGCGCAATCGGCGCTGTTCGCCACCATCACCACCGACGCCTCGTGCGGCGCCGTCAACAGCATGCACGACTCGTACACGCCGCTCGGCGGTGCGGTGCCACTGGTCAACATGCAGCTCGGCGAGGTGATCTTCGGCGGCGTCGGCACCGGCCTGTACGGCATGCTGGTGTTCGCGATCCTGGCGGTGTTCATCGCCGGCCTGATGATCGGCCGCACGCCCGAGTACCTGGGCAAGAAGATCGAGTCGCACGAGATGAAGATGGCGTCGATCGCCATCCTCGTCACGCCGCTGCTGGTGCTGCTCGGCACCGCAATCGCGGTGATGGCCGACGCCGGCCGCGCCGGCGTGGCCAACCCGGGCGCGCACGGCTTCTCGGAGATCCTGTACGCCTTCACGTCGGCGGCCAACAACAACGGCAGCGCGTTCGCCGGCATCTCGGTCAACACGCCCTTCTACAACGGCCTGCTGGCGGTGGCGATGTGGTTCGGCCGCTTCGGCGTGATCGTGCCGGTGCTGGCGATCGCCGGTTCGCTGGCCGCCAAGAAGCGGCTGGCGGTGACCTCGGGGACGATGCCCACGCACGGCGCGTTGTTCATCGTGCTGCTGATCGGCACCGTGCTGCTGGTGGGACTGCTGAACTACGTGCCCGCGCTGGCCCTCGGCCCCGCGATCGAGCACCTGACGCTGTGGAAGTGAGGCCACTATGACCCGCAAGACCTTCGGGCTGTTCGACGCTGCGCTGATGAAGCCGGCGATCGTCGACTCGTTCAAGAAACTCTCGCCCGCGGTGCAGTGGCGCAACCCGGTGATGTTCGTCGTGTACGTCGGCAGCATCATCACGACGATCCTGTGGATGCAGGCCCTCGGCGGCAAGGGCGAAGCGCCCGCCGGGTTCGTGCTCGCGATCGCGCTGTGGCTGTGGTTCACCGTGCTGTTCGCCAACTTCGCCGAGGCGCTTGCCGAGGGCCGCAGCAAGGCGCAGGCGGCGTCGCTGCGCGCGCTGAAGAAGCAGACCTGGGCCAAGCTGCTGGAGCAGCCGAAGTACGGCGCCAAGTGGCACCCGATCGAGTCGAGCGAGCTGCTGCGCGGCAGCGTCGTGCTGGTGCTGGCCGGCGACGTCATCCCGGCCGACGGTGAGGTGATCGAAGGCGTTGCCTCGGTCGACGAGAGCGCGATCACCGGTGAATCGGCGCCCGTGATCCGCGAGTCCGGCGGCGACTTCTCGGCGGTGACCGGCGGCACCAAGGTGCTGTCAGACTGGATCGTCGTGCGCGTCACGGTCAACCCGGGCGAGACCTTCGTCGACCGCATGATCGCGATGGTCGAGAGCGCCAAGCGGCACAAGACGCCCAACGAGATCGCGCTGACGATCCTGCTGGTGGCGCTGACGATCGTCTTCCTCGGCGTCACGGTGACCTTGCTGCCGTATTCGCTGTTCAGCGTCGAGGTCGCCAAAGCGGGTACGCCGGTGACGGTGACGGCGCTGATCGCGCTGCTGGTGTGCCTGATCCCGACCACGATTGCCGGCCTGCTGTCGGCGATCGGCGTGGCCGGCATGAGCCGCATGATGCAGGCCAACGTGATCGCCACCTCCGGCCGCGCGGTCGAGGCCGCCGGCGACGTCGACGTGCTGCTGCTCGACAAGACCGGCACCATCACGCTGGGCAACCGGCAAGCGGCGGCGTTCATCCCCGCGGCGGGCGTCAAGGAGCAGGAGCTGGCCGATGCCGCGCAGCTCGCATCGCTGGCCGACGAGACGCCCGAAGGCCGCAGCATCGTCGTGCTGGCCAAGCAGAAGTACAACCTGCGCGAGCGCGACGTGCAGTCGCTCGGCGCGCGCTTCGTGCACTTCTCGGCGCAGACTCGCATGAGCGGCGTCGATCTGCCGCTGATCGTGCAGTCGCAGCAGGTGGTCGGCAGCGACACGGTAGCGGCCAAGATGCGCCCGGTCCGCAAGGGCGCGGCCGACGCGATCCGCAAGCACGTCGAGCAGCAAGGGGGTTCGTTCCCCGCCGCGATCAACGGCGTCGTCGACGACGTGGCGCGCCGCGGCAGCACGCCGCTGGTGGTGGCCGACGGCGTGCGTGTGCTCGGCGTGATCGAACTGAAGGACATCGTCAAGGGCGGCATCAAGGAACGCTTCGCCGAGCTGCGCCGCATGGGCATCAAGACCGTGATGGTCACCGGCGACAACCGCCTGACGGCTGCGGCGATCGCCGCCGAGGCCGGTGTCGACGACTTCCTCGCCGAGGCCGCCCCCGAGCACAAGCTGGCGCTGATCCGCCAGCACCAGGCCGAGGGGCGCCTGGTGGCGATGACCGGCGACGGCACCAACGACGCGCCGGCGCTGGCGCAGGCCGACGTCGCGGTGGCGATGAACTCCGGCACGCAGGCCGCCAAGGAGGCCGGCAACATGGTCGACCTCGACAGCAACCCGACCAAGCTGATCGAGGTGGTCGAGACCGGCAAGCAGATGCTGATGACGCGCGGCGCGCTGACCACCTTCAGCATCGCCAACGACGTCGCCAAGTACTTCGCGATCATCCCGGCGGCGTTCATCACCACCTACCCGCAGCTGCAGGCGCTCAACGTGATGGGGCTGGCGAGCCCGCAGTCGGCGATCCTGTCGGCGGTGATCTTCAACGCGCTGATCATCGTCTTCCTGATCCCGCTGGCGCTCAAGGGCGTGCGCTACCGCCCGATCGGCGCGGCCGCGCTGCTGCGCAAGAACCTGCTGATCTACGGCCTCGGCGGCATCGTCGTGCCGTTCATCGGCATCAAGCTGATCGACCTCGTGCTCGCCGCCGTGGGTCTGACCTGAGAGGCATGCCATGAAAACGCTCGTTCGTCCCGCCGTCACGCTGTTCGTGCTGCTCAGCGTGATCACCGGCCTGCTCTACCCGCTGCTCGTCACCGGGCTGGCCAAGGCGGTGTTCCCGCGCCAAGCAGCGGGCAGCCTGGTGCGAGACGCGCAGGGCCAGGTGATCGGCTCGTCGCTGATCGGCCAGAACTTCAGCGATCCGAAGTACTTCTGGGGGCGGCCATCTGCGACCTCGCCGATGCCGTACAACGCGGCGAACTCGGGCGGCTCCAACCAGGGCCCGCTGAACCCGGCGCTGATCGATGCGGTCAAGGGTCGCATCGAGGCGCTGAAGGCTGCCGATCCGAACAACGCAGCGCCGATCCCGGTCGACCTGGTCACGGCGTCGGCCAGCGGGCTCGACCCGCACATCAGCGTCGCGGCCGCGCTGTACCAGTCCGGTCGCGTCGCCCGTGTGCGTGGCCTCAGCGAGGACGCGATGCGCAAGCTGATCGCCGACCACACCGAGGGCAAGCTGCTCGGCGTGATCGGTGAGCCGCGCGTCAATGTGCTCGAGCTGAACCTGGCTCTCGATGGGGCCCCAGCGCGCTGACGTCTCGGGGCTCGTGATCCAGCGAGCGCTCGCGGACTCCCTTGGGCCATGGACCACCACCCGTTCCCCTGGGCGATGCTGCGGGTCTGGTTGCTCTTGCTGAGCGTGGTCGCGGTGTTCGGCATTCGCGCGCTGGCGGCGTGGTGGCGCCGGCGCAGCGGCCGAACTGCGCCGCCATCAGCGGCGACCGCGCGCAAGCGCGACGCGGTCACGACCCGTCCGCGGTGACACCGTGGAGGATGTGTTGAACGTGGCGCTGGCATTGACCGCGGTGCTCGGACCGCTGGTGCTCGCATGGTGGTTGCTGAGGGAGCGTGGGCCGCGCGGGCCGGACGCATCGTCACGGCGGCCAAGGAGCTGACGATGCCGCTGTCGGCGCCGCGGGCGCGATCTGGCCTCAAAATACAACGGCACGCTCCCGACCACCGACATGCTCATCAACTGTGTCGCTTACCAAGACGGCAAGAAGCTGGCCGACATCGAGGTCCGCCAGATCAGCGACTACCTGGCGCGGCCGCAGTGCTTCGTCTGGGTCGCGCTGCGCGATGCCACCGACGACGAGCTCGACACGATGCAGAGCGAGTTCGGTCTCCACGACCTGGCGGTGGAAGACGCCAAGCATGGCCACCAGCGGCCCAAGGTCGAGGAGTACGAGAAGACGCTGTTCGTCGTGCTGCACACCCTCGAGCTCGACGCGGTCGACACGCTGCACGTCGGCGAGGTCAACATCTTCGCCGGACCGAACTTCGTGCTGTCGGTGCGCAATCGCAGCCAGCACAGCCTGCTCGGCGTGCGCCAGCGCACCGAGCAGGAGCCCGAGCTGCTGCGCAACGGGCCGGGCTTCGTGCTGTACGCTTTGATGGACGCGGTGGTCGACCGCTACTTCCCGGTGATCGATGCCCTGGAGTCCGAGGTCGAGGGCATCGAGGAGCAGATCTTCACCCCGGGGTCCGCGCGCTCCAACATCGAGCAGCTGTACGCGCTGAAGCAGCGCGTGCAGACCGTCAAGCACGTCGTCAGCCCGCTGCTGGAGTCGTCGGGCAAGCTGTGGAGCGGGCGCGTGCCGATGGTGTGCGAGCACAACCGCGAGTACCTGCGCGACGTCTACGACCACCTGCTGCGCATCAACGCCAGCCTCGACACGCTGCGCGAGACGATCGTCACCGCGACGCAGGTGAACCTGTCGATGGTGACGATCGAGGAGACCGAGACCACCAAGAAGCTGGCCGCGTGGGCCGGCATCTTCGCCGCCGCCACCGCGCTGGCCGGCATCTGGGGCATGAATTTCGAGCGCATGCCGGAGCTGAAGTGGGAATACGGCTATCCGGCGGCACTGGGCCTGATCACCGGGGTGTGCGTGCTGCTGTATCGCCGCTTCCGCCGCGTCGGCTGGCTGTAGCGGCCGTGATTGCAGGCGTGCGATGACCGACCAGCGCCCCGATCCCGATCAACTGCTCAACCGGCTGCAGCAGGAGGAGGCGCAGGCCCGGCGCGGCAAGCTCAAGATCTTCTTCGGCGCGTCGGCCGGTGTGGGCAAGACCTACGCGATGCTGTCGTCGGCGCGCGCGCTGTCGGTGCAAGGCGTCGACGTGGTGGTCGGCATCGTCGAGACCCACGGCCGCAGCGAGACGCAGGCGCTGCTGGCCGGGTTCGAGCTGCTGCCGCTGAAGGCGGTGAGCTATCGCGAGCGCGTGCTGAAGGAATTCGACCTCGATGCCGCGCTCAAGCGCAAGCCGCAGCTGATGCTGGTCGACGAGCTCGCGCACTCCAACGTGCAGGGGTCGCGCCACCCCAAGCGCTGGCAGGACGTCGAGGAGCTGCTCGACGCCGGCATCGACGTCTGGTCGACCGTCAACGTGCAGCACCTGGAGACGCTGAACGACGTGGTCAGCGGCATCACCGGCATCCGCGTCTGGGAGACGGTGCCCGATCGCGTGTTCGACGAGGCCGACGAGGTGGTGATCGTCGACGTCGCGCCCGACGACCTGCTGCAGCGACTGAAGGAAGGCAAGGTCTACCTGCCGCAGCAGGCCGCCACCGCGGTGCGCAACTTCTTCCGCAAGGGCAACCTGATCGCGCTGCGCGAGCTGGCCTTGCGCCGCACCGCCGACCGCGTCGACGAGGACGTGCTGCAATACCGTCGCACGCAGGCGGTGGCGCCGGTGTGGCAGACGCGCGAGGCGCTGCTGTTGTGCATCGGCCCCGACGAGCGCTCCGACAAGCTGGTGCGCGCCACCGCGCGGCTGGCGGCGCAGCTCGACGTGCCGTGGCACTGCGTCTACGTCGAAACGCCGCGGCTGCAGCGCTTGCCCGATGCCGCGCGGCAGCGCGCGCTGCGCACGCTCAAGCTGGCGGCCGACGCCGGCGCCGAGACGGCGACGTTGACCGGCGACTCGCTGCCCGCGGCGATCGTCAAGTACGCGCACGAGCACAACCTGTCGCGCGTCGTGCTCGGCCGCGACACCGGCCGCTGGCCGCGGCCGTGGCGGCGCACGCTGGTCAATGCGGTCGGAGCACTGGGCAAGGATCTCGACGTGATGCAGATCGCGCTGCCGGCGCGCGAGCCGCGCGGCGCGCGTGCGGCCAGCGACGACGCGTCGGCAGCCAAGCCGGCGCGGTGGCAACCCTACGCGATGAGCGCGCTCGTCTGTGCCGTGGCGGCGCTGGCCGCCTGGCCACTGACGCCGGTGTTCGAGCTCGCCAACATCGTGATGGTGTTCCTGCTCGCGGTGGTGGTCGTGGCCGCCCGCTACGGCCGCGGGCCGTCGGTGCTGGCGGCCTTCCTCAGCGTCGCGGCGTTCGACTTCCTGTACGTGCCGCCGCGCTTTTCGTTCAGCGTGTCGGACGTGCAATACCTGCTGACCTTCGGCGTGATGCTGGCGGTGGCGCTGGTGATCGGGCAGCTGACCGCGGTGCTGAAGTGGCAGGCGCGGGTGGCGACGTTGCGCGAGCACCGCATGAGCGCGCTCTACCAGATGTCGCGTGAGCTGTCCGGTGCGCTGATGGTGGAGCAGGTGGCCGAGCTGGCGAGCCGCTTCCTGCAGTCGGAGTTCGACGCGCGCGCTGCGCTGCTGGTGGCCGACCTGCACGATCGCCTGACCCAGCCGTCGCCGTCGCCGCTGCTGCCGGCGGGCATCGACGTGGCGATCGCGCAATGGGCGTTCGATCACGCCGAGGCGGCCGGCCACGCCACGCACACGCTGCCCGCCGCACCGATCCTGTACCTGCCGCTGAAGGCGCCGATGCGCATGCGCGGCGTGCTGGCGATCGAGCCGCGCGTGCCGGCGCGCTTGGCCGGCCCCGAGCAGCGGCGGCTGCTCGATACGTGCGCGTCGCTGGTCGCGCTGTCGCTCGAGCGCATCCACTACGTCAACGTGGCGCAGAGCAGCACCGTGCAGATGGAGTCAGAGCGGCTGCGCAATTCGCTGCTGGCCGCGATCTCGCACGACCTGCGCACGCCGCTGGCGGCGCTGGTGGGCATGGCCGATTCGCTGGCCCTGGGCCCCGGCGACACACGGCAGGGCGAGCTCGCCCGCTCGATCCGCGAGGCGGCGCTGCGCATGAACTCGCAGGTCAACAACCTGCTCGACATGGCGCGCCTGCAATCGGGCCAGGTGCAGCTGAGCCGGCAGTGGGTGCCGCTGGAAGAAGCCGTGGGCGGTGCGCTGCGCGCGATGGCCGGCACGCTCGACGCTGCGCGCGTGCGCGTGTCGCTGCCCGCCGATCTGCCGCTGCTGCACGTCGACCCGGCGCTGTTCGAACGCGTGTTGTGCAATCTGCTGGAGAACGCCGAGAAGTACACCCCGCCGGGAACGCCGATCGAGATCGGCGCCGGCGTGACCGGCGAGCGCATCCGCATCACGGTCGACGACCACGGCCCCGGCCTGCCGCCGCACCGCGAGCAGGCCATCTTCGAGATGTTCGAGCGCGGCAAGAAGGAGAGCGCCACGCCGGGTGTCGGCCTCGGGCTGGCGATCTGCCGCGCGATCGTCGAGGCGCACGGCGGCACGATTAGCGGGCAGACGCGCCCCGGCGGCGGCGCCCGCTTCACGATCGATCTGCCGCGCGGCGAGCCGCCGTCGGTGGACGTGCTCGAGCGCGAAGGCGCGCCGGGAGCGGTGTCGTGAGTGCCGCGGCCGGGAAGCGCAGCGCCGCGGGGGCACGATGACCGAGCCGGTGCCGCGCGTCCTGGTGGTCGAGGACGAGGCCGAGATCCGTCGCTTCGTCAGCCAGTCGCTCGAGCGCGAGGGCTTCGAGGTTTACCAGGCCGACTCGCTGCAGCGCGGGCTGATCGAGGCCGGCACGCGGCGGCCCGACCTGCTGGTGCTCGACCTCGGGCTGCCCGACGGCGACGGCGTCGACCTGATCCGCGAACTGCGGGGCTGGTCGAACATCCCGATCCTCGTGCTGTCGGCGCGCAGCGACGAGGCCGACAAGATCGAGGCGCTCGACGCCGGCGCCGACGACTACCTGATCAAGCCGTTCGCGACCGGCGAGTTGCTGGCGCGCGTGCGCGCGCACCTGCGGCGCAGCGCGACGCTGCCCGGCAGCGGCGCCAGCGTCGTCGAGTTCGGCGACGTGACGGTCGACCTGGCACGGCGCACCGTCGAGCGTGCCGGCGAGAACCTGCACGTGACGCCGATCGAGTACCGCCTGCTGACGCACCTCGCGGCCCACCCCGATTGCGTGCTGACGCATCGCCAGTTGCTGCAGGCGGTGTGGGGACCCGGACACGCCGGGGACTCGCACTACCTGCGCGTCTACATGGCGCAGCTGCGCAAGAAGATCGAGCGCGACCCGGCGCAGCCGCGCCACCTGCTGACCGAAACCGGCATCGGCTATCGTTTCGTGCCGTGAGCCCGGGGCGCGCCGCGGCGCCGCCGAGCCATGCTCGATGGACGATCAGTAGCGCGTCGTCAGCTCGGTCAGCCACGCCGGCGAGACGTCGACCGCCCAGGCCTCGAAGCGCTTGTCCCAGCCGGTGAGGATGGCCACACCCACCGCCAGCAGCAGCACCCCGAGCACCACCTTGCCGCCCTTGCCGGCGGCCAGCAGCCGGCCGCGCAGCCGCTGCACGGTGGCCCGCGACAACGAGCCCAGCACCACCAGCGGCGTGGCGGCACCGAAGCCGAACAGCAGCATCAGCAGCGCGATCTGCGTCAGGTCTCGCCCCTGCGACGCCAGCGTGGTGGCGGCGCCGAGCGTCGGCCCGACGCACGGGCTCCAGACGATGCCGAGCACCAGACCGATCACGAGCTGGCCCGCCAGGCCGTCGAGCCGGACGCGCGCGAGCAGGCTGTCGCCGGCGCCGCTCAGGCCCGCGGTGGCCAGCGCGAAGCGCTGCTGCAGCCGCGTCGACAGCAGCACGGCCGCGAAGGCGATCAGGATCACCGCCGCCCGCGCGCGGAACGTCGAGGCCTCGAGCCCGAGCGAGGCGCCGAGCGTGGCCAGGAAGAGGCCGACCAGCGAGAACGACAGCGCGAGGCCGAGCGCCAGCGCAACGGGGCCGTGGCGGTGCGCGCCCACCGCGCTGGCCAGCAGGATCGGCAGCAGCGGCAGCACGCACGGCGACAGCGTCGACAGCAGCCCGGCGAGGTAGCCGAGCGCGAACGTGGCGGGGCCGAACTCCACGTCAGCGCATGCGCGCCTGCGCTCAGAGCGCCTTGGCGAACGTGGCCTCGATAGCGTCGCGGCTGGTCTCTCCGGTCGAGCGCGCGACCTCCTTGCCGCCCTTGAAGACCACGAACGTGCTCTGGTTCGACACGCGCAGCGCCTTCTTCAGCGCGGTCTCGGTGTCGAAGTCGGCGACGAACAGCTGCAGGCTCTTCATCCGCGGCTCGGCCAGCAGCTGCGCGACGATCGGCGTCTGCTGCTTGCAGGTGGGGCACCAGTCGGCGTGCAGGTACACCACCACCGGGCCGCCGGCGGCCACCGCCTTGTCGAACGCGGCCTGCTGGAACGGCACCGACCCCGCCTGCGCGCCGAACGCCAGCCACGACAGCAGGCACCACGAAAGCAACGATCGCAGCAGGCTTCGCATCAAGGTCCTCTTCGCGGTTGCGCGCCAGCGCCGGCTCCGCGCGCGGTGGGTTCGTGGCGCTGAGTCGCATTTCGAGCCTCGACCTTACAACGGGCACCGATCCGGTGTGCGAACGGCGTGTCGCCGCCGTTGCCGGACAGCCGCACATCGAAGCTGGGCATGGTGCGATCATCGCACCGGGCCGCGGCCGGCGCGAATGCGGTGGCGGCGCACGGAGCCCCGCGATGAAGCTCGTCACCTGGAACACCCAATGGTGCTGCGGCCTCGATGGCGTCGTGAGCCCGCGGCGCATCGTCGAGGACGCGCGCGCGCTGGCCGACTTCGACGTGCTGTGCCTGCAGGAGGTGTCGCAGGGATTCGACGCGCTGCGCGGCACGCCCGGCGACCAGCCGGCGCAGCTCGCCGCGCTGCTGCCGGGCTTCGGGTGCTTCTACGGCGCCGCGGTCGACGAGTTCACCCCCGATGGCCGGCGCCAGCGCTTCGGCAATCTGGTGGCCACGCGGCTGCCGGTGGCGCGCGTGCAGCACCATGCGCTGCCATGGCCGGCCGACCCGAGCGTCGAATCGATGCCGCGCATGTGCACGGTGGTGACGGTGCGCACGCCGGAGCTCGGCGACGTGCGCGTGATGACCACGCACCTCGAGTACTACTCGGCGCCGCAGCGTCTCGCGCAGGCGCGCGCGCTGCATGCCCTGCACGAGGAGGCCTGCGAGCTCGCCGCAGCGCCGCCGCGGCCGAGCGACGAAGGCCCGTTCCAGGCCAAGGTGCACACCTCGCACGCGGTGCTGTGCGGCGACTTCAACGCCGAGGCGGGCGACCCGGCGATCGCCGCGATCCAGTCGCCCGTTGGTGCACACACGCTGCGCGATGCCTGGCCGCTGGTGCACGCGCGCACGCCGCGCACGCCGCGCGCGCCGACGTTCCGCGTCTTCGACCACACCTACGGCGACCGCGCAGCGGCGTTCGACTTCGTGTTCGTCAGCGGCGGGCTCGGGCAGCACCTGCGCCGCATCGAGGCCGACGAGCACACGCGCGCGTCGGATCATCAGCCGGTGATGATCGAACTCGCATAGCTCGCGCGCCGCGAGGCGCGCGACGCTCGCTGCGCGTCACGCGCGCGCCAGGGTCGCGTAGGCATAACGGGCGCCGACACCCAGCAGCGCCACCGCGACGCTGAGGGTCAGTTGTCGACTGGACAGACGGCCGGACAGCCACGTCCCGGCGAGCGTGCCGATCACCACACTCGAGCGTGAGCAGCCCGGCCAGCAGCGCCGTCGCGGCTACCGCGAGCATGAGCGGCCCTGCGGGGGATCACTCCGCGGTGAACCCCGACGCCTTGATCGGCCCTTCCCAGCGCTTCAGATGGGCGGCCTGCGTGGCGGCGAGCTCGTCCCCGTTGCCGTACGCGGGTGCCAGGCCGAGCGAGAAGATGCGCTCGGTGACGTCGCTCTGGCGCAGCGCGTCGGCCACCGCGCGGCTGACGCGCGCGGTGAGCTCGGACGCCATGCCCGCCGGCCCGTAGAGGCCGAAGAAGGCGTCGGCGGCCATGGCGATGCCTTGCTCCTTCAGCGTCGGCACCTCGGGCAGCGACTTGGTGCGCGTCTCGCCGGTGACCGCGACGATGCGCAGCTTACCGGCACGGTGTTGCTCGATCGTCTCCAGCGGCGTGTCGATCATCAACGGGATCTGGCCGCCGAGCAGGTCGTTGGCGGCCGGCGCGCCGCCCTTGTACGCGACGTGCGTCATCGCGATGCCCGAGGCCTGGCTGAGCAGCACGCCGGTGAAGTGCGGCACCGTGCCGGCGCCCGGCGTCGCATAGTTGGCCTTGCCCGGGTTGTCCTTCATCCAGGCGAGGATCGTCTTCAGGTCGCCGTTGGGCGCGGCGGGGCCGGCGGTGATCGCGAAGTCGAAGGTCACCGCGCGTGCGATCGGCGTGAAGTCGCGCACCGGGTCATAGCCGAGGTTCTTGTATAGCCACGGCAGCACCACCAGCGCACCGCTGGGCGCGAGCACCAGCGTCTGCCCGTCGGTGGCGGCGCGCTTGACCTCGCCGAGCGCGACGCGCCCGGCCGCGCCGGGCTTGTTGTCGACCACCACCGGCTGGCCGAGCGTGACGCGCATCTTGTCGGCCAGCAGGCGCGCCACGATGTCGGCCGAGCCGCCCGCCGGAAAGCCCACCAGCACGCGCATCGGCGGCTTGTCCTGGGCGAGCGCGGGCCCGGCGATCGACAGCGCGGCCGTCGCAAGGGTGAACGAGCGGCGATTCATCGAGATCTCCTCGTCGTATTGATCGTGGGCGTCAGAACGCGAAGATGCGCTGCGCGTTGCCGCCGCGCACCTTCTCGCGCCGGGCGCCGAGCAGCGAGTTCACCTTGGCCAGGCAGCCCACCGGGTCGCCGATGGTGTGGGGGTAGTCCGAGCCGAACAGCACCTGGTCGTCGCCGAACGTCTCGAGGCAGAGGTCGAGCGCCTGCTGCGTGAACACCACGCTGTCGGCGAACACGCGGCCCATGAAGCTCGACGGCGTGCTCTGCGTCCTGGTGCGGCACGCAGGGATGTGGCGAAAGCACTGGTCGAGGCGGCCGATCAGGTACGGCAGCGCGCCGGCGCCGTGCGACGCGATGATCTTCAGCTTCGTGTAGCGCTCGAAGAAGCCGTCGTAGAGCATGCGGCCGACCGCCAGCGTGGTGTCGAAGGTGAAGCCGATCGACGCCGTGAGCTGGAACTCGTGCATCTGCATCGCCTGCACGCCCGGCGGTGCCGTGGGGTGGATCAGCACCGGCAGCGCGAGGTCGTCGATCGCCTGCCACACCGGCGCGAAGCGCGGCGCGGTGAGCGGCTGGCCGTCGATGTTGGCCAGCACCATCACGCCGCAGGCACCGCGCGCGGTCGCGCGCTTCAGCTCGGCCAGCGCGAGCTCGGCGTGCTGCCACGGCAGCGACGCCAGGTATTCGATGCGCCCGTGGTGGCGGCCGCGCGCGGCGGCCATGTCGTCGTTCATCACCTGAGCCGCCTTCAGGCTGACCTCCGGCGCGCCCCAGTAGACGTTGGGGCACGACAGCGACAGCACCGAGACGTCGATGCCCACCGTGTCCATCATCTTGATGCGTGCGGGGTAGTCGAACATCTCGGGCACCGGCGTCATGAACGGCGCGTCGTGCAGGTGGATCGCGCGCAGGCCGCCGGTCACCGCCTTCAGCGTGTAGGTCGGGCCGC
>DATJYZ010000286.1:0-9201 GCA_035499355.1 Burkholderiaceae bacterium | reverse complement strand
TCGTCACCGCCTACAACAAGCGGGACCTCGTCAAATTCCTGCAGGAGAACCACTGGGCAAAGTTCGGCGGTGCGATGGACCTGTCGGTGCCGATGCCGCATCCACACAATGCCGCGATACATCTCGCGGTGTGCGACGGTCAACGCAACACACTAAGCCCCGCGAGGCGGAAGGATCCTATCCAGTCCGGTCGATCGCCTCACACCTGAGCGCCATGTCAACGGCGTCGTTGTCAACGTCCGCCTCATCTTCCACTGAACTTACCCTCACGGCCGGAAGTGGGCAGTCAGCAATCCGCCGCGAAGCGGCACTTGCTCGGAGTTCGAGGAACAGCCGGAGCGCGCGAGTTCAGTTCGAAGGCGCAGGCGGGGCGGCTGCCTGCACTGCCGGCTTGTCGTCGAAACTGCCGCCCAGCGCCAGATGCAAGTTCACGCGCTGCGCGAGCTGTTGGCTCTGCACTTGCAGCCGCGTGGTGCGCGCCGAGTACAGCGCAAGCTGGCGCTGCTGCACCGAACGCAGGTCGGTCGAGCCGACCTCGTATTGCACCCGTGCCCGTTGGACGGCGTGCTCGTTGTCGCGCACCGTCGCGTCGAGCACAGCAGCACGGTCGCGCAGCGCGTTTTCGGCCGAGAGCGCGCTCTCGACCTCGCCGAAGCAACGCAGCCCGACGCTGGCGTAAGCGGCCATCGCTGCCTTCTGCTCGGCGGTGCGGACATCCACTTGAGCACTCAGCGCGCCGCCCTGGTACAGCGGCGCGAACAGGTTGGCACCCAGGCCCCAGGTCGGGTTGTTGCGATCCTTCAGTACGAACAGGTCGCTCGAGATGCTGCTGCCGCCTGCGGTCAGGCTGATGCGCGGCAGCGTCGCTGCCTTGGCCTCGCCGACCTGGTTGAACGATATCGCCACGCGGCGCTCGGCAGCGATCACGTCGGGCCGACGTTCGAGCAGTTGCGACGGCAGCCCCACCGGGACCGGCCCGGGCATTGGCGCGAGACTTCCTGCGACCGCGACCTCCGTCGCCGGATAGCGTCCGAGCAGCGCCTCGAGCGCCCGCAACGCCTGATCGCGCGACAGGTCGGCCTGGCGCAGGGTGTCGCGATAGCTGCCGACGCTTGCGCTGGCGTCGTCCACCGCCAGCTCATTGCCGGCGCCCACGCGCAGGCGATCCTTCGCCATGCGCAGAAGGTCCTCGGCCGACCGCAGCGCATCGGCGACGATCGCGCGCTGCAGCCCGGCCTCGATCGCGACGAACCAGCTCTTGGCCACCATCGCCGCGAGTGACTGCCGGGCGTAGGCGTAGTCCGCCGCGACCGCATCCGCCTGTGCCCGCCCGGCCGCCTCGCCATAACGCAGCCGGCCCCAGATGTCGAGTTCGAGCGAGGCGTTCAGGAAGATGGCGTTCAGGCCGCTGCCGCCGCTGCTGGCGGCGCCGCTGTAGGTGCCGATGACTCCAACGGAGGGCATGAGCGGTGCGCTGGCGACCTTCAGGTACGCGGCGGCCTGCTCGACGTGCGCCGCCGCGCCGCGCAGGTCGTAGTTGTAGGTCAGGGCCTCGTCGACCAGAGCCGACAGCGCGGGATCGTTGAACGACTCGAGCCAGCGTCCGACCACCGGGTCTGCCGTGCCGCCAGCCTTCCAGCCCGGCGGCAACGCCGCGTGTGCCAGCGCATCCTGCTGCAGGTCGGTCGCGGTTGGTGGTGCGTTGAGCGCGCAGCCCGCCAGCGCGGCTGCGAGGGCCGCCGCGAGGAACCCGCCGTGGGTGCGAGGTGTCGGCATCAGATCTTCAGCACCAGGTACTTGGTGATCGTGTTGATTCGAAGGATCACCATGCGAAGAATCTGCACCTCCTCGAGATGCTCGGTGTAGATCGCGCCGTGGCCCCCCGCGCCGGCAGCCAGGAAGACATCGCGGTCCTTCTCGTCCACCGTCAGCTTGACCGGGAACCGGCCGGGCTCCTGCGGGAAGTTGCCAGTCTCCGGCACCCTGCCCGAGGTGGTCAGTTGACCGCGGCCCTGGGCCCAGACGATGGAATCGACCTTGGCGTTGAGGATCCGCCCGGGCAGCGTGGTGAGCGTGAACTCGGCCCGATTGCCGGGCTCGACGAACCGCAGTTCGTTCGGCTCGAACAGCGCGATGACCTGGTACTCCTCTTCGACGAAGCTCATGGCCGGTGCCAGCGGCAACGGGACGACGAATGAACCCGGACGCAACTGCACGTTGATCGCGTAGCCGTCGGATGGCGCATACATCGCCGTCTGATCGAGGTTCCACTGGGCGTTGGCCACATCGGCTCGGCTGCCATCGATCGCTGCCTTGGCACTTGCGATCTCGGCACGTGCCGCGGCAACGGCAGCCAGTTCCCCATTGACCCGGGCCGAGATCTTTTGCGTCACCACCGCTTCGTTGGCCTTCGCGGTTGCAAGCTGCGCCTCGAGGTCGATCACGTTCGCTTCGGCTTGCTCGAGCGCGAATTTGTCGCCGGCGCCGGCGGCGACCAGCTCGCGGTTCTGGCGTACCCGCATGTGGGCCAGATCGAGCCGAGGCTGCAGCGCCGAGACCTGGCTGCTCGCGGACGCCAGCTGCGCCTTCAATTCGCGATCGCTGGCCGATGCACTCGCCAGCCCGGCGATCGCCTGTGGGAGTTTCGCTTCGTTGGCCGTGAGCTTGGCTTTGGCCGCATCCAGATCGTTCTGGTAGTTGGTCGGGTCGATGCGGAACAGCAATTCGCCCTTCTTCACCAGCCGGTTGGGCTGGACCGGCACCTCGATCACCCGCCCACGCACTTGCGGAAGGATCTGCACCGTGTACTTGAAGACCCGCACGTCTTCCGACGACGGGGCGATCACATTGAGCGTCAGGATCAATGTCGTCAGCCCGACGATCGGGAGAATGACGACGATGATCTGCGACGTCGTGTTCCACGGCAGCAGCTTGAACTTGATGAAGATCAGCCAGACGAAGAAGGCGTAGATGCCGACGAGCAGGACTTCCATCAGACGCTCCTTGCCTTCGGGCCCGACCCGGCGGACACCGGCTGCGCCGCGGCCGGGCCAGCGGGTGCCGCGTGCGCCGCAGCCAGCTCCTTGCGCAGCAGCTTGAGCTTCAGCGGCAAGGTCCCGGTGTCGGCCATCGCGTCGATCTCTTCGCGCAATTGGGCCAATTCATCTTCCGACAGCTCTCCTGCCTGCGCCTTTTCGCCCATCTCGTAGTAGTAGTCCTCGTGCTTGGTGGTGCCGTAGACAGCCCGGTAGCTGGTCGGTCTGACATAGGCCCACAGCCAGCAGATCGGCCACAGCATCCCGCCGAAGATCAGCGACAGAATGGTCAGCGTCTTGATCGCCTCCTTCTGGGGATGATGGCGTCTTTCGGCGATCTTCTCGGGCAGCATGTGAACCATCAGGAACAGGATGGTGCCGGCGATCGGAAAGACGATGACGATGAACCAGGCCAAGTAGAACGCCGCAACGTCCAGTTTCTCGGGCGTCAGCAGCGAGGCGCGGGCGCTGGACGAGAGCCCCAGGCCCGCGACGGCGAGCATGGCCACCAAGGCGCCAGATGCACGAACGGGCCCACGGGCTGGCACGGCCACGTGATCCGCACTGTTCCCGCCGCGGCACGGTAGCGCGCATCGGCCGGCGGACGATGCGTCCGGCGTCACTCGCCGCCTGGGCGAAGCGAGCGGCGCGAGTTCTCGCTTCTTCATGGCGGCTCCGAAGATGGTGCTTTCAGCGCGACGATCGTATCGAGACAACCGCATCGCTCTCTGATCGAGATCAAGGCAATACACCGAAGCGCTCGGGCACCCGTGGGCTTCGGCGCGCCTCTCGGCAAGGGTCAAGACAGCGTCGGAAGCAACGGCTATCGTCTGCCCCCATGACCAACGACGACCCCAGCAGCGACTCGCCAGCGGCCCCGTTGCCTTCGGGAGCCGACTTCAGGGCAACGCCGCTGGGCAGTCGCCTCAACTGGAATCGGGTGTATCGCGTCGCCAGCTACCTGCGATCGTCGCTGTGGGTGGCGCCTGTCGTGGCCATCGTCCTGATCTACCTGCTGACCCCATGGCTGCGCGCACTCGATGCGCACCTGGGCAAGAACGTCAGCGGCCTCGGGGTCGCCGGCGCGACCGCGATGTTCCAGACCGTCATCACGCTCGCGCTGTCGTTCCTGGTCTTCACCTTCGGCTCGATGCTGGTCGCGATCCAGATCGCCGGCGGGCAGCTCACGCCGCGGGTCATCGCCACCACGCTGCTGCGCGACAACGTCGTGCGCATGAGCGTCGGGCTGTTCGTGTTCACGCTGCTGCTGGCGGTGAGCGGACTGAACCGCATGGGCGACGGCGTGCCGTACCTGGTCACCGACCTCACCGGCGTGCTCGGCGTCGCCTGCCTGATGGTGTTCCTGTTCCTGATCGACTACGCGGCGCGCCTGCTGCGGCCGGTGAGCATCCTCGCGCGCGTGGCCAACCAGGCGATCGCGGTGATCGAGTCCGTCTACCCCGATCTCGCGGCCGCCGACCACGACGAGCGCACGCTGTCGGCCACGCGCCTGCCGCCGCCGTCGCGCGTGGTCGCCCATGCCGGACGCTCGAAGATCGTGCTGGCCGTGGATCTGTTCACCCTGCGCGCGCAGGCCCAGCGCGCGGACGGCGTGATCGAACTGGCACCCCAGATCGGCGACTTCATCGCGCCCGACGAGCCGCTGTTCCGCCTGTATGGCAACGCCGCGCGCATCGACGACACCGTGCTGCGTTCCGCGGTGGCGTTCGGTGACGAGCGGACGATGGAGCAGGACCCGGTGTTCGGGCTGCGCATCCTGGTCGACATCGCGTTGAAGGCGCTGTCGCCGGCGATCAACGATCCGACCACGGCGGTGATCGCGATCGATCAGATCCACCGCCTGCTGCGCGTGGCCGGCAAGCGTCGCCTGCATTCCGACGAGATCACCGACCGCAGCGGCCGCTTGCGCGTCGTCCAGCGCACGCCGGACTGGGAAGACTTCGTGCTGGTGGCCTGCGCGGAGATCCGTGCCTGCGGCGCCGGCTCGCTGCAGATCGCGCGCAGGCTGCGCGCGATGATCGACAACCTGCTCGCGTTGCTGCCGTCGTACCGGCACGCGCCGCTGCTGCAGGAGAAGGCGCGTCTCGATGCCGCGATCGAAGCGGCCTTCAAGATGCCGGACGAACTGGCGCTGGCCAGGATCCCCGACGTGCAGGGCCTGGGCGGCTCCGCCGCCCGTGTCCACCGATAGTCGCGATGATCATCGACGGCCTCGTTCCCGAGCGCGTGATCACGCTCGTCGCGGCGGCGACCATCTTCACCGTCATGTTCACGCTGGGGCTCGGCATCGTGCTGGCCGAGTTCCGCGGCGTGGCGCGCAGCTTCGGGCTGGTCGCCCGCGCGCTGTTTGCCGTCCTGGTGGCGGTGCCTGTGCTGGCCGTTGTGGTCGTGCGCGGCCTCGACCTGCCACGATCGGTTCAAGTGGGCATCGTGCTGATGACCCTTTCTCCGGGCGCGCCGATGGCGTTGCGCCGGTCCATCGGCGCCGGCGGGCACCGCGCGTTCGCGCCGGCGCTGCAGATCTTGGTGGCGTTGCTGGCCGTGGTGTCGATGCCGTTGTCGATCGCGGCACTGGGGGCGCTGTACGCCGGCGATGCAACCGTCGCGCCGCAGGACGTGGCCGTGCAGGTGTTCAAGGCACAACTGCTGCCGCTCGGGCTTGGCATGTTGGTGCGGCGGCTTGCGCCTGGCCTGGCCGCGCGGGTGGAGCCGAGGCTCGGACAACTGTCCGGCGCGCTGCTGGCCGCGTTGCTGCTGCTGGTGCTGGTCGACGTGACGCCGGTGCTGGCCGGCGCGAACTGGCGCGTGGTGGTGGCGATCGTGCTGATCACGCTGCTGGCCGTCGGCACAGGCCACCTGCTCGGAGGCCCGGCACTGCCGACGCGCACCGCGGTCGCCATCTGCAGCGCGGCGCGCAATCCGGGGCTTGCGTTGCTGGTCGCCACGCAGAATGCGGCCTCGCAGACCGTCACCGCGACCGTGCTGGTCTACCTCGTCGTGTCGGCGCTGACGCTCGTTCCGTACGTCACCTTCAGCCGACGGTCGGCCACGGCCACATCGGCAGCGTAAGTCGCTGCGCGATCCGCATTCGTCCGCCTCTTCGTTCGAGTGGCCAGCCCGCTCTCAATAGCGGTAGGCGACCTTGATCTCCACCCTCGCCTTGTAGGTGCTCGGGACACCTTCGCCCCACAGCAGATGCCCGGCCATAAACGCCAATGTCCACTGGGGATCCAACGCCCACCCGCCCTCCGCCTCTAGCACCGCGCCGGTCTGACCGCCACCGACCCAGTCGATCACTGGTTTGAACGTCGCCTTGGCGTAGTGCGCTGCGGCCCAGGTGTCGCGCCATTCCAATTCGAACTTCGTCTGGTTGATGTCGCTGCGAGCCGGGTCTCCCGCGAATGAAAACACCTGCTGCACCTGAACCGAAAAGCTCTGTGCGGGTGAACCGAACGACGCCGATCCCGGGGCAAGGCGAAACGCCGTCTTCACGCCGGCAGAGAACTGGTACTTGCCCGTGCCCTGCGACTCGGGATCCGCGGTCGGAAAGGTCAGTTCGACGAACGAGGTGAACGGCCGGCTCGACACCTCGAACGCGCGGAAGCCCAGGCGAATCTTGGCATCACCGAGATCGGGGTCGAACGGGCTGCCCGCAAAGGTCGTCTTCTCATCAGGAAAGGGCAGTTCGAGCCGCAGCAGGGACACCACGCCTTCTTGCGGGAAGTAGTCGAACTTGAGGTTGGTCTTCGTCGTCTCCTCCGGTGTGCCGTGCCCCGTGGACTGGCGCTTGAGTTCGACGAGGCCGTGCGAATGCGCCGGGCTCGCGGGCTTCGCACCATCGGCGTCTTCGTCGGCGGCGCTCACCTCGCCGGTGGCCAAGAGAGCGAGAACCGCAAGAGGGAGAGCGCTCTGCCTCATTCGGGGGCACCGCCGGAGCGGGCCGTGTTCGTAGGGTGGCGCCCCGTCGCTCCGGGCCGCAACGCGCGGGTGCCCCGACTCACTGCTTCTTCGGGGCGACCTGCTCCTTCAACTTCGCAGCAGTGTCCTGCCCCTCGGCCGAGAGCTTGTACGCCGCGTAGTACTTGAAGATGTTGCGCACGTAGGTGGTGGTCTCGATGCCGATCTTCTCGGCAGTGACGATCTCCACGTTGTTGAACCATTGATTCGGGTCGAGTCCACGCTTCTCGGCCTCCTTGCGCATCTTCGAGATGTTCCCGGGCCCGGTGTTGTAGCTCGCGAAGGCGAACAACGTTCGGTTCTGCTCGTCGAACTTCGCGTCCGTGAAGTACTTGGTCATCAGCTGGTCCATGTACTTGGCGCCGGCGTGGATGTTCGGCTCGGCCTGATGGATATCGCCCACCTTCAGCTGTTCGCCGGTGGCCGGCATGAGCTGCATGACGCCGACGGCCCCCACCGCGCTCTTGGCCTCCTGGTTGAGCGTGGACTCCTGGTAGCCCTGCGCGGCGAGCATCATCGGTTCGAAGTTGTACTGCTTGCCGTACTTGTTGAAGTAATCGATCAGCGCCGTGAAGCGCTTCTCGTCCTCTGAGGACGTCGCGTTCTTCAGCGCCTTGACCCTGCTCATGTACTGCTTCTGAAGCGCTGGAACCCCGCCTTGTTTGGCGTAGTACGCGTAGAACTCGGTCAGTTCGGCGGCGAGCTTGGGGCTCTGCTTGCGGATCGCCCAGCCCACCTTCGTCTTGGGCCGCAGCGCGATGTCCTCGTGAATCTGCACCTTGGGCAGCACCTGGGCCCACATCTTGGCCTTCCAGTCGTCCACCACGATCGACTGCAGCAGCCCGGCATTGAGCATCTCGAGCATGTCTTCGTCCTCGAGCGCGTTCGGCACAAAGACGAGCTTGGCCTCGGGCTTGCCCGCTTTCTTGAAGCGATCGTTCAGTGCCTTCAGGCTCAGTGCGTAGCTCGAGACTTCGCGCACGTGCACCGTCTTGCCAGACAGATCGTCGATCGACGCGATCGCCGGCGACGCCGGGCCGGTTGCCAGCACCTCGGTGCTCGCGGCTTTCTCGTCGGGGGCCACGAAGTCGATGTCTTTCAGCAGTTCGTCGAGCACCTTGATGTTGCCCACCGCGACATCGGCGTGTCCTTCCAGCAGATCGGGCAGCAGCTTGTCGCGGGTGGCCACGACGACAAAGACGGTGAGCGGGCGCTTGCCGAGTTGCGCCGCGTACTTCTTGTTGATCCAGATCTCGAACTGGCGCATCAGGTCGGCAGAGATCCCGCGCTCGCGGCCTTTGTCGATGAAGTACAGCGAGCGGCTGTACGGCACGTAGAACCTGATCGCCCGGCGTTGCAGCATGCCGTCGAAGTCTCCCTTCCAAGACTTGGTCGAGACATCGAGGTTTCTTGCCGCACCGCCACCTGCGGCCGTTGACGCAGAAGGCGTTTGCGCCGCGGGTTTGGCTGTCGGGGTCTGGGCGTGCACCCAGGCGCCCATCACGAAGGCCAGAACAGACGCCGCCAAAAGACGAGCCGGTGTCTTCATCGCAGGTTCCCTCCGAGAAACGGCGCCGCGTGATTGCGATCCGGACGCACGCTTTCGCAACTGCACAGGATCAACACCTGGCCAAGGCTATCCGAAGCAGACCCAGCGGCGTTGACCTAGATCAGCGCCTGGTACCGCAGCCGACGTCGCCGGCGCCGACATTGGGTCCCAGGGCGTCGTTCACAAGACAATCCGCGACGAACTGGCGAGCCATCGCCTGAAACCCATGACCGGTCATCTCGTCTTTGGGGAACCCCATGCGCCGCAACGCGGCCAGCACACCGTTGTCGCTCATCGGCCGCTCACCGGTGCGGGGAATCGGGAAGACGTACCGGCCGTGACCTGTCAGCGGGTGAAGGTCAGGCAAGATCGCAATCGCCTGCCGATGCGCCCGAACACCTGCAAGCTAAAGTACCACTACAACTTCCTCGGCCTGCAGCGCTCCGAGGTGACCGCGAGCGCCATGCCTACACCGGCTCGAAATCCGGCAGCGGCCACGAGCGATCGAAATACGCCTCGGTCGGCTGATAGAAGCGGAAGTACGCAAACCAGTTGCGGCCCGGCACGGTGGGGATCCAGTTCTTCTCGAAGCCCACAGGCGCCTTGGGTCCGCAGTGGATATCCACCGAGCCGTCGTCG
>DATJYZ010000285.1:0-8272 GCA_035499355.1 Burkholderiaceae bacterium | reverse complement strand
GTCGCGACGCGTGGTGGCGATGCACAGCGCGCTGACGCCCGCGCAACGCCTGCAAGGCTGGCTCGCGGCGCATGCCGGCGGCGCCGACATCGTGCTCGGCACGCGGCTGGCCGTATTCGCCTCGCTGCCGCGCCTCGGCCTGGTGGTGATCGACGAGGAGCACGACGCCTCGTACAAACAGCAGGAGGGCGCGCGCTATTCGGCGCGCGACCTCGGCGTTTACCGCGGCCACCTGGAGCACGTGCCGGTGGTGCTCGGCTCGGCGACGCCGTCGCTCGAGACCTGGCAGCACGCGCGCTCGGGCCGCTACCAGCGCCTCGCACTCGACCAGCGCATCGGCGGTGCCGTGCTGCCGCGGGTGCGGCTGTTCGACATGGGCACGCTGCCGCGGGTCGCGGGGCAGGCGCCGCCCGCGCTGGCGCCACCGGTGCTCGACGCCTTGGGTGAGCGCGTGCGAGGCGGCGAGCAGAGCCTGGTGTTCCTCAATCGGCGCGGCTATGCGCCGGTGCTGCACTGCCCCGATTGCGGCTGGAAGAGCGAGTGCCCGCATTGCAGCGCCTGGCGCGTGTTTCACAAGTTTGATCGCTCGCTGCGCTGTCACCACTGCGGCGCCGGCGAGCCGGTGCCCAGGGCCTGCCCGACCTGCGGCAACCTCGACATCCAGCCGATCGGGCGCGGCACCGAGAAGCTCGCCGAACAACTGGCCGCCCATTTGCCGGCGGCGCGCATCGCGCGGCTCGACGCCGACGCCACCCGCGGCCGTGGCGCGCTGGAGCGGACGCTTGCGACCGTGCACCGCGGTGACGTCGACATCCTGGTCGGCACGCAGATGGTGACCAAGGGCCACGACTTTCGCCGCATCACGCTGGTGGTGGCAGTCAACCCGGACAGCGCCCTTTTCAGCAGCGACTTTCGCGCCGGCGAGCGGCAGTTCGCGCTGCTGATGCAGGCCGCCGGCCGTGCCGGGCGCGACGCCATCCACGCGCGGGCGAGTGAGATGTGGGTGCAGACCTGGCATCCGCAGCACGCGCTTTTCGGCGCGCTGCGGGCCCACGACTACGCGCAGTTCGCGCAGCGGCTGCTGAGCGAGCGCCAGGCCGCCGGACTGCCGCCGTTCGCGCACCTGGCACTGCTGCGCGCCGAGGCGCGTGAGGTGGCCAAGGCGATGACGTTCCTGCGTCGCGCCGCCGAGATCGCTGCCGCCTTGCCGGAGGCCGACGGGGTGATCGTCTACCCGCCCGTGCCACTCGTGATCCCGCGCGTGGCCAACGTCGAGCGCCTGCAAATGGTGGCCGAATCGGCGTCGCGCGGCCGGCTGCAGCGGTTCCTGGCCGCCTGGCTACCTCACCTGTACGCGCTGCGCGGCGAAGTCAAAGGCCTCGCACGCTGGGCGGTCGACGTCGACCCGCTGGGGATATGACCCACCCCGATGCGGCCTGCGGCCGCTTCCCCCTCAAGGGGGCGACACCAGCGGACCGGCGGAGCCGGATCCGCGGTGTCCGCTTGGGACGCTGCTGCATTCCGCTCAGCCCTTCGCACCAAACCACCAGGCCAGCGAGGTGAAGCTGACGAACGACAGCGCGGTCGACGTCATGATGATGCGCGCGACGCGTCCGTTGTCGGCGCCGAAGCGCTCGGCGAGGATCGCCACGCTCGAGGCGCTGGGCAGTGCGGCGGTGAGCGTGATCGCCATCACCTGCGCATCGCTCAGCGGCGCGCCGGCGGCGCGCGCCGCGATCGACGCCGCGAACACCAGCGCCGGGTGCAGGAAGAGCTTGGCCAGCGCCTGCGGCACGTAGCGCTTGACGGCGGTGCGCGTGTGCGCGTGCTGGCCGGCGCGCCACAGCACGGCGCCGATGGTGAACAGCGCGACCGGCGACGCCGCGTCGGCCAGCATCTTGATGACCGCGTCGACCGGGCCGATCGGCTTCCAGCCCAGCGCGCCGAGCGTGGCACCGAGTGCGATCGCCCACGGCAGCGGGTTGGACACCGCGCCGCGCAGCGAGCGCAGCGCCGCGGCGCGCGCGCCACCGGCCGTGCCACCGGCTTGCGCCAGCGCGATGCACAGCGAGCTGGTGACGAACATGTCGATCAGCAGCGTCGCGATCATCGGCCCGACCACGCCCAAGCCGAACAACGCCGCCAGCAGCGGCACGCCCATGAAGCCGCTGTTGGGAAACGCCGTGACCAGCGCGCCGAACGAGGCGTCCTTCAGGCCGACGACCTCGTCGAGCGAGAACGCGATCGTCACCAGCACCATGATCAGCGCGCACACGAGGTACACAGCGAGCACCGTCGGGTTCAGCGCCTGCGCCAGCGGCGTCGCCAGGCCGAAGCGGAACAGCAGGCAGGGCAGCGCGAAGTACAGCACGAAGGCATTGAGGCCCGGAATCGCCGACTCCGGCAGCACGTGGCGCCAGCTGGCGACGTAGCCGGCGAGCACCAGTGCGAAGAACGGCACCGTGACGACCAGGATCGCGGCCAGGCCGGTCATGGCGTCCTCGCGCACGACAAGCGCGGCCGAACGAACTGCGGGCGCCCGGGGCGTCCCCTCATGCCGCTTTCACGCCGGGCTGGCGCGCTTCGACCACGAAGCGCGCTGCCACACCGACCGCGCTGTTGGGGTTCTCCGGGTTGTCGACCGTCATCAGGCTGGCCTGCAGCACCTCGCCGTCGAGGCGCACCGCCACGTAACCGCGCTGGTCGGAGCGCCCGTAGTGAATGTGCGGGTTGTGGCGCAGCGCCTCGGCGACGCGGTGTTGCGGCAGGCCGCGACTGGTGATCGAAGTGCCGCAGAACTCACTGGCCACCACCGGCGCGCGGGGGTCGTCGAAATCGACTTTCAGGTCAGCCACGTAGTGCGCATGCACGTCGCCGCCGAGAACCACCACGCCAGGCACCTTGCGCTCGGCCACCGTCTGCAGCAGCCGCTTGCGCGCCGGCGCGTAGCCGTCCCAGCCATCGGTCCAGTAGGTGGCTTCCTCGACGTCGGTCCACGACAGGCGTGCCATCAACGTCTGCTGGGCCAGCAGGTTCCAGCGCCGCTGCGTGTCCCAACTGGCGGCGAGCCAACTCTCCTGCGCGGCACCGAGCAGCGTGCGCTTGGGATCGATCAAGTCTGGGCAATCGAGCAGCCGCACGGTGTTGGAGCCGCCGCGCCCGGGCTTGGGACACACCTGCACGTCGCGGTACTGGCGGTCATCGACCGCATGGATGCACACCAGCGAGCCCCAGTCAGTGCGGCCGTAGATGCGCATGTCGGGCCCGATCGGACGCATCGCCTTCGGGAACGGCATGTGCTCCCAATAGGCGCGGTACGCCGCGGCGCGCTGCTCGCGGAAGTCGCGCTGCAGATCCTGGCCTTGCAGATTGGCGTAGTCGTTGCCGACCTCGTGGTCGTCCCACACCATCAACCACGGCGCCGCCGCGTGCGCGGCCTGCAGCAGCGGATCGCTCTTGTATTGCGCATAGCGCGCGCGGTATTGCTCGAGCGTGCGCACCAGCGGGCCGTCGTGGTAGCGCAGCGCCATCGGCGGCGAGGGGTACTCGTAGATGTAGTCGCCGACGAACAGCACGAAGTCGAGGTCCGACGCGGCCACCTGCCGCCACGCCGCGTAGTGGCCGTGGTCGAACCGCTGGCAGCTGGCGAGCGCGAAGTGCAGGCCGGCCACGGCGCCGGCCGCCGGTGCGGTGCGCGTGCGGCCGCTGGCGCTGCGCTGGCCGAGCGCCTCGAATCGATACCAGTACCAGCGCCCGGGCTCGAGCTCCGAAACCTCCGCATGCACGGTGTGCGCTTCGTCGCTGCGCGCCTCTTCGCTGCCGCGTGCGGCGATATCGGTGAAGCGCTCGTCGCGGGCCAGTTCCCAGCGCGCCGTCACCTGCGCCGGCAGATCGGCGCCGGTGACGCGCGTCCACAGCACGATGCTGCGCTCGCGGGGCTGCCCCGATGCCACCCCGAGCGCGAAGCGCGGCACGTCGGCGGCACGGGCATGGCGCACGAACGCCGGCGCCAGCGCGGCCGCGCCGGCCTGCGCCAGCCAGCGGCGGCGTGACAGCGATGAATACGGGTCGTGCATCGAACGGGCTCGCTCAGGGCCCGCGCTTCATACCACACTGCCGCTGCTCGACCCTTGGCTATCATCGCGCGCCGCCGATGAACCCACCTGCGACCAACTCCCTCAACCCCGCGCAGTGGCAGGCGGTGCGGCACACCGACGGGCCTTGTCTCGTGCTGGCCGGCGCGGGATCGGGCAAGACCCGCGTCATCGTGCACAAGATCGCGCACCTGCTGCGCTCGGGGGTGACCCCCGAACGCATCGCGGCGATCACGTTCACCAACAAGGCGGCCGCCGAGATGCGCGAACGAGCGCGCGAGATGGCCGGCCCGCGGGCCGCCTCGGCACTGGTGATCTGCACCTTCCACGCGCTCGGTGTGCGCATGCTGCGCGAAGATGGCACCGCGCTCGGCTTGAAGCCGCGCTTCTCGATCCTCGATTCGGACGACGTGCTGGCGCTGCTGCGCGATGCCGGCGGCACCACCGATGCGGCACTGGCCCGGCGTTGGCAGTGGACGATCAGCGCCTGGAAGAACCGCGGCCTCGACGCCGACAGCGCCGCTGCCGACGCCGGCAACGACGACGAACGCGTGGCGGCGCGGGTGATGCAGCGCTACCACGAGCGCCTCGCCGCCTACCAGGCGGTCGACTTCGACGACCTCATCGGCCTGCCGCTGAAGCTGGTGCGCGCGCATCCCGACGTGCGCGGCCGGTGGCAGCAGCGCTTCGCGCACGTGCTGATCGACGAGGTGCAGGACACCAACGCCGTGCAGTACGACCTGCTGAAGGCGATGGTCGGCGAGGCCGGGCGGTTCACGGCAGTGGGCGACGACGACCAGAGCATCTACGGCTGGCGCGGCGCGACGATCGAGAACCTGAAGCAGCTGCCGCGCGACTTTCCGGCGCTGAAGATCATCGCGCTGGAACAGAACTACCGTTCCACCGGCGCCATCCTGCGCGCTGCCAACCACGTCATCGCGGCCAACCCCAAGCTGTTCGTCAAGGCGTTGTGGAGCGAGCACGGCGACGGCGAACCGGTCAGGCGCATCGACTGCGACAACGAGGAGCACGAGGCCGACCGCGCGGTGACGTGGATCCAGGCGAGGCGCGCCGCCGGCGCGCGCTGGCGCGACTTCGCGGTGCTCTATCGCGCCAACCACCAGGCCAAGGTGTTCGAACAGGCGCTGCGGCGCGCGCAGATTCCTTACCAGGTTTCCGGTGGACAGAGCTTCTTCGACCGCGCCGAGATCAAGGACCTCTGCGCCTGGCTGCGCCTGCTCGTCAACAACGACGACGATCCGGCCTTCCTGCGCGCGGCCACCGCGCCGAAGCGCGGCATCGGCCACCAGACGCTCGCTGCGCTTGGGCGTTTCGCCGCCCGCTGGAAGGTGTCGCTGTTCGAGGCCCTGTTCGCCGACAGCCTGCACACCGCACTGCCGCGCAAGTCGGTGCAGGCGCTGCACGAGTTCGGCCGCCTGGTCAACGACCTCGAGCAGCGCGCGCGCCACGCGCACGGCAGCGATGCGGCGCGGGCGCTGCTGAAGGACTGGCTGCGTGACATCGGCTACGAGCAGCACCTGTTCGACGGTGAAGAGCAGGCCAAACTGGCCGAGGCGCGCTGGGCCAACGTGCTCGAGTTCGCCGACTGGATCGCGCGGCGCTGCGGCGGCGGCACGGCCGGCCACGGCTCCGGCCTCGTCGGCGAGGCCACCACCGTGCTGCAGGTGGCCCAGACGATCAGCATCCTGCACAGCCTGGCCGAGCGCGGCGACGACGCCGACGTCGTGATGCTGTCGACGCTGCACGCCGGCAAGGGCCTGGAGTGGCCGCACGTGATGCTGGCCGGGGTCAACGAAGGCCTGCTGCCGTTCGCGAGCGAGGCCGATCCCGTCACCGCGCAGCGCCTCGAGGAGGAGCGCCGCCTGATGTACGTGGGCGTGACGCGCGCCCGGCAGACGCTGATGGTCAGCGCGCTGAAGCGCCGCAAGCGCGGCCGCGAGACCGTGGCCGCGCTGCCGAGCCGCTTCATCGTGGAGATGAAGCTCGACGAGGCCGTGCAGCGCGAGGATCCGCGCCAGCGGCTGAAACGGTTGCGCGCCGAACTGGCCGCGCGCAGCGCGACGGCCACGACACCGACATGACCCCCGGCTTCACGATCGGCCCGCGTGTGCAGAACGCGCTGGTCGTCGGCAGCGCGCTGCTGGCGATCGCCGGCGCGCCGTGGGCCTTGAACAATGCCGTGCTGTTGTTCGCGTTCAAACCGCTGACGACCGCTCTGATCCTGCTGCGCGCCTGGCCGCGCGGCAGCGCCGCGCCTGCCGTGCGCGGCGCCGTGCTCACCGGCCTCGTGCTGTCGCTGCTCGGCGACATCGCGCTGCTGTGGCCGCAGCAGGGCTTTCTGCCCGGGTTGGTGGCGTTCCTGCTGGCGCACATCGCTTACGTCGTGGCCTTCACGCGCGAGCATCGTTTCCTCGCGCAACCCGTGGCGGTGACGGTCTACGCGCTCGTCGCCGGCGCCGTGCTGGCCCTGTTGTGGCCGTCGGTGCCGGCGGGGCTGCGCCTGCCGGTGGTGTGCTACGTGCTCGCGCTGACCGCGATGTCGGCGCAGACCGCCGTGGTGGGCCTGGCGGGACGCGATGACGAGCGAAGCCGCGGCCGCCTGCTGATGGTCGGTGGCGCGCTGTTCATGACCTCCGATGCCTTGCTGGCCACCAACAAGTTCGCGCTGGCGTTGCCGGCGGCGAACCTGTGGATCCTCGGCGCCTACTGGGCAGCGCAGTGGTGCATCGCGTCGTGGTTGAGGTCGGCTCACATTCCCTTGAACAACCCCGCGTAGCTGCGGCTGACCTCGAGCTTCTCGGGGTGGCCCTTGACGCTGACGATCTGGCGGCCGCGGAAGTCGCGTGCGACACCGGCCACCGCGTTGACGTTCACCAGCGTCGAGCGGTGGATCTGCCAGAACACCTGCGGGTCGAGCTCGTCGACCAGTTCCTTGATCGGCTTGCGGATCAGCGCCTCGAGCTGCGGGGTCTGCACCCGGGTGTACTTCTCGTCGCTGATGAAGAACAGCACGTCGGCCACCGGGATCATCTGGATCGCCGTGCCGACGCTGGCCTGGATCCACTTGAGGTACGCCGCCGCGCCGGCGCCGGGGTTCAACTGCGCCGAGAGCTTGTGCAGCAGCTGCTGGATCGGTGCGCTCGCCGGCGCGTCCGCGCTGCCGCGGTGGGCCAGCCGCTTCTTCAGGCGCTCGACGGTGAGTGCCAGGCGCTCGCGCTCGGCGGGCTTGAGCACGTAGTCGGCGACCCCCTGCTCGAACGCCTCGATCGCGTACTGGTCGTACGCGGTGACGAACACGATCTCGGGCAGCAGCGCATCGTCGTCGAACTCCAGCTGCGCGATCTGCCGCGCCGCCTCGACGCCGGTGAGGCCCGGCATGCGGATGTCGAGGAACACGATGTCGGGCTGGTGCTCGCGCACGGCCTGCACCGCCTCCAGTCCGTTCCTGGCCTCGGCCACCAGCTGCAGCTCGGGCCACACCTCGGCCAGCCGCGCGCGCATCTGCTCGCGCATCAGCCGCTCGTCGTCGGCCAGCACGGCGCGCGGGTTCGACGTTGCATTCATGCGGCCATCCTAGCGGTGCGGTGAGGCCTTGCGGTCACGCTGGCGCAGCGGTGCCGTCGTCGATGCTCTTGTACGGCACCGTGATCGTCACCGCGGTGCCGCCGCCGTTGTTCTCGCGCACGTTCAGCGTGGCCCTGTTGCCGTACAGCAGCCGCAGCCGCTCGCGCACATTGGCCAGGCCGACGCCGGTGCCTGCCGTGGCCGCCTTGCCGAAACCGACGCCGGTGTCGGCCACCGTGACGGCGAGCTTGCCGTGCAGCACTTCGGCGCGCACGCCGAGCAGCCCGCCTTCCGGCTTGGGCTCGAGGCCGTGCTTGATCGCGTTCTCCACCAGCGTCTGGATCATCATCGACGGAAACTCGGCCGACAGCAGGCCCTCGGGCACGTCGATCTCGGTGCGCAATCGGTCCTCCATGCGCACCTTCAGGATCTCCAGGTACGGCCGGATCACGTCGAGCTCGCGCCTGAGGTCGCGCGGTCCGCCGTCGCCGGCCTCGCGCAGCGTGGGCATCGACGCACGCAGCAGCGCGATCAGGTTCTTCTGCATCGTGCTCGCGCGCGCCGGGTCGGTCTCGATCAGGTGGTCGATCGAC
>DATJYZ010000284.1:0-3946 GCA_035499355.1 Burkholderiaceae bacterium | reverse complement strand
GCGCCGTTCGGTGCCGGCGCACGCGCGCCGCGCCTGGGCCGTGCCTCCTTGGCGGACACCGGCTCGGCGAGTGCATCCTCGAGCGTGTCGAAGGCCTCGCGCGTGTAGCGCGCGAGCTTGTCCACGCTGGGCACCGCATCGGGGATCGCCAGGAAGCCGATCTGCAGTTGATTGCCCAGCGTCACCGCGGTGACGTTGAGCATCTGCCCGGCGTTCACGAGCGACAGCGGCAGCACCAGTTCGACCCTGGCGCCCATCAGGTAGCGATCTTCGGGCAGGCCGAACGGATTGGAGACCACCATGTTGCTCACCGGCACGCCGCCCTTCAGGCCGAACTTGTCGAGCATGCCGGGAATGCCGTGCACGAGCGCCGTGAACAGCATGACCATCGCGCTGGCCTCGCGCCTCACCACGTCCTTGACCGTGGCGGTGTGACGGCGGATGTCGTCGAGCCGGCCGCTTGCGGACTTGCCCGGCCCGCCCAGCGGAAACTGCAGCACGGCGATCTGGTTGCCACCCTTGGCCGCTGCCAGGGCGACCGGCATCGCGGTGACCAGCGGCTTGTCGGGGTGGGTTCCGAGTTCGGCCAGATAACGCGCGAGCGCCAGGTCCAGCGTGACCAGCAGCAGGTCGTTCAGGCTCGCACCGCGCGCCTTGCCGAGCGCCTTCATCTCGTCGATCGGCAGCGTGCAGTACGCGAACGAGCGCTGCGCCGACGAACGCCCCTGCAGGACCTTGGGGATGCCGGTGAACGGCAGCGCCAGCGTCTTGCCCGAGCCCAGGCCGACGCTGGCCAGCGCCTGCGCGGCGAGCATGCGGTACAGCGACGCGACGGTGGCGGTGGCCCCGGCGGCTTTTCCCACGGCGCCCCGCAGGCGCTCGACCACGGTGGCCTGCGCCGCGGCGTGACTCGCGCGCTGCGGCACGCCCTCCCACATCGCACGCACGGCGCGTTCGCCCGGCGAGAGGGCCAGCCAGTTCGAAATCACCTGCACGAACGTGCGGCCGTCGATCACGCCGTGGTGCACCTTGCCGAACAGCGCCACCTTGCCGCCTTCCAAGCCGTCGATCACATAGAACTGCCACAGCGGCTGCGATCGATCGAGCCGCTTCTGATGCAGCGCGCCGACCTGGTCGAACAACTGCCGCATGCTGCCCGGCGCCTTCAGCGTCACGCGATGCACGTGGCGGGCCAGATCGAAATCGGGATCCTCCTCGAGCGATGGCATGCCGACACGCGGCGTGCGCAGCCGGTAGGTGAACGGCGGCCCGGCCGGCCGTTCGAGCAGGCGGGCATGCAGCCGGTCGGCGAAACCGGTGCGGCCGCGCGCCGGCGGATCGAGCACGACCAGCGGCCCGACATTGAAGTGACGGTCGGGTGATTCGAGGATGAACATCGCGAGGTCGAGCACTGAAAGAGCGGGCATGATCGGTTCACCGTGGGGTTGAGGGCTGCGCGGGGGCGTTGCGCCGTGGGGCAACGACAAAGTCATGTTAGGAGCGCGTGCCCGTGCGCACCATTGCGCAACACGTCGTTCGAATGGCAAGGAACCTCATCCGTTCGGGCGGCGAGGTTGCCGACGCTGCCGATCAGTCGGCGTGTTCGATCGCCGGCACCGAGTGCGGGGCTTGCCCGGCATCCTCGACCGCAGACCAGCCGGTGTGGCGCATCACGAAGCGCGCGATCGCCTCGATGGCGCGTTCGCTCTCCGGCAGAAACTGCAGCATCTGAAAGCAGTGCTGCATGCCGTGCCACAGCTCGAGCTCGACCTGCACGCGCGCGCTGCGCGCGCGTTCGGCGAAGCGCACCGCATCGTCGCGCAGCATCTCGCGCGTGCCGGCCTGCAGCAGCAGCGGCGGCAGGCCGGCGAGGTCGCCGAACAGCGGCGACACGAGCGGTTCGAGCAGGCGCTCGGGTTCGACGTAGCGGTCGCGCAGCAGCAACAGCGTCGCCAGCCGGAACAGCGCATCGCTGCGCTCGTTGCTGACGAAGCTCGGCGACGCCAGCGTCAGGTCGACCGGCGGCGAGATCGCGAACGCACACGCCGGCCGCGGCAGGCCCGCGGCTTTGGCACCGAGCAGCGTCGCCAGCGTGAGGTTGGCACCGGCCGAGTCGCCACCGACCACGATGTGGTGCGCCGCGACGCCCTGCCCGCGCAGCCAGCGATAGGTGTTGAGGCAGTCGGCCACGCCGGCCGGGAACGGATGCTCGGGCGCGAGCCGGTAGTCGGCGAGCAGCACGCGCGCTTCGAGCGCGCGCGCCAGCCGTGCGGCAAGCCCCGCGTAGAGTTGCGGCAAGTGCAGCGCGAAGCCACCGCCGTGCAGGTAGAGCAGCACGCGCTCGGGCCGCGACGACGGCACTTCCACCCATTCGCAGGGCACGCCGTCGCAGTGCACCGGCGTGCGTGTGGCGTCCGCCGGCACGCGGAAGCGCCGGCGGTCGAGCGCCCGGTAGTGCTCGCGCAGCGCCGCCACGTCGACATCCGGTGCCATGCGACGCTTGACGGTCAGGCGCAGCAGCAGCTCGACCCAGCGTGCCTGCCAGCTGATCGATGGAGCGGACAGCGACATCTCAAGGCGAGACGATGTTGAACATCGGGTTGGGCGTTTCCAGATTGGCAAACACCGCACCCAGCGCCTTGGGATCGCCGTCGAGCTTGATTTCACCGGCGTTCAACAGTTCAGGCAACGGCACCCGGCCCACCGTCATCTTCATGAAGGCCATCGTCGACAGCGTCAGGCTGACCTGGGCGTTCTTCAGCACGCGGCCCTTCGTGTTGTTGAGCACCGAGTTGCTCAACTCCAGCGCGAACCTGTCGCCGCTATCGGTGAAGTTGAAGTTGATACCGACATTCAGGCCATCGGCTTTCTCGTGGTTCAGCCGCACGGCCAGCAGGTCGAACACCATCTCGGGGGTCATGGCGCGCAACAAGTCCGGGCCCTGGGTGGACAGGCGCACCGGCTTGACGCCCTGGCGCAGCTCCTGGGCGGCGGTGAGGTACTCGTTGCGCCATACCGCGGTCTCGACCTGATAGGCCAGCTGCTCGAATGCGTCGGCCTGCAGCGCACGGGCGTCCATGTTCTGCGGGTCGGCCATCACGACGTGGTTGACCAGCTCGACGGTCCAGCGATAGTCGCCGGCGGCAAACGCCTTGCGGCCCTTCGCGACGATGGCCTCCGCGCCGCCGAATTCGGCCACGTAGCGCCGCGAGGTCTCGGCCGGCGCGTAGCGGTTCAAGGTGGCCGGGTTGCTGTCGTAGTAGCCGAGGTAGAAGTTGTAGACGGCGCGCAGGTTCTGGCTCAGCGAGCTGTAGTAGCCGCGGGTCGAGAAGTTCTCCTGCAGCGCCTTGGGGTAGAACGTGGCGTTGCCCAGGTCGTCCATCTTCTTGCCCTGGTTGGCGAGGAACAGCGCCTGGTCGTGGATGAAGCGGTACATGTCGCGCTGATAGACCAACTGCTGGCGAATGTTCTCGCCGCCCCAGGTTGGCCAGGTGTGCGGGCCGACGGCGAGTTCGGCCTCGGGGAAGAGGTCGAGCAACTCGTTGACGTACTTGCTCCAGCTCAGCGCATCACGCACCTTGGCTCCGCGCAGGGTGTAGATGTTGTGCATGGTCTTGTTCACGTCCTCGGCCCAGAACAGCGTCTTGAGGTCGGGGAAATAGAACAGCATCTCCGACGGCGCCTCGGTGTTCGGCGCCATCTGAAAGACGATGCGAACGCCGTCGACCGTCAATTGCTGGCCGGTCTTGGTCACCAGCTCGGTCGGGGGGATCAGTCCGATCGTGCCCAATGACAACGCGGCACCGATGCCCGAGCCCACCGGCCCCTGCGGACCCATCGGCAGCACCGAGCCGAACTGGTACTGGGCGCGCCGCGTCATGGCGTTGCCGGCCAGCACGTTCTCGGCGATCGCGTTCTCCATGAAGCCATCGGGCGCGATGACCCG
>DATJYZ010000283.1:0-14691 GCA_035499355.1 Burkholderiaceae bacterium | reverse complement strand
CTGCTGCGACAACTCGCACCAATGGTGCGCGATGCGGGTCGCATACGAGCCGGTGCCACTGGCTTCGAGGCGCTGCGCCATCTGCGCGGCGGTGCGCCAGTCGCGCGCGCGCTCGGCCAGCGAGAGCCGCGCCAGGCGGGCCTCGATGTCGTAGCTGGTGCCTTCGAGCGCGGCGTAGGCCTCCTCGGCGCGGTCGAGCAGCCCGGCCTTCACGAAGTCCTGCGCCAGCGCGTGCTGGGCGCGGGTGCGGTCGGCGGCGCCCAGGTCGGCGCGCTGCAGCAGGTGTTGGTGCACGCGCACCGCGCGCTCGAACTCGCCGCGGCGCCGGAACAGGTTGCCGAGGGCGAAGTGGAGTTCGGTGGTGTCGGGGTCGCGCTGCACCGCCTCGATGAAGGCGTCGATCGCCTTGTCGGCCTGCTCGTTGAGCAGCAGGTTCAGACCATGGAAGTACTCCTTCGGCGCCTCGTGCTGGGCACGCTTCCATTGCCCGATGTCCAGGCGCGACGCGATCCAGCCGAACGCGAACGCGATCGGCACGCCGATCAGCAACCAGCCGAGGAGGTCGAAGTCCATCGCTACAGCCCCTCGCGCGGCGGCTGGGCGAACGCGATGTCCGATGGCACCGTGGTCGTCGGCTCGGCCATGGCCGGCGTGGGCACGGGTGGCGTGCGGGCTTGCCGCTGCGCCAGCCGACGGTGGCGCCACCAGCGCGGCACCATGGCCAGCACGCCCAGCGCCAGCCCGACGCCGAACGCGGCCAGCACGACGATCACCAGGGGCGCCCGCCACTGCGCGCCGAAGAACCAGTGCACGATGATCTCGTGCTGGTTGTTGAGCGCGAACGCGAACAGCGTGAAGAAGATGAACGCGCGGATCAGCCAGGTGAGGATGCGCATCGAGCGCGCATTCTACGGAGGCCGATCTGGCGCGGCCGCGCGTCGTGGCTAGGTCTCTGCCCGCACGGGGTCGGCGGTCGTCGCTTCGTCGGCGGCGACCACCGGCAGTTCGTGATCCACCGCCTCGCGCAGCGCCTTGCCCGGCTTGAAGTGCGGCACCAGCTTCTCGGGGATCGTCACCTGCTCGCCGCTGCGCGGATTGCGTCCGACGCGCGGCGGACGCCGGTTGATCGAGAAGCTGCCGAAGCCGCGGATCTCGATGCGGTGGCCGCGCGCGAGCGCGTCCGACATCGCGTCGAGGATCGTCTTGACGGCGAACTCGGTGTCGCGCTGCGTCAACTGGGCAAACCGCTCGGCGAGTTGGGCGACCAAGTCCGATCGGGTCATGGCATCACGGGCTACGGGCAAACCAGCGAAGGGCCGGCCATGGCCGGCGGTGGCGGCCGGCTCGCGCCGGCCGCTGCCTGACACGTCAACCGTTGGGGTTGTCGCGGTTGTCGAGCTTGGCGCGCAGCAGCGCACCGAGGCTGGTGGTGCCCGCCGTCTCGCGCTCGTTGCTCTGCGCCAGGCGCTGCATCGCCTCTTGCTGGTCGGCCGCGTCCTTGGCCTTGATCGACAGCTGGATCGAACGCGCCTTGCGGTCGACGTTGACGATGATCGCGTGCACCTCGTCGCCCTCCTTCAGCACGTTGCGCGCGTCCTCGACGCGATCGCGGCTGATTTCGCTGGCGCGCAGGTACGCCGTGACGTCGGCGGTCAGCTGGATCTCGGCGCCGCGCGGGTCGACGCTCTTGACCTTGCCGCTCACCAGGGCGCCACGATCGTTGAGCGTGACGAAGCTGGTGAAGGGATCCTGGTCGAGCTGCTTGATGCCCAGGCTGATGCGCTCGCGCTCGATGTCGATGCCGAGCACGACGGCCTCGACCTCCTGGCCCTTCTTGTAGTTGCGCACCGCGGTCTCGCCGGGCTCGTTCCACGACAGGTCCGACAGGTGCACCAGACCGTCGATGCCCTGCGCCAGGCCGACGAAGACGCCGAAGTCGGTGATCGACTTGATCGGGCCCTTGACCTTGTCGCCGCGCTTGACGTTGGCGGCGAACTCTTCCCACGGGTTGGCCTTGCACTGCTTCATGCCGAGGCTGATGCGGCGCTTGTCCTCGTCGATCTCGAGCACCATCACCTCGACCTCGTCGCCGAGGGTCACCACCTTGCTCGGCGCGACGTTCTTGTTGGTCCAGTCCATCTCCGAGACGTGCACCAGGCCTTCGATGCCCGGCTCGATCTCGACGAACGCGCCGTAGTCGGCGATGTTGGTGACCTTGCCGAACAGGCGGGTGCCCGACGGGTAGCGGCGCGAGACGCCGTGCCACGGGTCGTCGCCGAGCTGCTTCAAGCCCAGCGACACGCGGTTCTTCTCGGCATCGAACTTCAGCACCTTGGCGGTCAGCTCCTGGCCGACCTGCACCACCTCGCTCGGGTGGCGCACGCGGCGCCAGGCCATGTCGGTGATGTGCAGCAGGCCGTCGATGCCACCCAGGTCGACGAACGCGCCGTACTCGGTGATGTTCTTGACCACGCCGTGCACGATGGCGCCTTCGGTCAACGTCTCGAGCAGCTTGGCGCGCTCTTCGCCCATGCTGGCCTCGACGACCGCGCGGCGCGACAGCACCACGTTGTTGCGCTTGCGGTCGAGCTTGATGACCTTGAACTCGAGCGTCTTGCCTTCGAACGGCGTCAGGTCCTTGACCGGGCGGGTGTCGCTCAGCGAGCCGGGCAGGAACGCGCGGATGCCGTTGACCAGCACCGTGAGACCACCCTTGACCTTGCCGCTGACGGTGCCGTTGACGAACTGGCCGGACTCCAGCGCGTTCTCCAGCGCCAGCCACGACGCCAGGCGCTTGGCCTTGTCGCGCGACAGGATGGTGTCGCCGTAGCCGTTCTCGATGGCGTCGATCGCCACCGAAACGTAGTCACCGACGGCGACTTCGAGTCCGCCCTGGTCGTTCTTGAACTCTTCGATCGGAACATAGGCCTCGCTCTTGAGGCCCGCGTTGACCACCACGTAGTTGAAGTCGATGCGCACCACCTCGGCGGTGATGACTTCGCCGGCGCGCATCTCGCTGCGCTTGAGCGACTCCTCGAACAGGGCGGCAAACGATTCGCCGCCGGACATGGCGGTTTGAGCTTGTGGCATGAGAGATTTCCTTGCGGCCGGTCAGGGACAGCGATGGTGTGGTCCGGCCGTGCAACCTGAGGTTGCGGGTTGGGGGTCGAACATCCGCTCGGAAGACGCCGGCGCCTTGCGCGACGACGAATCCCTCGCGGGCCAAGTGCCTCAGATGGCGGCGCCCGATCGGGCTGCAACCCGGCGCATCAATCGAAGGCGTTGCGCTCGCCCCACCACTGCAGCACCCGATCGGCCGATTGCTCGATCGTGAGCGACGAGTTGTCGAGTTGGAGCGCATCCTGCGCCGGCTTCAGGGGCGAGACGGCGCGTTGTGTGTCGCGCGCGTCGCGCGCCTCGAGGTCGGCGCGAAGGGCTGCGAGTGTAGTCGAAATTCCCTTTGATATCAATTGCTTATGGCGCCTCTCCGCGCGCATGGCGGCGCTCGCGGTGAGGAACACCTTGAGCGGAGCATCCGGGAACACCACGGTGCCCATGTCGCGCCCGTCGGCCACCAGGCCGGGCACGCGCCGAAACGACAACTGCAGCGCATGCAAGGCCTGCCGTACCTCGGGCAGTGCCGAGACGTGCGAGGCGAGCGCGCCGACGGCCTCGTGGCGCAGCGCGTCGGTGACGTCGATGCCGTCGAGCCAGATGCGGTCGGCCTCGAAGCGCAGGGCCAGATTGGCCGCCAGTCGCGCCAGCGCCGGCGTGTCGCCCTGCGCCACGCCGTGCCGCATGGCGGCCAGCGCGGTGGCGCGATACAGCGCGCCCGAGTCGAGCTGATGCCAGCCCAGGCGCGCCGCCACCGTGGCCGCCAGCGTGCCTTTGCCGGATGCCGTGGGGCCATCGACGGCGATCACCGGGATGTCGGCGGTGTCGGTCTGCACGACGTCGAACAGCGTCTCGAAGTACTCGGGAAACGTCTTCGCCACGCAGCGCGGGTCGAGCAAGCGAACCGGCACGTGCCCGCCGGCGAGCGGGTTGAACGCCGCCAGCGACAGACACATCGCCATGCGGTGGTCGTCGTAGGTGTGCAGCGTGGCGCGGCGCCACGCCAGCGGTGGCTCGACTTCGATGAAATCCGCGCCGTCGACCACGGAGGCACCGAGCTTGCGCAGCTCGGTCGCCATCGCGGCGATGCGGTCGGTCTCCTTGACGCGCCAGCTGCCGATGTGCGTCAGTCGCGTGCGTCCGTCGGCGAAGAGCGCCATCGCGGCCAGCGTCATCGCCGCGTCGGGCATGTGGTTGCAGTCGAGCGTCAGTGCCTTCAGCGGCCAGGCACCGCGGCGCACGTCGATCCACGAGGCGCCACCGCTGACCTGCGCCCCCATCGCGCGCGCCGCGTCGATGAAGCGGATGTCGCCCTGGATCGAGTCGAGCCCGACGCCCTCGAGGCGCAGCGGCGCCTCCACCGCCGCAATCGCCCCGGCGGCGATGAAGTACGACGCCGCCGACGCGTCGCCCTCGACGTGGATGCGCGCCGGTGCCCGGTAGCGGCTGTGCGGCGCGATGACGAAGCGCTGCAGGTCGTCGTGCTGCACCGTGATGCCGAAGCGCTGCAGCAGCGCCAGCGTGATCTCGACGTAGGGCTTGGAGATCAGCTCACCGTCGACCTCGACGACGATCGGTTGCTCGGCGCTGAGCAGCGGCAGCGCGAGCAGCAGCGCGGTGAGGAACTGGCTCGAGACGTCGCCGCGCACGCGGATCGGCCGGTCGGTGCGCAGCGTGCCGCCGCCGCGCAGGCGCAGCGGCGGGTAGCCCTCGTGGCGCAGGTAGTCCACCTGGGCGCCGAGTTGGCGCAGCGCGTCGACCAGGTCGCCGATCGGCCGCTCGTGCATGCGGGCGACGCCGCTCAGCTCGATATCGCCGCCATCGCGCGTGACCAGCAGGGCGAGTGCGGCCGCCAGCGGCCGCATCGCGGTGCCGGCGTTGCCGAGAAAGAGCCTCAACGGCGCGCGCAACCGACG
This sequence comes from Burkholderiaceae bacterium, assembly GCA_035499355.1. Lineage (GTDB taxonomy): Bacteria > Pseudomonadota > Gammaproteobacteria > Burkholderiales > Burkholderiaceae_C > JAEUPI01. Next base: position 9,661 of record DATJYZ010000283.1, on the reverse strand, counting down.
CAGCGACCCGCCGATGCCGATGACCGAGGTGTGTCCGCGCTCGTTGTCGACGCCGCAACCGAGCTGGCGCAGCGCGTCGAGCATCACCCGGGTGTCGTCGGAGTCGAGCAGGTCGTGGACTTCGGTGCGGCCCTCGCTCAGGCCGGCCAGCAACAGCACGCGGTTGGAGATGCTCTTCGAGCCCGGCAGGCGCACCGTGCCGGCGGCGCGCCGCAGGGGCGGCAAATCGATCTGCGCGATGTCGTACATGACGCGAAGGCGCGCTCGAACGCCGCGCGAGACGCTAGCCCTTGTTGCCGCCGCGCGGGCCGCCGAGTTGCCAGCCCGCTCGTGCCTCCGACGCGACCTTGATCAGGTCTTCGAGCGCCTCGGCGTTGCCGTTCTTGATCACCAGCTCCATCGCGTCGAGCGTGTGCCGAAAGCGCGCCGACTGCTTGAGGATCTCTTCGCGGTTGGCCATCAGGATGTCGCGCCAGATCGCCGGGTCGCTGGCGGCGATGCGCGTGAAGTCGCGGAAGCCCGGCCCGGCCAGCGACAGGAAGTCGCGTCCCGCGGGCTGATTGACCACCGCGCTGAAGTACGCGAAAGCCAGCAGATGGGGCAGGTGGCTCACCGACGCGAACGCGGCGTCGTGGTTCTCCGGCGTCATGCGCAGCACCTGGGCGCCGATCGCGGCCCACACGTCGGTGGCCTTTTGCACCAGCTCGGGCAGCGTCTGCGGCAGCGGCGTCAGGATCACCTGGCGGCCGGCATACAGCGCCGCGTCGGCGTTGTGCACGCCGGCGACCTCCTTGCCGGTGATCGGGTGCGCCGGCACGAACGAGGGTACGCGCTCCTTGAGCACGCGGCGGGCGGCATCGACCACGTCGCGCTTGGTCGAGCCGACGTCCATGAACAGCACGCTGGGTTCGACCAGGTGCCGGATCGCCTTGAACGTCACCTCGGTGGCCGACACCGGCACCGCCAGCAACACGATGTCGGCGCCGCTCACCGCCAGCAGCGCCGACTCGGCAGCGACGTCGATCACGCCCATGCGTTTGGCGCGGTCGGTGGTGGAGGGTGACTTGCTGTAGCCGACCACGCGCTTGACGAGACCGGCGCGCTTGAGCGCGAGCGCGAACGAGCCACCCATCAGGCCGCACCCGATCAGGCCGAGCTGATTGAACATGGTCTGGGCTGAAGCCATGCTCAGTGCGTGTCGATCGGGTAGGCGCCCAGCACCTTGAAGAAGGCGCAGGCTTCGCGCAACTCGCGCAACGCCACGCCGACCTTGGGATCGTCGGGGTGGCCCTCGATGTCGATGTAGAAGTAGTACTCCCATTGGCCCGAGCGCGCGGGCCTCGACTCGAAGCGGCTCATCGAGACGCCGTGCCGCTTCAGCGGCACCAGCATGTCGTGCACGGCGCCCGGCCGGTTGGGGACCGAGACGACCAGGCTCGTGCAGTCGTGCCCAGACGGCTTGGGCGCGGGGTGGCGGTCGGGGTGCGTGAGCACCGCGAAGCGCGTGCGGTTGTGGGCTTCGTCCTGGATCGCCGGGGCCACCACGTGCAGGCCGAACTCGCTGGCCGCACGCGCGCCGGCGATCGCCGCCCAGGCGGGATTGCCGGCCGCCAGGCGCGCGCCTTCGGCGTTGCTGGTCACCGGGCGTCGTTCGACGTCCGGGAAGTTCACGCTCAGCCAGTGATGGCACTGCGCCAACGCCTGCGGGTGCGCAAGCACGGCGTCGATGCCCTGCCGCGAGTTCTCCTTGCGCAGCAGGTTGTGGCGCACGATCAGGCTGGTCTCGCCGATGATGAACAGCGGCATCGTCAGGAACAGGTCGAGCGAGCGCGCCACCACGCCCTCGGTGTTGTTCTCCACCGGCACCACGCCGAAATCCGCCGCGCCGGCGCCGGTGGCGCGCACCACCTCGTCGAAGTTGACGCACGGCACGCGGTCGATCGACGAGCCGAAGTAGCCGAGCGCGGCTTCCTCGCTGAAGGTGCCGGCCGGCCCGAGGTAGGCCACCCGGGTCGGCGTCTCCAGCGCGCGGCAGGCCGACATGATCTCGCGCCAGATCGGCGCGATGCTGTCGGCGCTCAGCGGCCCTTCGTTGGCTGACTTCAGCCCCTCGATCACCTGCGCCTCCCGCTCGGGGCGAAACACCACCGAGCCCTCGTGGCGCTTGAGGTCGCCGACTTGTTGCGCCAGCTTGGCGCGGCGATTCAGGGCGCCCAGCAGTTCGCGGTCGATCGCGTCGATGCGATCGCGCAGTGACTGCAGTGAAGAGTTGGTCGCGGCCTCGGCCATGGGATGTTTCGAATTCTTGCACGCCGCGCGGCCGTCGCAGCGTGCCGATGCCTCAGTCTGGCCCCGGTGGGCCGGGTGGCGATGCGTCCGAATGGCCGCCTTCGGCCTCGTCGCCATCGCCGTTGGCGTCGTTCTCGACGATCCGCTGCAGGCCGGAGAGCTTGGTGCCGTCGTCGAGCGCGATCAGCGTCACGCCTTGCGTGGCCCGGCCCATCTCACGGATCTCGGCCACGCGTGTGCGCACCAGCACGCCGCGGTCGGTGATCAGCATGATCTCGTCCTCGGGCTTCACCAGCGTGGCGGCCACCACGCGGCCGTTGCGCTCGCTCTGCTGGATCGCGATCATCCCCTTGGTGCCCCGGCCGTGCCGGGTGTATTCGGCGATCGGCGTGCGCTTGCCGAAGCCGTTCTCGGTGGCGGTCAGCACCGATTGCGACTCGTCCTCGGCCACCAGCATCGCGATCACGCGCTGGCCGTCGTCGAGCATCATGCCGCGCACGCCGCGCGCCTGGCGGCCCATCGGCCGCACGTCTTCCTCGTCGAAGCGCACCGCCTTGCCGCCGTCGGAGAACAGCATCACGTCGTGCTTGCCGTCGGTGAGTGCGGCGCCGATCAGGTAGTCGCCCGGGTCGAGGTCGACCGCAATGATGCCGGCCTTGCGCGGGTTGCTGAAGTCGTCGAGCGCGGTCTTCTTCACCGTGCCCAGCGCGGTGGCCATGAACACGTAGTGGTCGGCCGGGAAGCTGCGGAACTCGCCGGTCAGCGGCAGCACGACGGTGATCTTCTCGTCGGGCGTCAGCGGGAACATGTTGACGATCGGCTTGCCGCGGCTGGCGCGGCCGCCCTGCGGCACCTCCCACACCTTGAGCCAGTAGACACGGCCGCGGTTGCTGAAGCACAGGATCCAGTCGTGCGTGTTGGCGATGAAGAGCTGGTCGATCCAGTCGTCTTCCTTGGTCACCGCCGCCTGCTTGCCGCGCCCGCCGCGGCGCTGCGCGCGGTAGTCCGACAGCGCCTGGCTCTTCACGTAGCCGCCGTGGCTGAGCGTGACCACCATGTCCTGCGGCGTGATCAGGTCTTCGGTCAGCAGCTCCTGCACGTTGCGCTCGATCACGCTGCGCCGGGCGCCGGCCTTGGTCTGGCCGAACTCCTCGCGCAGCGCGATCAGCTCGTCGCCGATGATGCGCACCACGCGCTCGGGCTTGACCAGGATGTCGAGCAGGTCGGCGATGCGCTCCATCACCTCCTTGTACTCGCTGATGATCTTGTCCTGCTCGAGGCCGGTGAGGCGTTGCAGGCGCATCTGCAGGATCTCGCCGGCCTGCTCGTCGGACAGGCGGTACAGGCCGTCGAACTGCAGGCCGTAGTGCGCGGGCAGGCCCTCGGGGCGAAAGGCCTCGCGGCCGCCGGGCGTCTGATCCTGCGCTCGCGCCAGCATCTCGCGCACGAGCGAGCTGTCCCAGCCCTTGCTCATGAGTGCCGCCTTGGCCACCGGCGGCGTCGGCGAGGTCTTGATCGTTTCGATGAATTCATCGATGTTGGCCAGCGCCACCGCCAGCCCTTCGAGCAGGTGGCCGCGCTCGCGCGCCTTGCGCAGCTCGAACACCGTGCGCCGCGTCACCACCTCGCGGCGGTGGTCGAGGAAGATCTCCACCAGCTCGCGCAGGTTGCACAGCTTGGGCTGGCCGTCGATCAGGGCGACCATGTTGATGCCGAAGGTGTCCTGCAGCTGGGTCTGCTTGTAGAGGTTGTTGAGCACCACCTCGGGCAGTTCGCCGCGCTTGAGCTCGATCACCACCCGCATGCCGGACTTGTCGCTCTCGTCCTGGATGTGGCTGATGCCCTCGAGCCGCTTCTCGTTGACGAGCTCGGCGATGCGCTCGAGCAGCGTCTTCTTGTTCACCTGGTACGGGATCTCGTCGACGATGATCGCCTGCCGCTGGCCGCGATCGATCTCCTCGAAGTGGCACTTGGCGCGCATGATCACCTTGCCGCGTCCGCTGCGATAGCCCTCGCGCACGCCGGCCAGGCCGTAGATGATCCCTGCCGTCGGAAAGTCGGGCGCCGGCACAATCTCCATCAGTTCGTCGAGCGTGGCGCCGGGGTTCCTCAGCAGGTGCAGGCAGGCGTCGACGATCTCGTTGAGGTTGTGCGGCGGGATGTTGGTGGCCATGCCCACCGCAATGCCGGCCGACCCGTTGACCAGCAGGTTGGGCAGCCTCGAGGGCAGCACCAGCGGCTCCTTCTCCGAGCCGTCGTAGTTGGGGCCGAAGTCGACGGTCTCCTTGTCGATGTCGGCCAGCATCTCGTGCGCGATCTTGGCAAGCCGGATTTCCGTGTAGCGCATCGCCGCCGCGTTGTCGCCGTCGACCGAGCCGAAGTTGCCCTGGCCGTCGACCAGCATGTGACGCAGCGAGAACGGCTGCGCCATGCGCACGATGGTGTCGTAGATCGCGGTGTCGCCGTGCGGGTGGTACTTGCCCATCACGTCGCCGACGATGCGCGCGCTCTTCTTGAACGGGCGATTCCAGTCGTTGTTCTGCTCGTGCATCGCGAAGAGCACGCGGCGGTGCACCGGCTTGAGGCCGTCGCGGGCGTCGGGCAGTGCCCGCCCGACGATCACGCTCATCGCGTAATCGAGGTACGAGCGCCGCATCTCCTCCTCGAGACTGACGGCGAGGGTTTCCTTGGCGAATTGAGTCATGGGGAGGGGGCGGCGATCGGGGGCCGCCTGTGTGACGAGGCCTGAACCGCCACGCCGCTCTTGAGGGAAGTCAATTCTAAGGGCCTACCCCGTGTCGCACCTTCGCAACAAGAGGGGTCGGCTGGCGTTCCCGCAGATCACAATAGGGACGGTCATGGGCCCTATGGCAAAATCTTCGAGGCCGGTGGTGAGCGCTCGTGAAATCGGGTGTTTGCCGGGTTTTCTCGCTTCCGACGTGAACATCTCGCAGGCAGCTGCGACTATCCCCCTGAGAGGAGAATCATGAAGAAACTCAACAAGGTGGCGGCGCTGTTTGCCTCCGCTGCTTTGGCTGCGCCGATGCTCGTCTTCGCGCAGTCCAATTCGACGGACCAGTGGCGCGCTTCCGATGGCACGGTCTGGAAAAACGGATCGGGCGAGAACTGCTGGCGCGACGCGAACTGGACGCCAGCCACCGCCAATCCCGCCTGCGATGGCGCGCTGAAGCCGGCCCCGATGGCCGCTCCGGCCCCGGCGCCGGCGCCGCCCCCGCCGGCCCCGATGGCCGCGCCCCCGGCCCCGCCGCCCCCGCCGCCGCCCCCGCCGCCGGCGCCGACCAGCGAGAAGGTGACTTTCGCTGCGGATGCGTTCTTCGACTTCGGCAAGTCCACGCTGAAGCCCGAAGCCAAGGCGAAGCTGGATGACCTGGTGGCCAAGACCGCTGGCGTCAATCTGGAAGTGATCATTGCCGTCGGCCATACCGACAACGTCGGCAGCGATGCGTTCAACCAGAAGCTGTCGGTCGCGCGCGCCGAGGCCGTGAAGGCGTACCTGACCAGCAAGGGCGTCGAGAAGAACCGCGTCTACACCGAAGGCAAGGGCGAGAAGCAGCCCGTGGCCGACAACAAGACCGCGGAAGGTCGCGCCAAGAACCGTCGCGTCGAGATCGAGGTCGTGGGCACACGCACCAAGAAGTAATCACGACACGCGTCGAATCGAGGCCCCGCTTCGGCGGGGCTTTTTCTTGGCCGCGGGAACTACGCCGCAACGGACCCGGGGACGGCGCTAAGTCATCGGCCGCGGTTCGCGCGCGCATGCCGCTACGATGGCGACCATGGCCGTCAATGCCGACCCGCAGGAGCTGAGCAAGTTCGGCGAACTGGCGCATCGCTGGTGGGATCCGCACGGCGAGTTCAAGCCGTTGCACGCGATCAATCCGCTGCGGCTGGAGTGGATCGACATGCTGGCCTCGCTGCGCGGCCGGCAGGTGCTCGATGTCGGCTGTGGTGGCGGCATCCTCGCCGAAGCGATGGCGCGGCGCGGTGCGTCGGTCACCGGCATCGATCTGGCGGCCAAGCCGCTCAAGGTTGCGCGCCTGCACGCCCTCGACGCCGGCGTGCAAGGGGTGGAGTACCTCGAGGTGTCGGCAGAGGATCTGGCGCAGCGGCGGCCCGCTGAGTTCGACACGGTCACCTGCATGGAGATGCTGGAGCACGTGCCGCAGCCGGAGTCCGTGGTGCGCGCGTGCGCGGCGCTGGCACGACCGGGCGGGCACCTGTTCTTCTCGACCATCAGCCGCAATGCCAAGGCGTTCGCGTTCGCAATCGTCGGCGCCGAGCACGTGCTGCGCCTGCTGCCCAAGGGCACGCACGAATATGCACGCCTCATCCGCCCGAGCGAGCTGGCACGCGCCTGTCGCGCCGCGGGCCTCGAGGTGATCGACCTGAAAGGGATGCAGTACAACCCGCTGACCGGCCGCTACTGGCTTTCGGGCGATACCAGCGTCAACTACCTGTTGGCCTGCACCAAGCCGCGATGACGGCGCGTTGCGATGCCGTGCTGTTCGACCTCGACGGCACCCTGATCGACAGTGCCCCCGACCTGGCCGGAGCCGCCAACGACCTGCGCGCCGAGAAGGGGCTGCCGTCGCTGGCTTTCGAGCAACTGCGTCCGATGGTCGGCGCCGGTGCGCGCGGCATGGTCGGCGCCGCCTTCGGCGTCAAGCCGGGCGATGCGCAGTTCGAGCCCCTGCGCGACGCCTTCCTGGCGCGCTACGCGCAGCGGCTGCTGGACACCACCCGGGTGTTCGACGCCATGCAACCGGTGCTGCGCTCGCTCGAGGCAGCGGGGCTGCGCTGGGGCATCGTCACCAACAAGGCGGCGCGCTTCACCGAGCCGATCGTCGACGGCCTGGCGCTGCGCCTGCGCCTGGCGGCCCTGGTCTGCGGCGACAGCACTGCGCATGCCAAACCGCATCCGGCACCGCTGCTCGAGGCAGCCCGCCAGCTCGACCTGCAGGCCGCTCGCTGCGCCTATGTCGGCGACGACTTGCGCGACGTGGTGGCGGGCCGGGCCGCGGGCATGGCGACGCTGGTGGCGTCGTGGGGCTACCTAGGCGATGGACCACCGATGCACGATTGGGGGGCCGACGCGATCCTTGGCACGCCGAGCGACCTCTTGAACTGGCTGGATGTGGCCTAAACTCTGCTTTCCAGGGGCCGACCTGGCTTCGACGTGGGTGCGGAGTCGGATCAGGGCATGCCGAGCGCCAGATCAGCTCGTTAATCCAGCTGGAACGAAGTAACTGCGAACGACGAACGTTTCGCCCTCGCCGCCTAAAAACCGGTGAGCCTCGCAACGGCAGGCCGATGGGCCGGGCTCGAGCCGCAAGGCAAGGGCTGCGAGGTCATCCACATCGGCTGGTGGTGCGCCGGGTCGCTTGGCGCATCGCGAGATCCAAGGTGACTGGCGGACCCGGTAGCGTGCTGCTGCGCGACCGGAGACGCGAGAAACAAATCAGACAGCTACGCATGTAGAACTGGCCGGCGATGGCTTGCGGACGGGGGTTCGATTCCCCCCGGCTCCACCATTTGAAGAATCCCGGGACCTCCCAGAAGGTCCCGGATTGTCCAAAACCTCCAAGCAAATCAACTGCTTGGAGGTTTTTTCTTGCCCGGACGGTCTCGGGCCGCTTTCTTTCCCGCTGCGCGCATGAAGCGAACCAAGCAAGAAGAGCTGAATGGCTTGGCGCACGTCGTGCCGTTGTCGAGGCAGGCGGTCGCGGTCCTTTGCGACCTGCACCCACTGACAGGTCACGGCCGCTACGTTTTCCCGAGTCCCCGGACCGGTGAGCGGCCGATGAGCGACAACGGTGTGCTGGCCGCGTTGCGGCGCATGGGATTCCCCAAAGACGAGATGACCGGCCATGGGTTTCGGGCGATGGCTCGCACGCTGTTGGCTGAACGGCTGAATGTCGATGAGGCCGTCATTGAGGCGCAGCTTGCACATGCGGTTAGGGACGCGTTGGGCCGCGCGTACAACCGGACCGAGTTTGTCGAGCAGCGCCGCAAGATGCTGCAGACCTGGGCCGACTACCTCGATAAGTTGCGCGACGGTGCCGAGATCATCCCGATCAAGCGAAATCGGACCCGTGTTGTCGGGAGATCGTCGACGATCGAAAGGACACGCTGACCAAGTAGTGGAACAGCGAACGCTGCAACGCATGCCTTCCGCAGTACCTCGCGGATTGTCTTGCGGACGACGCCCTCGCGTGTTTCCGCCAGGAAGGCATGCTTCAACGGCCGGGGCGAGCGCCCGGTGCCGGGCAGCTGACTCAATATTCGCTCGCGACCCTTCGCCGACCGTCGTTGAGCCAAATTGGTTGCCTGAAAGCAGCCGTTGCGTTTCGGTCCACGGCACTGGCCGGCGGCAACCGCGCGGTGACTGCGGCGCAAAGCGGCTCCGATCTCAAGACGCGCGGAAAGGCTGAGGCGTCCGTCCTGCCAAAGGCGCACGTCCTTCTTTACGTTGGCGAATGCGATTTCGGCGTAAGAGTCGCACCCCCCCAGCGACTGTGCATTGGCATGCATGGTCGGAAAGGATCGGCCTCGGGATTGCCCGGCCGTGAGTGTTCCGCGCAGACACGCTGCGGCAACGAAACCTGCCTTCAGGCTTGAATGAAACCCGTTGCTGCACGCCTGTCCGGTGCATGACCGTTTGAGGACCGTTTGAGAGTAGCGCGCAGGTCGAGCCCCGTCGCGGATCGGCAGTTGCAGCATATCAATGGAATGCCTTCAAAAGGAACCGCATCATGGTCAGTTCAAGAAGCTCAATGCACCTGGCGGTAATGCTGGCAATGGCAGCGGGCGCTGCCAGCGTGCGTGCGGACCAGGACGACAGCACGCTGGCAGTCGTGATGACCAACGACCCGACGGCGAACCAGGTCCTGGTGTTCGACACCAAGACCGGCACACTTGTGCAAACCCTGGCAACTTACGGCAAGGGCGGCGTCGCAGGCAACGCGCGGGGCGTGAAGCAACTGGGCGGTGATTTGGTCGCGGTCGTCAACAACGGTTCGAACACGGTGTCGCTGTTCAAACGCAATGGCAACCGCCTCCGGCTCGAGCAGACCGTGGCGACCAGTAGCCCCCCGGTGAGCATCGACTTCGGCAACCACCACATGTACGTGGCCGGTGCAACGACCGTCGATTCGTTCGCGATGTACAACAACAATATCTGGAAGGACGGCACGGCGCCATTGCAGTTGGTGGGCGGTACGGTGCCACCGGCCGGCAGCACGGCGCAAGTCGGGGTCGTCGACGCCAAGACGCTGCTCGTGACGCTGAAGACCGATCCGATTCCAGGCAGCGTCGATGTCGTGGCACTGCACAACGGCGCCGTCATTGGCAC